>JARKQG010000075.1 GCA_029974035.1 Eubacteriales bacterium | reverse complement strand
CTCTACCCCATTGACGCGCTGAAGCTGGCCGGCGTGGACATGTCCACGCCGCAGCCGGTGGAAAAGGCCCTCGGGATGTTCGAGGAACTGCTGGCACGGTACAAAAGCGCCGTGGAATGACGGAGGCCAGGGGGGCGGCGGAGCTCCGCCCGCACCCCGCCGGAGGGGTCACTCCCCCCGGATTCCCTATAAAATGCAAACGCGCCTGAAGTCCGCGGGCGGGCTTCAGGCGCAAGTTTTACAAAAGAAGGCATGCGGAAATGATCGTTCTACCCCAGCTGTTCATGCTCTTTGCCATCGCGTTCGTGGGTGCGCTGCTCCGCAAAAAAGGCGTGATGGGCGATCCGGTGGTCAAGGGCATTTCGGACCTGGTGACTTTTGGCACGAACCCGGCGCTTCTGATCATGGTCACCCAGCATGAATACACGGCCGCGTCCCTCGCGGGCTTTTTGCATGTCCTGTGGATGGCGACGGTCACGATGGCGCTGACGATGATTCTGGTCTACGCCGCCTGCCGCCGCGAGAGCGATCGGGTGCGCCCGATCCTTTCGATGCTGACGGCGCTGCCCAACGCGGGCTTCATGGGCCTGCCGATCATCCAGACGGTGTACGGCGATCTGGGCGCGCTGTATCTGGCGGCGGTGATCGTCGCGTTCAACCTGGTGGTCTGGACGGTGGGCATCGCGCAGCTGGACCGCGGCAGCCTCTCCTGGCGGAAACTCGTCAACCCCGGCTTCGTGGCCGCGCTGATCGGCACGGTGCTGTTCCTCCTCAGGGTAGACCTGCCGGATCTCCTGGACGCGCCTGTGAACGCGCTGGGCTCGATGAATACGCCATTGGCGATGCTGATCCTCGGCGCCCGCATGACCGGCTTTGTGCCCAAAGCGCTCTGGGACTGGAAAAACGCGCTGGTGTCCGGGGTCAAACTCCTCATCATGCCGCTGGCCGCGCTGGCGCTCACCCGCGCGCTCGGCCTGGACGCGGTGGCAGCGGGCACGCTGGTGCTCTCCAGCGCGATGCCCTCCGCCATCATGTGCCAGATGCTGGCCGAAATGTACGGCCGGGACGCGCTTTTCGCGGCGCAGGAGGTATCCTTCACGTCAATCCTTTGTATCTTCACCATCCCGCTGGTGGTGACGCTTCTCGGCTTCTGACGATCAAAAACCGGAAGCCGCGTTCATTCAAAAGAGGAAGCCGCGTGCGCGTGAGTCCCTCGCGGATTTCCGCGCGGTGCGCTGGATTTTGGTACGGTTTCTTCTGCCGGCGCGCGCACTAAAAAAATCGTTCCCGGCGACAAGCGCGCCGGGAACGATCGAAATCTCACGGGGACTTTGAACATGGTCGTCCGGATCCCGCGGTCTTTTCGTACCCGCGGGGCCCTTTTTTACTGGGCTTCCGCCTCCGGCTCCAGGTTCATCGAGATCTGCCCCAGCGCCGCCATCGGAAGTTCCACGAGGGACGCGATGCCGAAGTGACGCAGGAATTCGTCCGTCGTCTCATACAGGATGGGCCTGCCCAGCGCCTCCTTGCGCCCGGCCTCCCGGATCAGGTTCTTGTTCATAAGCGCCTGCACCGAGTAGTCGCACTTGACGCCGCGCACGGATTCGATGTCCTGCTTCGTCACCGGCTGGCGATAGGCGATGATGGACAGCGTCTCCAGCGCCGCCTGCGACAGCGTCTGCTGCCGAACCGGCTGCAGGAACATGTCCACCCAGGGCGCCAGATCCGGCTGGATGGACAGCTGCACCTTGCCGCCGAAGCGGTTGACGCGGATGCCCCGCTGCTCCAGGTCGCAATGATCGCTCAGCCGGTCGATCGCGCCCGCCATCTCCGACTCGGTCAGGTTAAACGCGTGCGCCAGGTCCTGAACGCTCAACGGGTCCCCGGCGACGAACAGGATCGCCTCCACGATGCGGCTGAGTTTGGCCTCGTCCATAACGCCCTCCGGTGTAATCATCAGTTCATTATAATACGGCCGCGCCGCTCTGTCAAATGGCCCGCGGCACGGCTTCAAAAATCATTGCAACGAATCAAAAAGTTTTCAAATTGGTCGGATTCAACACAAAATGTCATTGCGGGCGGCTATCCCTTCCTGTATAATAATGATATTATTTTTCGGGGGCAGGTGATCGGTTTGCTCCAGGATGAAAGGCGGCCCGCGGTAGAGCTACGGGGCCTTTCCAAATCGTTCGGATCGGTCAAGGCCAATCAAAACATCAACCTGACGCTGTATAACGGCGAAATTCTTGCGCTGCTGGGCGAGAACGGCTCCGGCAAGACGACGCTGATGAACATGCTGGGCGGCATGTACGCGCCGGACAGCGGCACGATCCACGTCAGCGGCAAGAGCGTCACCATCCACTCCCCCGCCGACGCGATCCGCCTGGGCATCGGCATGATCCACCAGCACTTTAAGCTCGTGGACATTCTGACCGTGGCGGAAAACATCGTCATGGGCACCAAGGGCGACCGCCGCACCAAGGGCCAGCTGAACGATCACATCCTCGCCATCTCCAAGCGCTTCGGCCTCGCGGTCGACCCCTCCAGCAAGATCTACACGCTGTCGGTGGGCGAAAAACAGACCGTCGAGATCCTGAAGGTGCTCTACCGCGGCTCCCGGATCCTGATCCTGGACGAGCCCACGGCGGTTCTGACGCCGCAGGAGATCGACAAGCTCTTCGCGATCCTGCGCAGGATGCGGGACGAGGGTTGTGCGATCATCATCATCACCCATAAACTGAACGAGGTGCTGGCCATCTCCGACCGCGTGATGACGCTCCGGAAGGGCGAGGTGGTGGGCACCGTCCAGACCAGGGACGCCGACGCCCGCTCGCTGACCGAGCAGATGGTCGGCCGCGCGGTGGATCTGTCCATCGCCAGGCCCGAGCCGGTGAACCCTTCGCCCGCGCTGGTGGTGAAGGGCCTCAGCGTCTCGGCCACCGAGAAGAATAAGCCTCTGTGCGACATCAACTTTACCCTTCGAAGCGGCGAAATCCTGGGCGTGGCTGGCGTGGCCGGCAGCGGCCAGAAGGAACTGTGCGAGTCCATCGCCGGGCTTGAGACCTCCTCCGGCGGTTCCATCCAGTTTGAGGGCGGGGAGCTCCGGGGGCTTTCCCCCCGCGAAATCGCCGCGCGCGGCGTGGCCATGAGCTTCGTGCCGGAGGACCGCCTGGGCAGGGGGCTGGTGGGTTCGATGGGTATGGTGGACAACATGCTGCTCAAGAAGTATCAGGAACAGCACGCGCCGCTGCTCGACCGGCGGCCCGCCAGAAGCCTCTCCAACCAGCTGATCGAGCGGCTCTCCATCATGACGCCGGACGTCTACACGCCGGTGAAGAGGCTCTCCGGCGGCAACGTGCAGAAGGTGCTGCTGGGCCGGGAGATCGCCTCCGACCCCAAGATCCTCATCACGGCCTACCCGGTGCGGGGCCTTGACATCAATTCCTCCATGACCATCTACCGCCTGCTCAACGAGCAGAAGGCCCGCGGCGTGGGGGTCCTCTTCATCGGCGAGGACCTGGACGTGCTATTGGAGCTGTGCGACCGCATCATGGTCATGTGCGGCGGAATCGTCACGGGCCTGGTAGACGCCAGGGAAGTCACCAAGGAGCAGTTGGGCCTGATGATGACCGGCTGCGCGCTGGAAGGAGGCGACGTCAAATGCGCGATTCGGAGATGAAGGTGCGCACCCACATCGTTCAGCGCGTATCCATCGACCCCTGGCGCGCGGCGCTGTACCGCGTGCTGGCCATCGTCCTGGCGCTGGCCACCGGCGGCCTTTTCCTGCTGGCGGTGGGCTTTAACCCCTTCCCCGTGTACGGCACGATGGTCGGCGGCGCCGTGGGCTCCGCCGGAAACCTCCGGGAAACCATCAAAATCGCGATTCCGCTGCTCATCACGTCGCTGGGCGTGACGCTGGCGTTCAAAATGCGCTTTTGGAATATTGGCGCGGAGGGCCAGATCTCCATCGGCGCGGTGGCGGCGTCGTTCTTCGCGCTGACCTTTCCGGACTGGCCGCAGCCGCTCCTTTTGACCGCCATGGCCGCGGCCGGCTTTCTGGCGGGCGGGCTGTGGGGCCTCGTCCCCGCCTGGTTCAAGGCGCGCTTCGGCACCAACGAAACGCTTTTTACGCTGATGATGAACTACATCGCCATTTTTATCATCCAGCTGATGCGCGAGGGCCCCTGGCGGGACCCCAGGAGCGGTTTCCCCAAGGTGCCGATGTTTGACAAGGCCGCGCGCATGCCCCAGGTGCTGGGCGTGCACGCGGGATGGATTGTGGCGCTCGTCCTGGTGGCGCTGGTATACGTCTACCTCAAGCGCACCAAGCAGGGCTACGAGCTGACCGTGGTGGGCGAAAACGAGAACACCGCCCGCTACGCCGGCATGAACGTGAAGAAGATCATCCTGCGCACGGTGTTTCTGTCCGCGGCCATCGCGGGCCTGGCCGGCATGCTGCAGGCCTCCGGCGCGGACCGCACGCTGACGGAAACCGTGGCCGGCGGCGTGGGCTTCACCGCCATCACGGTGTCCTGGCTGTCCCAGCTGAGCCCGCCGGCCATCCTCGTCGTATCGATGCTGTTCGCCTGCCTGCAGAAGGGCTCGGGCACCATCCGCTCCATCTACAACATTTCGCCCTCCACGTCGGAGGTATTTCAGGGCATCATCCTGTTCTTCGTGCTGGGCGCCGAATTCTTCATCAATTACAAGATCGTCTGGGGACGGAAGGGGGGTGCCGGGCTGTGAGCGAGGCGGTGGACTATTTTGTCAAATTCCTGTTCGCGGCCATGCTGGCAGGCGTTCCGCTGCTGTTCGGCACGCTGGGCGAGATCCTGACCGAGCGCAGCGGCAACCTGAACCTGGGCGTCGAGGGCATGATGTACATGGGCGCGGTGATCGGCTTTGTGGCCGCCTACGTCACCGGAAACGCGGCGCTGGCCTACCTGGGCGCCTTCGCGGCGGGCGCGGCGGGCGCGCTGGTCTACGCGGTGTTGACGGTGAGCCTCAAGGCCAACCAGAACGTCACCGGCCTGACGCTGACCATCTTCGGCACGGGCTTTGCCAACTTCGTGGGCGAAAACCTGGCGCTGCGCACCCCGGGCGGCATGGTGATTTTGCCCGACGCCACCAAGGCGCTGTTCAAGGAAATCCACATTCCCTTTCTCAGTGACATCCGCTGGGTTGGCCAGCTGCTGTTTTCCCACACGCTCTTTGTCTACATCGGCGCGGTGATCGCGGTGGCGATGGGCATCTATTTGTTCCGCACGCGGCGGGGGCTGAACCTTCGCGCCGTGGGCGAAAACCCCGGCGCGGCGGACGCGGCGGGCATCAACGTAAATCTGTACAAGTACGTGAACATTGTGCTGGGCGGCGGCATCTGCGGCCTGGGCGGCGCGTACGTGTCCATCATCACCTGCGGCGGCACCTGGACCTACAACTGCGTGGGCGGCCTGGGCTGGATCGCGGTAGCGCTGGTCATCTTCGCGGGCTGGAGCCCCTACAAGGCGCTCTTGGGCTCGCTGGTCTTCGGCGCGCTGAGCGTGCTGAAGTACTACATCCCCACCAACGTGCTGAGCATCCCCTCCGCCGTCTACAACATGATCCCCTTCTTCGCCACGATCCTGGTGCTGATCATGACCTCCGTGCGCATGTCCCGCGAGCACGCGCAGCCCCGGGGCTGCGGCACCAACTACTTCCGCGAGGAGCGCTGAGGGCAGACCCGAAACAAACGGCCGGAACCCCGCGGGGTTCCGGCCGTTGGCGTATGTTTTGGGTTTACCGGACGCTGAAGAGCATCTCGCCGTAGCTGGGATAGGGCCAGACCCTGGAGGGCACCATCGGCTCGGCCTCGTCCACGGCGGCGCGCAGCGCGCCCATGGCGGAGAAGATCTGCCCGCGGGTGTAGGCGGCGGACTCGGCGGCGTCGCCCTCCGGCAGGGCCTTGACGGCGGCGTCCAGTGCCGCAGCTTTATCCATGATGGCCTTGGCCAGGCCGCTGAGCCTTCCACACAGCGCCTTTTCGGCGTCGGCGGGGATGTCCAGCGCGGCCTTCGAGGCGGCCGCCTTCGCCAGCGCGCCGCTGAACTCCAGCACCGCGGGCAGGATGTCCCGGCCGGTCATATCCAGCATCGTCAGCGCCTCGATGGTGATCACCTTCACGTAGTTCTCCAGCAGGATGTCCATGCGGGAGCGCACTTCCGCCTCGGTGAAGATGTTGTGCTGCTTGAACAGCCGCACGTTCTTCTCGTCCGCCAGGTGCGGGATGGCCTCGGCGGCGGAAGTCCAGTTGAGCAGCCCGCGGGCGGCGGCCTCCTCCACCCAGGAGGGCGCGTAGTTGTTGCCGTTGAAGATGATGCGCTTGTGGTCCCGGATGGTGTGGCGGATCAGGCGGTTGAGCTCGACGTTGAAATCCTCGGCCTTTTCCAGCCTGTCGGCGAACACCCGCAGCGATTCAGCCACGATGGTGTTGAGCACGGTGTTGGGATCGGCGATGGAGAAGGCCGAGCCCACCATGCGGAACTCAAACTTGTTGCCGGTGAAGGCGAAGGGCGAGGTGCGGTTGCGGTCCGTGGTGTCCTTGAAGAAGTGGGGCAGCACGGTGACGCCGATGTCCATTTCGTCCTTGCACTTGGGGCAGTAGGCAGCCTTGGCGATCAGCGCCTCGACGATCTCCGTCAGCTCCTCGCCCAGGAACATGGAGATGATGGCCGGCGGCGCCTCGCTGGCGCCCAGCCGGTGGTCGTTGCCTGCGCTGGCGCAGGAGATGCGCAGAAGGTCCTGATACTCGTCCACGGCCTTGATGACCGCCGCCAGGAACAGCAGGAACTGGGCGTTCTCGCTGGGGGATGCGCCGGGTTCCAGGAGGTTCGCGCCCGCGTCGGTGGCGATGGACCAGTTGTTGTGCTTGCCCGAGCCGTTGACGCCCGCGAAGGGCTTTTCGTGCAGCAGGCACACCATGCCGTGCTCGGAAGCCACCTTCTTCATCATCTCCATCGACAGCTGGTTGTGGTCGGTGCCGATGTTGGTGTTGTTGAAGATCGGGGCCAGCTCGTGCTGGGCGGGGGAAACCTCGTTGTGCTCGGTCTTGGCCAGTACGCCCAGCTTCCAGAGGGTTTCGTCCAGATCGCGCATGAAGGCCGCCACGCGCTTTTTCAGCGCGCCGAAATAGTGGTCCTCCAGCTCCTGACCCTTGGGCGGGCGGGCGCCAAAGAGCGTCCGGCCGGTATAGACCAGATCGGGCCGCCGGTCGTACATGGTTTTATCGATCAGGAAGTACTCCTGCTCCGGGCCGACGGTGGTTACCACGCGCCGGACGTCGGCGCGGCCGAACAGCTTCAGGATGCGCAGCGCCTGCACGTTGAGGGCGTCCATGGAGCGGAGCAGCGGCGTCTTCTTGTCCAGCACCTCGCCGGTGTAGGACATGAACGCCGTGGGGATGCACAGCGTATTTTCCTTGATGAAAGCGTAGCTGGTGGGGTCCCACGCGGTGTAGCCCCGGGCCTCAAAGGTGGCGCGCAGGCCGCCGGAGGGGAAGCTGGAGGCGTCCGGCTCACCCTGGATCAGCTCCTTGCCGGAGAACTCCATGATCACGCCGTCGCCGACGGGGCTGATGAAGGCCTCGTGCTTTTCCGCGGTGATTTCGGTCATCGGCTGGAACCAGTGGGTATAGTGGGTGACGCCCTTTTCCAGCGCCCAGTCCTTCATGGCGTTGGCGATCACATCCGCGGTGGGGCGGTCCAGCGGCTCGCCCTTGGCCAGTTTCTTTTTAAACGCCTTGTAGGTATCGTGGGGCAGCCTGGCCTTCATGACGGTATCGTTGAACACCATGGAGCCAAACATATCCGGCATCCTGCTCATAGATCCAACCCCCTATAAAATTTGAAAGGCACCGCGAAACCCGCAAAACAGGCTCCGCAGCGCCTTCGCTGCTGATGAAAACATTATAAGGCCGCGCCGCGCCGCTGTCAAGAAAAGCAAATGTTATTTTGCACAACGCGCGCGAGGCCCTCAACCCCGCCGCTTCAGGAACGCCCGGGCGAGGGCCTCGCCGGCGCGGGCGTTGGGGTGCGGGTTGAGGGCGAAGCGGTATTCCTCGCGGACCTTGTGGGATTCCGGCGCGTCCCGGCCCAGCACAGGCACGGTGTCAAAGACCGCCGCCTCCGGCGCTTCGCCGGCGCGAATCCAATCGTTGACCGCGCGCCAGGTTTTGAGCTGCGCGCCTCCAAAGTCAAAGGGCGGCAGCGTGAACAGCCAGACGCGCATGCCGGGGTTCGCATCTTTGAGCAGGCGCACAATGCGGTCCAGATCCCGGGTGATCTCCGCCGCGCGCCGGCCGCAGGTGCCGATGTCGTTGACACCCAGGCACACGGTGGCCTCGTCCGCCGCCTTTGCGCGGGCGAGCCACGCGCCGTCGGCCGCCGCGTCATAGGCCCGCGCCCAGCCGCTGCCCAGATTCAGCGCGTTCCAGCCGCCAGGCAGGCGCCGGATGACCCGCGCGGCCCAGAAGGCGTCGCGCCCCTCGCCGGTGCCGTAGCCCTGGGTGACGGAGTCGCCCAGAAAAGCGAAGATCCTTTCAGAGGGTGCGCGGCGCAGAAACAGCCCCGGCAGCGCGCACCGGCCGTTGAAGTCGATGGCAAACCCCTCCGGCGACGGTTCGGACGCGCCGCCGCCGGGCCGCATGTAGGCCGCGAGGATCGATTCGTCGGTGCAGGGGATGGCCGGGCCGCCGGAAAGGCTTGTGACCGTCCAGCTGAAGGCCAGGTCGTGGCCAGGGGGCAGGTCGATCGCCGCCGCGTCGCTGAAAAACGCCTCGCCCGGCGTCACATCCCTCGTGGGTGCGCCGTCAAAGAGCACCGGCACGGCCGTACCGTACACCGCGCCGTCCCGCCGGGTGCCGCCGTCGGCGATAAAGGCCTCCTCCACGCGCCAGAAACCGCCGGGCTGATCCGCGAGGCGGAGGGCCCCCTCGCCCCGGGTGGTCTCCCGCAGATTGCGCGTCCAGAACCGGTAGACCCCCGGGCCCGGCGCGCCCTCCAGGTAGGTCCGGAACGCGGCCGTGCGCGGAGCCGGCCCCTCCGCTCCCCAAAATCCGGATACCACCGTGCTGCAGGGCGTGACCGCCCGCCACGATAAGAGTGTCTCCCGATCGGCCATGATCCCATCTCCCGCCGTCATTTGCCCGCCGCGGCGCGCTAGTAGTCCACGAAGTCTAAGAACCGATAATAGGGCGCAGAGATTTTTCTGCCCGGCACGGAACCGGAGCGCAGGCGTAGCAGCGCTACGTCAAGCGGAGCGCGACACAGCCGGACAGGAAAAGATCCAGCCATAGCGCGGTAATTAGGCTTCGCGGACGACTAGAACAGCGCGATCTCGCTGATGCAGGTATCCGTATACTTGCCGCCGGGGTAGACCCCCGTCACCTCGACGCTGGCCCAGGTGATCTCGTGCGCGGCGTCAAAGGCAAAGGAGGCAAACTGGTCGTAGGCGTACCCGGGCAGATCGGGCGAGACCTCAAAGTCAAACTCGGTGCCGTCGGACAGCGTCACGCGGAAGGATTTGACCCGGTTGTTGGCCATCGCCAGCGATTCCGACTTGGCGTAGGCGGGGGTCAGCCGGATGCCGCGCACGGTCTGGGGCTCGTCCGCCTCCAGCGTAAGGACCGCGCCCTTGTCCCGCTCGGGGTAGGACCAGCAGGTGGCCATGTCGCCGTCCAGCACGTTTTCCGCCCCATAGGTGATGTTTTTGTACTTCGCGAGGGTGGCGGTGGCGGTGGCCTTCGTCATGGCGGGGGCGCCGGTAATGGGAATGACGCTCGAAACCGTCGCGCCGAAGGGCGAATCCGCGTTGGGCGTCAGCGTGACGGCGATCAGCGCGGCCAGGTCCTCCGGGGCATCGGGGGCGGTGATCATCACCGCGTACTCGGCGTCCACCTCGCCGTCCGACGCCGTGGCGGCCAGGAGATCGGGGGCGTAGCCGGCGTCGCCGGGGTCCGACGTGTAGTCGTACACGTCCCCGCGGGGCGCGAGCAGCGTGAAATCCTCCGGCATGGCGGACAGTTCGCCTTGGGTGAAGATTGCGGCATAGGCCGCCTTCAGCGCCTCCAGTGTAACGCCCGTCTCCGGCGCAGCCACCGCGCCCTGCTCCAGCGCCGCGTAGGCGAGCGCCCAGGCGGTCATATCGTCCGGCGCGCCGTCAAAGGGCTGCGCCCCCAGCGTGAAGGCGCGGGTGATCAGCGCCGCCAGCGGCAGCGCGGCCTGGGCCGTTTCCCGCGCGTCCGGCGCTTCGTCCGCCCAGCTTTCGGCGGATTCGGCGGCGGGCTCGTCCGTCCAGCCGCCCTCGGAGGGGGCGGCATCCTGCGCCATTGCCAGAACGGGCAACACTGCGAAGATCAGCGCGAGAAAGAGGGCTGATAGCTTCTTCATAGGGGTACCTCCCGTAAGCCGCCCGGAGGCGGTATTTTTCAGGACTTCATCAGCGCGGCGACGGACTCGGCGGCGGCCTCAAAGCGTTCGGGCGATTCCAGCGCGGCGGCAAGGCCCCGGGCGACGCAGCCCGCGGGATCGCCGGGGATGGTGACGCCGAGGCCCGTGGCCTCCGCAATCAGCTTGTCCAGCCCAAAGAGCGCGGCGCCGCCGCCGGTCAGCGCAAGGGGGCGTTCCGTCAGGTCCGCGGCCAGTTCCACGGGCGCGCTGCGCACCACCGCCCGCACCAGCGTGGAAAAATCATCGATCACCGGCCGGACCGCCGCGTGCAGCGTTTCCGCCGCCACGCTGCGGGTGCGGGGCAGGCTGAGGTTAAGGTCCAGCCCCCGCACATCCACAGAGAGCCTCGCGCCGCCCATGGCGGTGAGCAGCGACAGCTTGAGCTCCTCCGCGGTCCGTGCCCCCGTCTCCAGCGCGTATTCGTTCCGGAGCAGGGTGGCGATGATCCCGTCGGCCCTTCGCATGCCCCAGGGCAGCGACCGGCTCTCCACCACGCGGCCCATCGAAAAGAGCGTCACGGCCATAAAGCCCGCGCCCAGCTCGCCCACCAGCGTACCCTCGGGGCGCATCGGATCGCACCCCGCGCCCACCGCCGCCATCAGATCCGAGCGGATCAGGCTGCAGACCGCGGCGCCGGCGTCCATGGCGAGAGCCGCCAGCGCCCGCATGGTGTAGCCCAGCGCGCCGGGCGATCGGGCGATCAGCACCCGGGGCCGCATGACGCGGCCCGCCTGGCCGGCCCGGCGCAGAAGGTGGGCCATCCACGCCCTGAGCGCGGCCTCGTCGGCCACCTGCCCCGCGTCCATCGGGAAGTCCACCCGGACGCCCCCTGTGGCGCGGCCCAAAAGCGGCAGCGCCTCGTCGCCCAGCAAAAAGGGCTTCGCCTCGCCCGCGCGCGTCGCCACGGCGGCGCTCTCGTTCAAGATGTCCCCGTGTCCGCGCACCGCCATCCGGACGGCGCTGGCGCCGATGTCCAGCGCGACGTTCCATTGCATTTGTAATGACCTCGCTTATTGCAACGACTTGTATTTTCGCCGGGTTGCCAGCCCGCCGCGGATGTGCCGCTGCTGGCGGTTGATGCTGAGCACCCTGTCGACGCTGCGGGACAGCCGGGCGTCGATCCTCGGCAGTCTCGTGCGCATGTCCTTGTGCACCGTCGTCTTGCTGACGCCCTTCGCCGCGGCGCAGGCGCGCACCGTCGCGCCGTACTCCAGGATATAGGCGGCCTCCGCCAGCACGCGCTCCGCAATGTACTGCCTCACGCCTTGCCCCTCCCGTCGCCAGACTGCCGTTTCAGCCTATGCCGGGAGGCCTGGCCCTCATGCAGGGGTTATTTTTTGAGCTTTCTGGGCTTGCCCCGGCGCGTAAAGCGGGATTTTTCGCCCGTGGCCATGGGTTTTTCGCCCCGGAGAGCCAGCATCTGATCGCGGATCCTGGCGGCGCGCTCAAAATCCAGCGCGCCGGCGGCGGCCAGCATCTCGTCCTCCAGCCGCTGGATGGTGAGGCGCGCCTCCTCGTCGGAGAGCGCCCCCGCCTCGGCCTCGGCCTCGCGGCTGACCTCCATCAGCTCCCGCACCGCGGCGCGGACGGTCTGGGGCACGATGCCGTAGGCCTCGTTAAACGCCTCTTGCAGCGCGCGGCGCCGGTTGGTTTCGGAGATGGCGCGCATCATGGAGTCGGTCAGCTGGTCGGCGTACATCACGACGCGGCCGTCCACGTTGCGCGCGGCGCGGCCGATGGTCTGGATCAGGCTGGTTTCGCTGCGCAGAAAGCCCTCCTTGTCGGCGTCCAGGATGGCCACCAGCGCCACCTCGGGCAGATCCAGCCCCTCGCGCAGCAGGTTGATGCCCACCAGCACGTCAAACTCGCCCAGCCGCAGCGAGCGCAGAAGCCGGATGCGTTCAAGGGTTTCCACGTCCGAGTGCATGTACTCCACCTTCACGTCCATCTCCCGCAGATAGGTGGTGAGGTTTTCGGCCATGCGCTTGGTGAGGGTGGTCACCAGCACCCGGTCGCCCCGGGCAGCCACCCCTCGGATTTCGCCCAGAAGGTCGTCCACCTGGCCGGTGGCGGGGCGCACGATGATCTCCGGATCGATGAGGCCCGTGGGGCGGATGATCTGCTCCACCACCCGGTCCGCGCGCTCCATTTCGTAGGGGCCGGGGGTGGCGGACACGTACACGGCCTGGCCCACCCGCGCCTCAAACTCGTGGAATTTGAGCGGGCGGTTGTCAAAGGCGCTGGTCAGGCGAAAGCCGTAGTCCACCAGCGCGGTCTTGCGGGCCCGGTCGCCGTTGTACATGGCGCGAATCTGCGGGATGGTGACGTGGGCTTCGTCGATGAACAAAAGAAAGTCCTTGGGGAAGTAGTCCATCAGCGTAAAGGGCGCCTCGCCGGGGCTGCGGCCGTCAAAATAGCGGGACTAGTTTTCGATGCCGTTGCAATAGCCCAATTCCCGGAGCATCTCGACGTCGTAGCGGGTGCGCTGCTCGAGGCGCTGGGCCTCGAGCAGCCGCCCCGCGTCCTTGAAGGCGGCCGCCTGCCGGGCCATGTCGGCCTCGATCATGCCGATGCTCTTTTCCAGCTTCTCGCGGGACGTGGCGTAGTGGGACGCGGGAAACACCACGATGTGGCTGAAGTGGCGCAGCGGCTGGCCGGTGAGGGTGTCGATCTCGCTGATGCGCTCGATCGTGTCGCCGAAGAATTCCACCCGGAGCGCCTTTTCCATCTCGCCCGCGGGCAGGATTTCCACCACGTCGCCCCGCACGCGGAAGGTGCCGCGCTCAAACTCGAAGTCGTTGCGCACGTACTGGATGTCGATCAGCCGGTCGATCAGCTGGTCCCGGTCCAGCTTCATGCCCTCGCGCAGGGACACCGCCAGGCTGGTGTACTCCGCCGGATCGCCGATGCCGTAGATGCAGCTGACCGACGCCACGATGATCACGTCCCGCCGCTCGGAGAGCCATGCGGTGGCGCTGTGGCGCATGCGGTCAATCTCCTCGTTGATGGAGGAGTCCTTTTCGATGTAGGTATCGGAGGAGGCGATGTAGGCCTCCGGCTGATAGTAGTCGTAATAGCTGACAAAATAGCCCACGGCGTTGTCCGGAAAGAACTCCCGGAACTCCGCGGCCAGCTGGGCGGCCAGGGTCTTGTTGTGGGCGATGATCAGCGCCGGGCGCTGGGCCTTTGCGATCACGCTGGCCATGGTGAAGGTCTTGCCGGAGCCGGTGACCCCCAACAGCACCTGGTGCCTGAGCCCCGCTTCGAGGCCCTCAGCCAGCGCCTCGATGGCCTGCGGCTGATCGCCCCGGGGCTGATAGGGCGCGCGTAGCTGAAACATACTCTCCTCCATCGTGCGGTTACACACAGTATAGCATACCCCGGCCGATCTGAAAAGGGCGGGACAGGCGCGGCCCCGGCGCGCTTGGCCGGGGCCGACAGGGGTCCATCAACGGGAAAAAATCGCTCACTCGTCGGGCTTTCCGCCCTCGGACAGGTCCTCGCCATCCTCGCGGGTGGCGGTGCCGTCCGCCGCCGCCTCGGCCTCCGCCTCGGCGCCCTCGGGCTTATCGCCGGACTCGGGGTGCATGCCGGTGCCTTCGCCGCCCTGGGGCTTCTCCGAGGCGCGGCGGTGCTTGAGCTCGCCGACCGCGCGCTCAATCTCGTCCAGCGCGTCATCCGCCAGGTCGCCGAGGCGCGCCTTGATGTCGTCCGCCTCCACATTCTTGAGTCCGGCAAAGGCGTCGCCGATCTTGCCGATCAGCTCACCGCCCACGGCCTTGCCCTTTTCGACGGCGTCCTCGCCCTTCTTGGCCAAATCGTCCACCGCGGCCTTGACGCGCTCGCGGTTTTCGCCCTTGGTGGCCTCGCTGATCGCGTCCGCCGTCTTCTCCACCGCGTGGGCCACGGCACCGACGCCCGCCATGATCACCTTGCGCAGTTCATCCGCCATACTCTTCACTCCTTTGACAGCGGCCGTGCCGGCCGCGGATCATCCTTATTATACCAATCATTGGACGAAAATAACCGCTTTTCGTTCAAATTGTCCGAAAGCGCGCGCAAAAGGCGCGCCGCGGGCCGCAAAATGACCGGCGCTACTCGTACCAGTCCAGCGCCTGGCCCACGTACTGATCGATGTCCGTGAGCAGCTCCGTCATCAGGCCCGTGGCGTCCCGGCCGGAGGCCTGGCTGAGGGCGGCGTAAAAATCCGCCGCGGTGGCGATGCGCCCGGCATTTTGCGCTACGTACAGCTTCAGTGCGCCGATAAGCGCGTCCTCCCCCAGCACCACGCCCACTTCGTGCATGACCGCCGCGCCGCGCCCCCGCACCACGGCCTGATAATCTCCGACGGTGCCGAAGGAGAGCGCCTCGCCGTCCACCGTCACCCCGCCGGGAATCGTGAGCCGGAGCGACGGCGTGACCCTCGCGTTCAGCTCCTCAAGGTACCGGTCGCGGCCGTAGGCGCGCTCGTAGTAGTAGAGCGCCGAATAGGCGGCCAGCGATTCCGTGAGCCAGGGCGCCTCGGCGGGGTTCGAGCCCACGATTTCGCCAAACCACGCCCGCGCGGTCAGCCGCGCCGCCTGATACTCCAGCTCGCCCCGCCGCGAATAGGCGTACAGGTCCTCCGGCAGCATGACGATGCCGGAAAACGCCGCCCCTTCCACCAGATCCGCCTGGGCGACGGTCAGGCTTTCAAAGGGATAGGCGCCAAAGGCTTCGGAATAAATGTCCACCGCCTTCGCCGCGGCCTCGGCGGCCCGGGCCGCGGCGGCGCGGTCGTTGGCGTAGGCGCGCACGGTGATGCCGGAGCCGGACGCGCGCTCCACTTCGACGTAGCGGCGGCTGAGGGCGAGGGCAAAGCAGCGGGCGTTTGAAAGCGTCACCGTCACGTTCTGCCGCGCCGCGCCCGCGCGCTCGGCGCGCGCATCGCCCCCCGCCGCCACCTGCCATGTGTCCGGCAGGTTGACGGTGGCGCGGTAGTCCATCGGGTCCGCCATCAGGCTCTCCCCCACCGGACCGACCCGCTCGACGTGAAAGCCGCCGTCCCACACGGCGGGCAGCGGGTAGAACCCCGCCAGCCGCCAGCCGATGGCCCCGGTGCCCACCATGCCCAGAGCGTCCGGCAGGATCAGCTCGTAATCAAACCGGAAGACCGCCGCTTCGCCGGGCGCGAGGTCGCACCCGACGCGCAGCGTGGCCTCGTCGGTCCCCTGGACGCCCCAGTCCGCCGCCGCGTCGTCCACCATGACCGAATGAAGTTCGACGCCCCCCGGGGCAAAGCCGCCGGGATAGGCGTCGATCATGGTTTCGCTCTCGTATGGGGCGGTGGTCTCACGCCTCAGCGCGTTGGGCGCCAGCTGGAAGAGGATCTGATCCAGGCGCGCGCCCGTTCGGTTTTGGTAGGTGATCGTCTGCACGACGCTGACCGCGCCCAGGTCCTCCAGCACCGTCAGCTGCATCTCGCAGGTGTCGCGGCCCTCCGCCAGCGCGGAGGAAAAGACCGCGGCCACCAGCACACCCAGCACCATCAGCGCCGCCAGCCCCAGCGCCACCCAGCGCACCAGGTGCTTGCGCCAGTCTCTCTTTGCCTTCATCCGGTCCCTCTCACTTCATCGGGGCAATGGATTCGACGGCCGCCTTGGCCGCCTCCCGGGCCGAATCCTGCTCGCAGATCAGGATAAACTCGTAGGTCTTTCCGTCCGCCGCGATGGTGATCGCGCCCACGGTACCCTCGTCGATGTCATAGACGATCATCCGCTCGCCGCCGATCTCCTCGATGGCCACGTTGCTGTAAAAGCCCTCCTGCTGGTCGGCCAGGTAGTTTTCGTACATCTCGTCCAGCGTCTGGGTGTAGGTCGGGTCCGGCTCGTACACGTAGGCGACGGCGTGCAGCGCGTCGCTCTCCATATCCATTACGAGGCCGTCGGCCATGTTCTCCTCGGTCAGCTCCACCGCCTTGAGATCGTCGGGCAGCGTAATGGAATATGCGCCGACGATGTCCGCAGTCTGCGCCAGCGCGCCTGTCGCCACAAGCATGAAGGCCACAAAACACAAAAGCAGCTTTCGCATGAAATGCCTCCTTGGGAGTTTTATCCGTCGGTTGCGCCCCGCGAACCCGTTTGATGATAGCACAGCCCCGCGAAGCCTGTCAATCGCGCAGGCGGAAATGTGCGATTTTCGCCACGCCTGCAAAGAACGAAAGCGGGGCGCCCGCTTTCGCAGGCGCCCCGCCGCCATTCCCCTCTAGTAGACGACGATTTTCGTCTTGGCCGGGCAGTTCTGGTAGATCCACTTGGCGTTCTCGACGCTCAGCCGGACGCAGCCGTGAGACGCCTTTCTGCCCAGGTTGCGGACGGAGCCCGAGGTGGGCGAGCCGCCCTTGTTGTTGTAGAGCACCGAGTGGAACATGATGTCCCCCTGGATATAGTAGGCGTATTGGGCCCAGACAAAGAACTTCTTGAAGTAGTGCCACCGGGCGCCGGGGCCGGTGGAGGCCTGGTAGGTGCCCTTTGGGGTAGGGGTCGCGTTGAGGCCCGTCGAGCACTTCATGGTGCGCACCAAAATGGTGTACTCCTCGTTCTCGTCCGGCGCGTAGGCGTAGACCCGCTGCTTGGCGGTGGACACCTTCAGCATGTAAGGCTTGAGCGCCTTCTTGGCCGAATCGGAAAACAGCTTCTCCAGCGTCTTTTTGTCGGCCTCGCCGGACTGGCTCAGGCTGTTGCGCTTCTGGAAATCCTTGATCGCGCTGGCCGTGGCGGGGCCGTAGCCGCCGTCGGCCGAGGTGTAGAGGTATTCCAGATCGTACAGCCTGCGTTGCACGCGCTTGACTTCCTCGCCCGCGGCGCCGCTTTGCATGGCGCCGGGAACGTCCGGAAAGCTCGCGTCGTAGAACTTGTCCAGCAGGATCGGGTCCGCGATGCCGTTGACCACGGTGGTCAGCTGGCTGTCGTCAATCTTGATTTCGGCCGGGGGGGTGCCCTGGGCCATCGCTTCGGCGGTGAGCGTCTCGCGCTCCTGGGCCTGGAAGTAGGCCTGCAGGCTTTCCACCGCGCGCTCGGTGGCGGGGCCGTAGCTGCCGTCGGCCGAGCCGATCATAAAGCCCAGCTTGTGCAGCCGCTGCTGCAGCCTGGTCACTTCTTCTCCGGAGGAGCCGTCCTGCAGCATCGGGTGCGCGGGCAGCTTGGCCTGGCCGGAGTAGGCCAGCTTCTGCAGTTCGACGTCCGCGGCGCCGGTCTGCTCCAGCCCGTTGTAGTACTGGAAAAGCCGCACGCTCCGCTGCATGCCCGGGCCGTAGACGCCGTCGGGCGAGCCGATCAGGTAGCCCAGCGCACTCAGCCTGCGCTGCAGGCGCAGCACCTCGTCGCCCTTGTCGCCGTAGTCGAGGCCAATCCTGGCCGCGGGAAAGTCGTCCGACATGAAGAATGCCAGGACCGTGGCGTCGGCCACGCCGTCCACCTGGGTGACGGGCGTGGGCGCGGGCTCGGGCTCGGGCGTGGGGGCGGCGTTCGCGTCCGGCGTGGCGCCCGGATCGGGGGTCGGCGTGGGCGCGGGGGTCGGCGTCGCCTTGGCGTCAATCTCGTCCTGCTCCAGCCAGCGAATGTACTGCTCCAGCGCGGAAACCCCCGCGGCGGTGCCCTTGCCGTACTGGCCGTCGGCGGCGCCGGTCAGGAAGCCCAGCTGGATCAGTTTCTGCTGGAGCGCGCGGGTGGCGTCGTTTTTCGAGCCGCGCTGAAGCGTTTCATAGTACGGCGTGGTGACCGCCACGTGGGTAAGGTAGATTTTTCCGCCCGCCAGCGCCTCGGTCGAGGCGTCCAGGGCGGAGCGCACCGCGGCCTGGATCGACCCGGAGAGCTGCTCCGCGGTCATGCCGGTTCCGGAAGCGACCGCCTCCGACACCGCCAGCGCAAAGCGCTCCGTGAGCCCGGACCAGACGGCGTCCGCCGGCGCGGCTGTAAAGGATAGCGTCAGTTCGGTATGAACCGACTGCCCGCCCAGTTGATTGTCAAGCGCCATCCGCTTTTCGGTCAGGGGCGTCCCCTCCGGGACGTCCGGCACGGCCTTTGCCTCCGCGCTGTCGGGCTCGTAGGCGCCCAGAAGGGTGCCGTCGCCGCGCTGTGCCTGGACGGTCAGGTACGCGCTCAGCGTCAGGGCCAGGCACAGTACAAGGGCTAGTATGGCGTGAATGCGTTTCATGTCATTCCTCCGGTCTTGTTTCATTGTTTCCGTCACAATTACAGACGGGGCCCGCCGCCGGTTTGTTGCCCTTTCGGGCACAAAAGCGGCACAAAGTTCGCTGAATATTTTTAACAGTTGGCGCTTTCAAAACGCCCCTCTATAATGTATAATGATTTGGTGTGATTGCGAATCATAGAATCAGCAAATCCGGGAGGAGATTGGTCATGGCGATCATCGATACGATCATGCGGAAGGCGAAGGCGGACGTTCGCCACATCGTGCTGCCCGAGGGCGAGGAAAAGCGCAACATCGCGGCCGCCGCGAAGGTTTCGGCGGAAGGCCTGGCCCGCATTACCCTCTTGGGCGATCCGGCAAAAATTGCTGAAACCGCCAAGGCCCTGGGCGCGAACCTGGGCGGCGTCGGGATCGTGAACCCCGCCTCGAGCGACAAGGCAAAGCCTTACGCCGAGGCGCTTTATATGCTGCGCAAGGCCAAGGGCATGACGGAAGAAGAAGCCCTCCAGAAGATGACGGACCCGATGTACTACGGCGTGATGATGGTAAAGGCGGGCGATGCCGACGGCCTGGTCTCCGGCGCGATCCACTCCACCGGCGACATGCTGCGCCCGGCGCTGCAGATCATCAAGTCGAAGCCCGGCATTAAGACCGTATCCTCCTGCTTCCTGATGGAATGCCCCGACAGGACCTACGGCGCCGACGGCGTCATGATCTTCGCGGACTGCGCGGTGATCCCCTGCCCCACCGCCGAGGAGCTGGCCAACATTGCCGTGGCCGCGGCGGACTCCGCAAGGAACCTGGCCGGCATGGAGCCCCGGGTGGCGCTTTTGTCCTTCTCCACCAAGGGCAGCGCCAGGCACGACCTGGTGACCAAGGTGCAGGAAGCCACCCGCATCGCGAAGGAACTGGCCCCCGACATCAAGCTGGACGGAGAGCTCCAGGCCGACGCCGCGCTGGTGGCGTCCGTGGGCCAGCTCAAGAGCCCCGGCTCCGAAGTGGCGGGCCACGCCAACGTACTGGTGTTCCCGGACCTGCAGGCGGGCAACATCGGCTACAAGCTGGTGCAGCGCCTGGCGGGCGCCGAGGCCTACGGCCCGGTGCTGCAGGGGCTGGCCAAGCCCTGCAACGACCTCAGCCGCGGCTGCTCGGTGGAGGACATCGTGGCCACCGTCGCCATTACGGCGGTGCAGGCGCAGCAGCTCTGAGGGCGGGCGCCCCTTGCGCCTCTTTCCGCGCCCGGCGCGCACACATAGTAGAAAGGGTTTGAATCGTTCATGAAAATTCTGGTGATCAACGCGGGTTCCTCCTCCCTTAAGTACCAGCTGATCGACATGCAGGGCGAGGCGGTGCTGGCCAAGGGCCTGGCCGAGCGCATCGGCATCGAGGGCAGCAAGCTGACCCATCAGTACGGCGATCAGAAATACGTGGTCGAGCAGCCGATGAAGAGCCATACCGACGCGATGCAACTGGTGCTGGAGGCGCTGATCGATCCCCGCCACGGCGTCATCACCGCCATTTCCGAAATCGGCGCGGTGGGGCACCGGGTGCTGCACGGCGGCGACAAGTTCACCGCCTCCTGCGTGATTGACGAGCCGGTGGAAAAGGCCATCGAGGACTGCATCCCGCTGGGCCCGCTGCACAACCCCGCCAACCTGATGGGCATCCGCGCCTGCCAGCGGGTCATGCCGGACACCCCGCAGGTGGCCGTGTTTGACACCGCCTTCCACCAGACCATGCCCCCCAAGGCGTATCTGTACGGCATCCCGCTGGAATACTACAAAAAGCACGCCATCCGCCGCTACGGCTTCCACGGCACCAGCCACCGCTTCGTGTCCGCCCGCGCGGTGAAGCTGACCGGCGCGAAAAGGCTGATCGTGTGCCATCTGGGCAACGGCTCCTCCCTCTCCGCGGTGGTGGACGGCAAGTGCGCGGACACCTCCATGGGCCTGACGCCGCTGGAAGGCGTGCTGATGGGCACCCGCTCCGGTTCGCTGGATCCGGCGGTGGTTTCCACCCTGTCCGTCCGCGAGAACATGAGCGCCGAGCAGGTGGTGGACATGCTCAACAAAAAGTCCGGCCTTCTGGGCGTCAGCGGCCGCTCCAGCGACATGCGCGATGTGGTCGCCGGCGCGAAGGCGGGCGACGAGCGCTGCAAGGTCACCCGGGAGATGTGGTCCTACGGCATCCGCAAGACCATCGGCGCCTACGCGGCGGCCATGGGCGGGCTGGACCTGATCGCCTTCACCGCCGGCATCGGCGAAAACGACTGGGAGGCCCGCGCCGAGATCTGCGAAGGCCTGGGGTTCCTGGGCGTCGAGCTGGATGCGGCCAAAAATGAGGGCAAGCGCTCCGAGGGCGTGATTTCAAAAGAAGGCGCCCGGGTCCAAGTGTGGGTCATCCCCACCAACGAGGAGCTGGCCATCGCCCGGGACACGCTGGAGCTTACGCAAAAATAATTTGACAAATCCGAACCGTGATTCTATAATACACTGGTTAGTCCCTGCGAGGTGATTGCCCCATGATCGATGTCTCGGCCGCGCTCAAAAATCCGGGACAGGCCTATCCGTTCGAATGCGCGCTGGCGCTCGAGCCGATGGACGTCCTGAGCGACCAGGTGCGGCTGTCGGGCATCCTCCTGAAGGGTGATTTGACCGGCGCGGGCGAATCGGTTTCGGTCCGGGGGACGGTGCGCTCAACGCTGACCGCCCACTGCGCCCGGTGCCTCCGGGAAGTTTCGCAGCCCCTTTCGGCCGACATCGACGAGGTGTTCGTGCGCGAGAGCGATCCCGAAAACCCCGACCAGCGCCTGCTGGAGGGCCACGAGATCGACCTGACCAGCCCCGCCCGGGAAGCGCTGCTGCTGGAGATGCCGATGCGGCTTCTGTGCCGCGAGGACTGCCGGGGGCTCTGCCCCGTCTGCGGCGCGAACCTCAACGAAACGCCCTGCGGCTGCCCGAAGGGGCCCGTCCGGGAAAACCCCTTTGCGGCACTCAGAGAACGAATTCCCAGCGACGACGAGGAGGTGTAACCATGGCCGTACCGAAGTATAAAACGTCAAAGGCGCGCAAGCACTCCCGCCGCGCCGCGAACTGGAAGCTGAGCGTGCCCGGCATTGTCAAGTGCCCGCGCTGCCAGAAGATGAAGCTGAGCCACCGCGTGTGCAAGCATTGCGGGTACTACGATGGGCAGAAGGTCATCGACATGGAGAGCGAAAAGAAGCAGGCGAAGTAAGGATCTCATCGGCCCTCGTCCATGGACGGGGGCTTTTCCTTTGCTTCTCTTTGCCGGGGGCCGCCGGCGCCCGCCCGAGAAAGGATGAACGGCATGAAATTTCCCAAGTGCGCGTGCATTGAAACCCTGTATCTGGAAAAGCCGTTTCTCGACCGCTTTGAGGCGGCAAAGAAGGACGGCTTTGCCTATGTGGAGTTCTGGGGCTGGCGGGACAAGGACCTGGGCGCGGTCGCGGCCGCGGCGCGGGATGCCGGCGTGGGCATCAGCAACTTCAACGGCGGCCAGGATTACTCGCTGGTCAACCCCGCCCACAGGATGCGCTATCTGGATCAACTGAAGGAATCGGTGGACGCCGCCCTGCGGCTGGGCGCGCGGGCGGTCACCCTGCTCTCCAACGCTTTGGGCCCCGGCGGCGCGGCCGCCGACAGTTTTTCGGAGCTTTCGGAAGCGGTCAAGCTCTCGTCGCTCTACGCGGGGCTGGCCGAGTGCGCGAAACTGGCGGAGGACAGCGGCATCCGCATGAACCTGGAGGCCCTCAACACCGCCACAGACCATCCGGGCTATTTTCTCACCCGCACCCGCACCGCCGCGGAGCTGACCGGGCTGATCGGCTCCCCCATGCTCAAGATTCTCTATGATGTCTACCACATGCAGCTGAACGAGGGCGCGCTGTGCGACACCATCGCCCGCTACGCCGGGCAAATCGGCCACGTCCACGTGGCGGACGCGCCCGGGCGCCACGAGCCGGGCACCGGCGAAATCAACTATGCCCGCGTATTCCGGCAACTGGAGGAGAGCGGCTACGACGGCATCGTCGGCTTTGAGCTGTTCCCGATGACCACCACGGCCGAGGCCGTCCGCGCCATCAACCGCCTTGGATGACGGCCGTCTCCGGGCATCAAAAACCCTGCGGGTTTTTGATGCGAAGGAAAGTGGCTGCGCACACCTGAAATCCCCGGGATTTCCGGGCGGTGTGCTGACGTATGGTATTGTTTGGTCCATCGTGTGCGCACTGATGGACCAAACGCGTTCCCGGCGCGCTGGTCGCCGGGAACGGTTGAAGCCTATGGGGCCTTTGTCGATGGTCTGACGCCCGCCGCATGCATGCGGCGGGCAGTTTTTCTTTACAGGGGCCGGATGACAAACGAGAAGGCGTGGGGCGCCTCTCCGTCGATCAGAAATTCCGGATGGGTGCGGGCGCCCCAGCCGTCGTCGCCGCCGACGCCCATGCGCCTTGCCGCCACATCCAGCACCGTATAGGTGACCGGCGGCAGCTCGTCCGGGTGCCGCGCCGACGCCAGCTCGCCGGCGGTGTAGGGCAGCACCGAAATTTCCAGCGGCGCGCCGTCCATGTCTACGCGAAGGCCCGCGCCGCCCTCGTCCGTCACTTCCAGCCAGCGCACCCCCGCGCGGTTGCCGCATTCCTGCGGCACCACGTAGCGGGTGAGGTTTTTTTCCGCGCTGGTCGTAAACACGCCCAGCCGCGCGCCGGCCAGCCGGTCAACGTAGTTTTCTTCCGGGCCCAGGCCGTAGTAGCGCACCCTGTCAAACCGCCTGGGCAGCCGCAGCGAAAGCCCCACGGCGGGCACCGGGCCCATGCCCGGCACCCCCGGCAGGTTCAGCGATACCCGCACCGCGCCGCCCGGCAGCATCCGGTAGGCGATGTCGGCAAAGGCATCCTTTGCGATGGGCAGCGCGTAGCGGAAGGTGATCTTCGGCGGCTCGCCGGGCGGTGCGGGCAGGACGTCCGCCAGGCGCGCGCACTCGCTGGCCGCGCGCCAGAAGGCCATGTCCCCATCGAACCCGTTTCCGCGGTCGGTGTCGGTCGGCGCCCGGAACAGGCTCAGCCGGAAGGGCGTTTCGATGAGCTCCGGCCCATCCGCCCCGCGGTAGGAGGTCAGGCCGCCCTCCGGCAGCGAAAAGAGCGCGCGGACGCCGCCGGAGAAGGCGCCGATGTTCCAATCCCCCGGCACCAGGCGCACATCACCCTCAGGCGCCGCCGCCGGGCCCTCCACCCGGAACACATGCTGCCCGTGCATCTGCTCATATCCCCTGGGGGCCCAGGGCGCGTCCTCGGCCAGACACAGCGCGCAGCAGAGCGCGTATTCGCCGGGCTCGCGGCATTCGGGCAGGTCCAGCGGCAAGAACGCGGTTTCGCCCGCCGCCACCCGGGGGATCGCGCGGCCGGAGGCGATCTCCGCCCCGTCCTTCAAAAGCGCGTAGCGCAGCACGTATCCCTCCGTCCCGACAAAGAGGTTGCGGTTGACAAGGCGCACGCCGCCCGCCTCCGGCAGAATCTTCACCGGCTGATACAGGTACCTGACTTCCTGCATCTTGGGTGAGGGCGTGCGGTCGGCAAACAGAAGGCCGTTGGCGCAGAAGCTGCGGTCGTTGGGCCGGTCGAAGAAGTCGCCGCCGTAGGCGTAGCGCGCGCCGCCGCCGGGCGCGGTGGTGATAAGCGCCTGGTCGATGTAATCCCAGATGAACGCCCCCTGAAACATCGGGTATTTTTCCATGAGTTCGGTGTACTTGAAAAGATTGCCCACCGCGTTGCCCATCGCATGGGCGTATTCGCACAGGATGTAGGGCTTGTCCGGGCCCGCCTCAAGGGCCTTTTCCACGTCCCAGGGCCGGACGTACATGCGGCTTTCGATGTCCGACGTACCGTTAAAGCGCCGGTCGGCGGACACGCCCTCGTAGTGGACGGGGCGCGTATCGTCCATCTCGCGCATGAGGCTGGCCATGTTGTACAGCACCTCGCCGCCATAGCTCTCGTTGCCGCAGGACCAGATCAGCACGGACGGGTGGTTTTTGTCGCGCTCGATCATCGACCGGGCGCGGTCGTTGACGGCGTCCTGCCAAAGGGGGTCGTCATTGGGCACGGCCCGCCCGGCGTCGAGGCCCCGGGGCATCGACCAGGTGCCGTGGGTTTCCAGGTTGGCCTCGTCGATCACGTAGATGCCGTAGCGGTCGCACAGCGCGTACAGCCGGCTGTCGTTGGGGTAGTGGCAGGTGCGCAGCGCGTTGATGTTGCTGCGCTTCATTTCCAGGATGTCCGACAGCATCTCCGCCTCCGTCAGCGTGCGCCCGCCCACGGGGCTGAACTCGTGGCGGTTGACGCCGCGCAGTTCCACGCGCTTGCCGTTGAGCAGCATGCGGCCGTCCCTGATCTCAATGCGGCGAAAGCCGACGTGGGTCTGCGCCACCTCGATCGCGCCCTCCGGCCCCGTCAGCGTGACCCGGAGGCGGTACAGGCTGGGCGCCTCCGCGCTCCACCGCTCGGGCGCGGGCACCGGGTGGATGATCCGGGTTTCGGGGCTCGCGGGCAGTTCAAAGCACAGCGTCTCGCGCCCGGCCCCGTCCGTCAGCTCGACCCGGGCGGACACCGCCTCGGCTTCGGGCAGCGAGAGCCGAAGGCGCAGGTCCAGCAGGCCGTTTTTGAAGTCCTCCTCCAGAAGCGCCCTGGCGGACAAATCCTCCACGTGGGCCCGGGGGTGGGCCGTCAGCCGCACGGAGCGGATCAGCCCGGTAAAGCGCCAGAAGTCCTGATCCTCCAGCCAGGAGGCGGTGGAGTACCGGAACAGCCGGACCGCCAGGCGGTTTTTGCCCGGCCGCAGCGCCTCCGTCACATCAAAGCGGGAGGGCGTGAAGCCGTCCTCGGCATAGCCGACGAAGGTTCCGTTGACCCACGCGTAGAGCGCGGTCACCGCACCGTCAAAGCTCAGCGCCACCCGCCCCGCGGGAAAATCCTCCGGCAGCCAAAAGTCGGTGACGTACTCCGCCACCGGGTTCTCCCGCGGAATCTGCGGCGGGCGGATGCCTTCCCGCCCGTCCCAGGGGTATTGGATGTTGAGGTACTGGGGAACCCCGCAGCCGGACAGCTCCAGGCAGCCGGGCACCCGCACCGTGCGCCAGCCGGAGACATCATAACCGGGGTGCTCGAAGCCCTCCGCCATCCCCTCCGGGCCGGGCGCATAGCGAAGCTTCCACTCGCCGTCAAGGCACATTTCAAGGCCGCTGCGCCCGCGGTCGGCCTCCGCGGGGGTTTGAAACACCTCGTGGTCCGAATGGGCATCCAGCCGATTGACGGCAAAGACCCGTGGGTCGGAAAGCCAGTCCAGCGTGGGCTTGATCTCTTTCATGGGGCACCTCCATTTATTTTACGGACCCGGCGATTCCCTCGGTGAAGAACTTCTGAAGCGCGAAGAAGATCACGATGGTGGGCAGCGTGCAAAGAAGCACCGCCAGCATCAGCGCGCCGTAGTCCGTCACATAGCCGGCGATCAGGTTTGCGATCAGCATCGGCATGGTGACGGATTCGTTGGTCTGCATGATCACCTTGGGCCACAGGTAGTTGTTCCAGGCGTTCATGAACGTGATGGTCATGGCCGCCGCATAGGTGGACTTCATCGTCGGGATGAACATGCGAAAGAAGATGCCGACCTCCGTCAGGCCGTCGATGCGCGCGGCCTCGATGATGTCGTGGGGGAACGCGCGGGCGTTTTGCCGGAACATCATGATCAAAAAGGGCGTGGAGATGCCCGGCAGGATGAAGGCGGCATAGGTGTTGAGCAGCCCCATCCGCGAGAACATCCGAAACAACGGGATCAGCGTGGCCGCGAAGGGCACCATCATGGCCAGAAGCAGAACCGACATCACCCGGTCCTTGGCGCGGTCGTGGTAGATCTCAAAGCCGTAGCCCGCCAGCGAGCACACCAAAAGCGCCAGAAACGTCTGCAAAAACGCGTTGACGAAGGAATTCTTCATCGCGTTCCACACGTCCTGCCCGGCGATCAGTGCCCGGTAGTTGGCGGCGGTGTTGCCGCCGGGCAGCAGCCAGCCGCTGAGCACCACCGCGCTTTTGTTGCTGGCGGACACCGCCATCCAGTACAGCGGAAACACCGAAAGCAGCGCCGCGATGGTCAGAAACAGGTATTTGAACGATGTGGCCAGCGCCCGCTTCATCGTTTGTCACCCACCTTCATCTGGCCCAGTGCCAAAATCGCCACCAGGATGAAGATCACAAAGGACATGGCCGCCGAATAGCCAAACTTGGGCACCTGCTGGAAGGTGGCCTTGTAGATGTAGTGGCTCATGGTGATGGTCATGTTGGCGGGGTTGCCCCGGGTGAGGTTGAAGGATTCGTCAAACAGCTGCAGCGTGCCGTTGGTGGACAGGATTGCCGTCAGCAGGATGATGGGCCGGAGCAGCGGAATCGTGATCCGCGTGAACTGCTGGAACCAGGAGGCCCCGTCGATGCGGGCCGCCTCGTAGATGGTGCCCTCGATGGACTGGAGCCCCGCCAGGTAGAACACCATGTTGTAGCCGGTCCAGCGCCAGATGAGCGCGATGATCACCACCGCCCGGGCCGTAAAGGTGCCGTTGAGCCAGTTGATGCCCTCTGACAGGATGCCCGCGCGGATCAGCATCGTGTTGACAAAGCCGTTGACGTCAAACAGCGCGCGAAAGATGATCGAATAGGACACCAGCGACGTGGCGCAGGGCAGGAAGATCAGCGTGCGGAAGAGGCCGCGCAATTTCAGCTTCGGGTCGTTGAGAAGGGTCGCCAGCACCAGCGCCAGCACCAGCATCACCGGCACCTGGATCAAAAGAAACAGAAAGTTGTTGGCCATCGCCTGTCGGAAGATGGGGTCCTTGAGCAGGTATTCGTAGTTGCGAAGGCCCGCGTAGGTCAGCTTTGCGCCCTGGCCTGCCTGCAGCGACAGAAGCGCCGCCTGCACCATGGGGTAGAAGTTCATCCAGGCGATCAAAAGGCTCGCCGGCAGCAAAAAAGCCCAGCCCGTGACGTTCTGGCGGCTGTCGAGCGAGGGTTTCGCCCGTCCGGGCGGTTTTCTCACGGCGTGGTTGGCGGTCACATCCGATTCCCCCTTGCGGCGGATTGTGCAAAGGGGGGCGGGGCCTCCCCCGCCCCCCCCTGAAGGCTGTCCGGTTTACGCGCCCATCTGGAAGGCCACCGTGGCGTCCGCCTCGGCGAGGGCCTGGTCGATGTCCGCGCCGCTCAGCACCTGGGTGATGGCGGTGGCGACGGCGTCGCGCGCCTCGTAGTAATACACGCCCGTGGCGTTGGAGGGCACCTTGGCCGCGTAGGCGGTGATGTCGGCAAACACCTTCTGGCCGCCGAAGAATTCGCTAGGCTGGTTGTACACGTCGCTGTCGCCCGCGGGCAGGTAGGTGGCCAGCGCGCCGGAGGAGGGCAGGATGGTTTCATAGAATTCCACGGAACCGCCAAAGGTGGCCGCCAGGAAGTCGTTGGCCAGCTGGTAATTCTTGCTGCTGGCCGCCACCGCCCAGGAGGAGCCGCCGTTGTTGGAGTAGTTGGTGCCGCCCTCGATGTCCACCTTGGGGATGTTGGTCAGCGCCCACTTGCCGGACTGGTCCGCCGCGGTCTGGATGGAACCCAGAATCCAGCAGCCGTTGATGGTGCCCGTGCAGTTGCCGGTGGTGAAGGTGGCGATGTAGCCATCCCAGCCGTTGGCCTCCACGTAGACGCCTTCCTGGACCATCTCGGCAAAGTACGCCATAATTTTCTTGAGCGCGGCGTTGTCCTTGATGTTGAGCGAGCCGTCCTCGTTAAACAGCGAGGAACCGCAGCTCTGCAGCATGATCATCACCAGGTCCGGCTGGCCGGCGGTGCCGGAAATCATGGGCAGCCCGGTCTTGCCCTTGACATCCTTGCCGATTTCGATGAAGCGGTCCCAGGTGATGTCGGTGAGGTCGGCGACGGTGTAGCCCGCCTGTTCCAGGATGTCGGTGCGCATGGCCTGCACGGTGGTGCCGTTGTCAAAGGGCACGCCGTAGTTCTTGCCGTCCACCACCGAATAGGCGACCTTCGCCGCCGGGAACTTTGAGAAGTCCACGCCGCCCCCCGTCAGATCGGCAAACAGGTCCGGATAATTGATGACGTTCTTCTGGAAGGCGTTGTCCTGGCAGAGAAAGATGTCGGGCATGCCGGACAGGTCTCCGGACATGGCCAGGGTGGTCAGCTTGGTCTGCAGATCGTCCCACGGGGTTTCAATGACGTTGAGCGCAAAGTCCGGATGCGTCTGCTGGTAGACCTTGGCGGCCTCGTTCATGGCGTAGATGTTGAACGCCGGGTCCCAGCACCAGACGGTCAGCGCGTTTTCCGCGCCTTCGGCCATGACCGAAAAGGGCGCGAACGCCAGCACCAGCGCGAGCAAAAGGACGGCCAGCTTTTTCAAGATTACCCCTCCCGATGGTTTATTTCATACGGGCCTTGGCCCGTAGGATGCGCCGCAGGAAATGTAAACCTTTACTTTCTCGCCGAAATTATACCATGCGCCTCCATGCCTGTCAACGAAAAAACAACATCGTCTAAACATAATAATGCGGCTTTCCCGAAACCCCCGTTCAATCAGTGCAGTATCTTCCGGTTGTTTTCTGGCAGAATGCAGAATTCCTGGGGCGCGCCATCTTGTAAACCTTTTCATCAACCGGTATACTATATACTATAACCCGAATGTGGTCCGCGGGAGGGGCATCCATGAGCGAGCATACCACCATTTTTGATATCGCGCGGGAGGCGGGCGTGTCCATCGCCACGGTCTCCCGCGTGATCAGCGGCGGCGCGCCGGTCCGCGCCGAAACGCGCGAACGCGTTCTGGCCGTGGTCGCCAAGTACAACTTCCGGCCCAGCCTGGTCGCCACGGGGCTCTCCCGTAAAAAGACGCACACGTTGGGCATCATCATCCCGCTGATCGAGAATCCCTTCTATTCCAAGATGTGCGTGGCGCTGCAGCTGGAGGCGGAGCGGCTCAACCATTCGACGCTGCTGTTTCAGGTTCCCCGCGGCACCATGCTCACCCAGGATTTTATGGACCAGCTGATCGCGCGGCGGCTGGACGGGGTGATCTTCTCCGGCGACGTGACCGACGACGCCTCCAGCGACGCCGCGGTGGAGGGCATGCTCCAGCTGCGGCGGCAAATGCCGCTGGTGGCCATCAACCTGCGCGAGGCCTGCCACGGACTGCCCTGCCTGATGCTGGGCCTGGCGTCCTGCTCCGCCCTGGCCATCCGCCACCTGCGCAAGCTGGGGCACCGGCGCATCGCGCTGATTGGCGGCGTGGGCTCGGCGCAGCTGACCAACACCCGCGAGCAGGGCTATCTGGACGAGATGGAAAAGCTGGGCGAGGCACCCTATCCGATGACCGTGGGGGAATCCGCCCCGGAGGGCGAAGCCTGCGTCACCAGCCTGCTGGCGCAGCTGGGCGGGCGGGCGCGGCCCACCGCGCTGATGGCCTTCAACGACCTGGTGGCGCTGGGCGCCCTTCGGCAGCTGAAGCGCATCGGCATCCGCGTGCCGGAGGACATCGCGCTGGTGGGCTGCGACAACCAGTTCTTCGCCCCTTACGCGGACCCGCCGCTGACCACGCTGGACCTGCACATCGAGGAGACCAGCCGCCTGGCGATGAGCCTTCTGGTCAGCGCCCAGACGGCCAACCTGGACGGCTTTGAACAGCACTTTGAACCCACGCTGATCGTGCGCGAATCCTGCGGCTTTCTGCTGAACGACCGGCCGCCGGCCTGAGGGGAGGGACGACCATGCCCGAAAGAACGCTCTGGTACAACCGCCCCGCCGCCGCCTGGGAAGAAGCGCTGCCGCTGGGCAACGGCCGCCTGGGCGCGATGGTCTTTGGCGATCCGATGCGGGAGCGCATCGCCCTCAACGAGGATACGCTCTGGTCCGGCTACCCCCAGGACCGGAACAACCCCGCAGCCGCGGCGCTGTACCCCGAGGCGCGGCGCCTCGCCCTTGACGGGAGGCTGCACGAGGCCCAGCGGCTGATTGAGGATCGGATGCTGGGCGGCTTCACCCAGTCCTACCTGCCACTGGGCGACCTGCGGGTCGATTTTGAGGACGCCGCCCCCGCCGACGCCTACCGCCGGGAACTGCGCCTGGCCGACGCGGTCCACGCCGTCCGGTTTTCCCGAGGCGGCGTCCGGTACGAGATGGAGTGCTTTGTTTCCCATCCGGCCCGGGTGCTCCTTCTTCGCCTGGCGGCGGACGCCCCCGGTATGCTGGCCTTTTCGCTGCGGCTGACCAGCCCGCTGCGCCACAGGGCGGCAGCCCGGGGCCGTCGGATCGAGCTGGACGCCCTCGCCCCTTCGGACGTGGTGCCCTCCTACCTCGACTGTCCGGACCCGGTGCGCTACCATGACGCGCCGGAAAAGCGCGGCATGCGCTGCCGTGCCGCCGCCCTGGTCGCCCGCTGCGACGGAAGCGTGACCGCCGAAGGCGGCGCCCTCCTCGTGCGCGGCGCGTCGGAGGCGGTGATCGCGCTGGCCGCCCGCACCAGCTTCCGCGGTCACGACCGCCACCCCTTCCTTGACGGCGCCGACGAGATCGCCCTGTGCGAGGCGGACCTTTCCGCCCTCTCCGGCCTTGACTACGAGGCCGCCCGGCGCGCCCACATCGCGGACCACCGCGCGCTCTTCGGCCGCGCGTCCCTTTCGCTTGCCGGGGGCGACTACGCCGCCCTCCCCACCGACGAGCGGCTGCGGACGCTCGAAGCACACCCGGACGACAACGACTTCTGCGCTCTGGCCTTTGATTACGGGCGCTACCTGATGATTGCCGCCTCGCGCCCCGGCACCCAGCCGATGAACCTGCAGGGCATCTGGAATCAGGATCTGCGCGCCGTGTGGAGCTGCAATCATACCCTCAACATCAACCTCCAGATGAACTACTGGCCCGCCGAGGCGTCAAATCTTCCGGAACTGCACGCGCCGCTGTTCGACCTGGTGGACCGGCTCTCCGACACCGGCCAAAAAACCGCCCGCCTGCACTACGGCGCGCGGGGCGCGGCGGCCCACCACAACACCGACCTCTGGGGGCTTTCAAACCCCGTGGGCGAAGGCCGCCGGGGCTTTGCGGGCTGCGCCTTCTGGCCGATGGGCTACGGCTGGCTATGCCAGCACCTGACGCGGCACTACCGCTACGGCGGCGACCGGGCGTTTTTGAAGGACCGCGCGCTGCCGGCGCTGCGGCTGGCCGCCCGGTTTTTCCTGGACGCGATGGCGGAGGCGGACGGGGCGCGCTTTCTCTCCCCCGCCACGTCGCCGGAGAACGCCTTCCTGTACGAGGGCCGCGTCTGCAAGGTGGCCCGGCGCGCCTCAATGAGCGACCAGATCGTCCGCGAAGTGCTGGAGGACTACCTCTTTGCGCTTTCCGAGCTGGACCTCGACGAGGCGATGGCGGCGGAGACCCGCGCGGCGCTAACGGAGGTGCCCGGTCCGGACATCGCGCCCTCCGGACGGCTGCTGGAGTGGGACCGGGAATACGAGGAAGACGAGCCTCGCCACCGCCACGTGTCTCACCTGTACGGCCTGTACCCCGGCGAGGCCATCCCGCCGGAGGGGCCGCTGGCGGAGGCCTGCCGGAAAACGCTCCTCGCCCGGGGGTTCGGCGGCACCGGCTGGAGCCTGGGCTGGAAGATCTGCCTCTGGGCGCGGCTGGGGGACGGCGACCGGGCGCTGGCGCTTCTGCGGCGGCAGCTCAGGCCGGTGGCGGCGGGCGCCGGGATGAATCTGACCGACGGGGGCAGCTACATCAGCCTGCTGGGCGCCCACCCGCCCTTTCAGATCGACGGCAATTTCGGCGCCTGCGCGGGAATCCTTGAAATGCTGCTGCGGGCGCGCGCCGGAGAAATTGCGATCCTCCCCGCCCGCCCCGCCGCCTGGCGGGAGGGCGCGGTCCGCGGCCTTCGCGCGCCGGGCGCGCTGGTGGACTTTGACTTTGCGGACGGCTGCGTGACGCGGCTATGCCTGACGCGCTCGGACGGGCGCGCGCTTTCCATCCGGGTCAACGGCGAAAGCCTCGCCGTCCGGCCGGAGGACCCCGCTCGGATGGAATGGCGCTTCCAGACGAAAACCCAAACCCTTCACCGCATGGGAGGAGATGCACATGACGCTCAATAATCGCTTTGAGGCCTGGTGGCGCGGCAAAAACGAGGGACTGCCGCTGATGTACGTGGTGGCGGAGGCGGAGGACGCGGCCCGCGTGCCGCGTCCGGAGACGCCGGAGGCGTACTGGACGGACGCCGACTACCTGATCGCGCGGATGCGCAATGAAATGGCCCGCAAAACCTACCTGGCCGACGCCTACCCTTCCCTGGCGGCGGACCTGGGGCCGGGGTCGCTCGCGCTGTACCTGGGCACCGAGCCCCGCTTTGCCTGGGACACCGTGTGGTACGACAAGTCCATTAAAGACCTTGAAAACCATCCGCCGCTGGCCTTCGACCCGGAAAACCGCTGGTGGAAGATGCACTACGCGCTGGTAAAGAAGATCAGGGCGACGCTTGACGGCGAGTGCCTGGTGGACATGCCGGACATCATCGAAAACATCGACATCTACTCCGCCATGCGGGGCACCGAGGAGGCCCTCTACGACCTGATGGACGACCCGGAACTGGTGGAGGCGCGGATTGCCCAGATCGACGACGCCTACTTCCGCTACTACGACGCCTTCCGGGAGGTGATCGCGGAGCCCGACGGCACCCAGAGCTACACCTGCTTCCACATCCGCGGCGCGGGGCGCGTGGCCAAGATCCAGTGCGACTTCTCGGCCATGCTGTCCCCGGCCCAGTTCCGCCGGTTTGTGCTGCCCTCATTGGAGAAGCAGACCCGCCGGCTGGACCATTCTCTCTACCACCTGGACGGCAAGGACGCCATCCGCCACGTGCCGGCTGTCATGGATCTGGAGAAGCTGGACGCGCTGCAGTGGACCTGCGGCGCCGGTCAGCCCGACGGCGCCTGCCCCCAGTGGGACGTGATCTACGATCAGGTGACCGCCGCCGGCAAGAGCCTGTGGATCCAGCTCTACGACGGCGGCGTCGGGGACTGGATCCGCGGCGCGGAGCGGCTGATGGACCGCTACGGCAAGCAGCGCCTGTACTTCATCTTCCCGGACATGTCCATGCGCGACGCGGAAACGCTTTTGAACCGCGCCGAGGCGCGCTGGAAATAGCCCGCGAAAAGGCGCGGCCCCGCAGAACCCTGCGGGGCCGCGTTTATGGACGGGCATGGGTCAATGCGCCGTTTCTTCCGTCCACTTCGCAAATTCCTCGTCGGTGGCCAGCACGTGGTGGGTGCCCTCCACCAAGTGGACGGCGCCCTTCAGGTAGTCCACGCCGTAGGCCCGGTAATCGTAGGCCATGGCCACCCGGCTTTTTTCCACCGCCGGGTTCGGGTGCGGGATGGCGGAGAGGAGGCTCCGCGTGTAGGGGTGCACCGGCCGGGAAAAGATCTCCTCGCGGCTGCCGGTTTCCACCATGTGCCCCAGGTGCAGTACGCCAATGCGGTCGGAGATGTATTTGACCATCGAAAGATCGTGGGCGATGAACAGGTACGCGCATCCGGTGGTCTGCTGGATGTCCTTCATCAGGTTCACCACCTGGGCCTGGATGGACACGTCCAGCGCCGAGATGCACTCGTCGGCGATGATCAATTTGGGGTTCATGATCAGCGCCCGGGCGATGCCGATGCGCTGGCGCTGACCGCCGGAAAACTGGTGCGGGTAGCGGGAGGCGTGCTCCGGCGCCAGGCCCACCTCCTCCAGGATGCGGGCCACCTTTTCGTTGCGCTCCTTCTGGCTGGCGTACAGGCAGTGGATGTCAAGGCCCTGGGCAATGATGTCTGAAACCTTCTTGCGGGGGTTCAGGCAGGCCATCGGGTCCTGGAAGATCATCTGCATGCCGATGCGCAGCCGCTTTTCGGCCTCGCTGCCGAGTTTGCCGCTCACATCCATGCCGTCAAAGGTGATGCGGCCCGCCGTGGGCTCGTACAGCCGGATGACGCTGCGGCCGATGGTGGACTTGCCCGATCCGGACTCCCCCACCAGGCCGAACACTTCGCCGGGGTGGATGTCAAAACTGACGCCGTCCACCGCCTTGACGGTGAATTTCTTTGAGATCTCAAAGTGCTGCTTGAGATTTTCCACTTTCAGAAGCGGCGCGCTCATCTTCCCGCCTCCTTTTTCATGCGCTCAATGCGCTCGCGCAGCTCGGCGGGCATTTCCACCTTCGGCGCGCGCTCGTCCAGCAGCCACGTGGCGGCGTAGTGGGTGTCGGACACCTTGAAAAAGGGCGGCGCCACGCGGTCGTCAATGTGGAGCGCGAAGATGTTCCGGGGCGCAAAGGCGTCGCCCGGCCGCTCGTGCATCAGGTTGGGCGGACTGCCGGGAATGGCGTAGAGGCGCTCGTCCCGGGTGTCCAGGTCCGGCATGGCGGAGAGCAGGCCCCAGGTATAGGGATGGCGCGGATCGTAGAAGATCTCGTCAATGGCGCCCTTTTCCACAATCTTCCCGGCGTACATCACGTTCACGTAGTCGGCCACCTTGGCCACCACGCCCAAATCGTGGGTGATGTAGAGCACCGAAACCCCGGTGCGCCGCTGGATGTCGCGGATCAGTTCCAGAATTTTGGCCTGGATCGTCACGTCCAGCGCGGTGGTGGGCTCGTCGCAGATCAGCACGTCCGGGTCCAGCGCCAGCGCGATGGCGATCACCACCCGCTGCCGCATGCCGCCGGAGAGCTGGTGCGGGTAATTCTTCATGCGCTTTTCCGGCTCCGGGATGCCCGCGGTGCGCAGAAGCTCCACCGCCCGGTCCCAGGCCTGCCGCCTGTCCATCCGCTTATGCAGCAGCATGCCCTCCATGATCTGCTTGCCGATGGCCATGGTCGGGTCCAGGGAGGTCATCGGGTCCTGAAAGACCATGGCGATGTGCTGGCCGTTGATGGTGCGGCGAATCTGCTTTTTCGCCAGCCGGAGGATATCCACGCTCTTTTTCCGGCCGTTCTCGTCGTAGGTGAACAGGATTTCGCCGGAATTCACGGTGCTGTTACGGTCCAGGATGCCCATGACCGCCTTCATGGTGACGGACTTGCCGGAGCCGGACTCCCCCACCACCGCCACGGTCTCGCCCCGGTACAGGTCCAGGTCCACGCCGCGCAGCGCGTGCACCGCCCCCGCCGTGGTGCGGAAGGAGACGTCGAGGTTCCGGATCGACAGGATGCGCTCTCGCTTATATTCCATCGCCGCCACCTCACATTTCCTTCATTTTGGGGTCAAAGGCGTCCCTGAGGCCGTCCGCCAGCATGTTGAAGCACAGCATCAAAAGCGCCAGCACCACCACCGGCGGCACAATCTGGAAGGGGTGGGTGGTAAAATTCTTGAAGGCGTAGGAGATCAAGGAGCCCAGCGAGCACATCGGCTCCGGGATTCCCAGGCCCACGAAGCTGAGAAACGCCTCGGTGAAGATGGCATTGGGGATGGAAAACATCGTGTTGGTGATCAGCTGGCCGATGATGTTGGGCAGAATTTCGCTGAAGATCACGCGAAAGTTCGACGCGCCCAGCGTGTGGCTGGCCAGCACGAACTCCTGCTCCTTCAGCTTCAGCATCTGTGCCCGGGCGATGCGGCTCATGCCGATCCAGCCGGTGATCATCAGCGCCAGCGTGATGGTGAAAAGGCCCGGCTTCAAAACCAGCATCAGAAGCGTCACGATGACCAGCGTGGGGATAGAGTTGACGATCTCGGTAAACCGCTGCATCACCGAGTCCACCCGGCCGCCGAAGTAGCCGGAGACGAGGCCGTAGCCCATGCCCAGCAGCATGTCGATCAAAACCGCCACCAGCGCGATGTACAGGCTCACGCGGGTGCCCGTCCAGGTGCGGGTCCAGATGTCGCGGCCCAGGGCGTCGGAGCCAAACCAGTAGTAGAGATCGCTCTTGGCGCCGGTGATCTTGTCCACGTAGGCGTTTTTCTCCTTGGTGCCGGTGGAGGTCTTGATGGTTTCGCTGCCGTCCAGGATGCCCAGGTTTTCCAGTACCGGCACCCGGGGCGCGAAGTTGGTGGCCTTGATGTTCTGTTCCTGATAGGTGTAGGGACTGATGACGGGCCCCAGAATGGCCAGAAGCACGATCAGCAGGATCACGATCAGCGAAAACACCGCGCCCCGGTTGGCGCGAAAGCGCGAAAGCGCGTCCTCCCAGAAGCTCTGGCTGGCGAAATTCGCGTCAATGCGGGTGTTTTCCGCGCCCTTGAGCTCAAAATCGCCGGGCAGGAAATCGATGGCGGCGCTCTCCTTATTCATGGGCGGCCTCCTTGCTCAGGCGGATGCGCGGATCGATCACGCCGTAGAGGATGTCCACGATCAGCATAATGCCGATGTACATGGCGCTGTAGATGAAGCTGAGCACGACAACCACGTTGTAGTCGTTGGACTGGATGGCCGTAACCAGGAGGCTCCCGATGCCGGGGATGGAGAAGATCTTCTCCACCACGAGGCTGCCGGTCATCAGCCCGACGATCAGCGGCGCCAGCACCGTGATCACCGGGATCAGCGCGTTGCGCAAAACGTGCCGCCAGATCAGCCGGAACCCGTACACGCCCTTGCTCTCGGCCAGCAGCAGATAATCGCTGCCCAGCACTTCCAGCATTTCGCTGCGCGCGAAGCGCGCAATGGAGGCGATGGTGAACATGCACAGGGCGATGGACGGCAACACGGAGGATTCAAAGGGAAGCTCCGGGCTGTACAGAAGCGGCAGCCATCTCAGCTGGTAGCCGAACACATACGCCAGCCCCAGCGCGAACACATAGGACGGCACGCTGACGCCGATGACGGAGATGATCGTGGTGAGGGTATCCCAGACGGTATTGTGGCGGATGGCCGCGATGATGCCCAGGATCAGGCCGATCAGCGCGCCCAGAAGTACCGCCTGGCCGCCGATCCGCAGGCTGATGGGCAGGCGGGTCTGCAAAAGCTGCGAGATGGGCGTATTCTTGCTGATGGTGTAGCTGACGCCGAAATCGCCCCGCGCCATGTTGGCGACGTATTTAAAGAACTGCACGTAGATCGGCTGATCCAGCCCGTACTTCAAATAGAGCTGCGCGCGCTGGTCGGCGTTCAGCTTTTCGTCGTTGAACGGCGATCCGGGCATCAGCTGCAAGAGCGAAAACAGAATCAGGATCACGGTGAGCAGCGTGCCCACCGAGATCAGGAGCCGTTTTCCGATGTACTTTCGCATCCTTAGAGCTCCCCTTAACGGCAAAATGGAGGCCGCGCGGCGCGGCGGACGGGGCTTCTCCCCGCCAACAGTCCAGCCGCGCAGCGACGAAAATCGCTGCGCGGCTGATCGGGTTCACATCAGCATCATTCTTTGACGGTGTTCTTGAACACGCGGTTGAGCGCGATGGCGTGGCACTCAATGCCGGCGACGCCGGTCTTGATCATCATCGCGTTGGCCTTCTGGTAGACCGGCAGGATCACCATGTTGTCCATGACGATCTTCTCCGCGTCCTTGAGGGCCTGCCAGCGGGCTTCCCTGTCCAGCGCCAACTCGCCGGAGATACAGCTTTTGATGATCTCGTCGTACTCGGCGTTGGACCACAGGCCGTAGTTGTTGGAGTTGTCGGTGATCCACATGTTGAGGTAGGTCATGGGGTCGGCGTAGTCCGGGCCCCAGCGGGTGAGGCACACGTTGTAATTGCCGTTCTGGATGTCCTCCACGCGCTGCTTCTTGGTTTCCACCTTCAGCTCGACGGTGACGCCGGGCAGGGTGCTCATCCACTCGTTCTGGATGAAGGCGGCCACGTTCTGGGCGGTGGCGTCGTCCTCCACCAGGAGCGTCAGGTTGAAGCTGGAGGCGCCCAGCTCGGCGCAGGCGGCCTCGTAAAACTTCTTGGCGGACTCCTTGTCAAAGCCCTCGTAGGTGTAGCCGGTTTCGCGGAAGTCCTTGCCGTCCGGGCCGTAGGCGAAGCCGGCGGGCACCGCGAAGGTGGCGGGCGTGGAGCCGTCCTTGACGATGGCGACGGCGATGGCGTCGCGGTCATAGGCGGCGGCCAGCGCCTTGCGGAAGTTGACGTTGGCCAGCTCCGGATACTGGGCCTGGTTGACGGTCACATACCACAGGTAGCCGGCGTTGATGGGGGTGAACTCCGGGTCGTCCTGCACCAGCTCCACCTGGTCGCCCGACAGGGTGACGACGTCCAAATCGCCGTTCTGGTAGCTGAGAAGGGCCGTCTGGCTGTCCTTGATGACCTGGTAGGCCAGGCCGTCCAGCTGGACGCGCCCCGCGTCGTAGTACTTGTCGTTCTTCGCCAGCGTGAAGCTGGTGGCGGCGGGCTCATAGCTGGTCAGCACAAAGGCGCCATTGGAGAGCACGGTTTCGGGGCTGGTGGCGTAGGTATCGCCGGCCGCCTTGCAGAAGGCGCGGTTGACCGGGTAGAAGGTCGGGAAGTACAGAATGCTCGTGAAGAAGCTGACGGGGCTTTCGAGGGTGACCTCGAGGGTCTTCTCGTCCACGGCCTTCACGCCCAGCTCCTCGACGGGCATTTCGCCCTTGTTGACGGCCGCGCCGTTTTTGATCAGCGCGACTTCATAGATCATGAAGGCGTACTCGCTGGCAAAAGCGGGATCGCAGGCGCGCTGCCAGCCGTAGACAAAGTCGTCGGCCGTCACCGGATCGCCGTTGGACCAGAAGGCGTCGTCGCGGATCTTGAAGGTGTAGACGAGGCCGTCTTCGCTCACCTGGGTGTCGGCGGCCAGCGCGGGCACCGGGGCACCGTTGGCGTCCATCTGGTAGAGGCCGTCGGTGAAGTCCGCGATGACTTCAAAGGACGTGCCGTCCGTGGCGACCTGCGGGTCCAGCGAGGCCACCTCGGTCTCGATGTGGACCTTCAGAACCTTTTCGCCGCCCTCCGCGGCAGCAAACCCGCCGACGGACAGCGCGAGCGCCAGGGTGAGCACGAGCGCCAGGATCTTTTTGACCGAATGCATCATTGTCCCTCCCCCATTCCTGCTAAATCAGTTGGACTGTCCAAATGATTCAACATACATAATAGCGCAGCGCAACCGCCGCTGTCAAGATGATTTCGATGTTTCGGATGATTTTACCGAAGCCTTGAACTTCAAACCGTCGCCCCGATCCTCTCGCCAAAACATGCATATAATCATATCAAGTAATGTAGAAAAAAATAAAACCCGTTTTGGGGCGACCGCGCACGCTTGACGGAGCGCGCCCTGCGGAGATTCATCCTCGCGGCAGTCCGACCGGAAGGGGAAAATGCATAACCATGCGCTTTCTCCCGCCGCGCCCGCCGCATTCCGTTCGGTACAGGCCGCACGCGGTCCGCGCCTTGACGGCCTCCGGACGGAATGCTAGAATGGGTGCGCCGGCGCGGCGAATTACGACGCAGGAGGCGAAGCGCTTTGAAGAATCAGGCGATGCTGATCACCTATCCCGACAGCCTGGGCCAAAACCTCAGGCAGCTCAAGGCCGCGCTGGACGCGCATTTTTCCGGTGCGGTGTCGGGCGTACACATCCTGCCGCCGTATCCCTCCAGCGCCGACCGGGGCTTTGCGCCCACGTCCTACCGGGAGGTGGACCCGGCCTTCGGCGACTGGGCGGACGTCCGGGCCATCGCGCGGGATTATCCGCTGACGCTGGACTTCATGATCAACCACATTTCCGCCCACAGTCCCTGGTACCTGGACTTTCTGGACAAAAAGGACGCATCCCCCTTCCGGGACATGTTCATCCGCTACCGCGATTTCTGGCCCGGTGGCGAGCCCACCCAAGCCCAGGTGGACGCCATCTACAAGCGCAGACCCCGCGCGCCCTACGCGTTGGCAAGGTTCCGGGACGGCACGGTGGAGAAGGTGTGGTGCACCTTCTCCGACGAGCAGATTGACCTCAACTGCGAAAGCGAGGGCGGGCGGCGCTTCATCCGCGACAGCCTGCGCTTTCTGGCCGGCCAGGGCGCGGCCATGATCCGCCTGGACGCCTTTGCCTACGCGGTCAAGCGGGCGGGCGGCAGCTGCTTTTTTGAGGAGCCGGGCGTGTGGAACCTGCTGGAGGAATGCCGGGCAATCCTCGCGCCCCAGGGCACGGAGATTCTTCCGGAGATCCACGAGCACTACACCATCCAGCAGAAGCTGGTGGAAAGGGGCTATCCGGTGTACGATTTCGCGCTGCCGATGCTGCTGCTCAACGCCATCTACTTCGGAAACGCCGAATACCTGGGTCATTGGCTGGAAATCTGCCCCCGGCAGCAGTACACCACGCTGGACACCCACGACGGCATCGGCGTGGTGGACGTGCGCGGACTGATGCCCGACGGGGAGATCGACCGCACAAAGGACCACCTGTTCGCCTTCGGCGCCAACGTCAAGCGGGTGTACAACACCGCAGCCTACAACAACCTCGACATCTACCAGATCAACTGCACCTACTACTCGGCGCTGGGCGAGGACGACGAAAAGTACCTGCTGGCCCGGGCTGTGCAGGTGTTCGCGCCGGGCATTCCGCAGATCTACTATGTGGGCCTTTTGGCGGGCCGGAACGATCTGGCACGGGTGGAGCGGACGAGGACGGGCCGGGACATCAACCGCCACGGCTACACGCTGGACGAGGTGGCGCGGGCGGTCCGGCGGCCGGTGGTCCGGCGCCTGACGGCGCTGCTCCGGTTCCGGAATGCCTGCCCGGCCTTTGACGGCGAATTCGGCGTGGAGGGGAACGTGCCCGGCGCGCTGACCCTGACCTGGATCAACGGCGACGAAACGGCCCGGCTCCGGGCCGACTTCAAAGCCGGAACCTTCGCCATTGAGCAAAACGGCCGGGCGGTGTCGCTGGACGCGTGATCGAAGGCGCGGGGCGGAGGCCCGCGCCTTTACGACATGTTCTTCTTGGAGAAGAAGATCGCCACGATCACGCTCAGAAGGACCGAAAACAGAATGACCAGCGCAAAGCCGTAGTTTGACGACACAAAGGGCACGCCGTCAAAGGAAATGTTCATGCCGAAGGCGCTGAAGATCATCGTCGGCACGGACAGCACGATCGTCACCACCGCCAAGAACTTCATGACGATGTTCAGATTGTTGGAAATGACCGACGCAAAGGCGTCCATCATACCGCTCAGAATGCCGCTGTAGATGTTCGCCATCTCAATGGCCTGCCGGTTTTCGACGATGACGTCCTCCAGAAGATCGGTGTCCTCCGGGTATTTTTTGATGTTCTCGTTTTTCAGCAGCTTTTCCAGCACCACCTCGTTGGAACGCAGCGACGTGGTGAAGTACACCAGGCTCTTTTCCAGCTCGAGCAGCTCGATCAGCTCCCGGTTGCGGGTGGAGCTGTGCAGCTGGCGCTCCACCATTTCGCTCTGCCGGTCCACCGAGCGCAGGTACTGCAAAAACAGCGAGGCGTTGCGGTAGAGGATCTGCAGCACGAAGCGGGTTTTCATGTGGGTGTGGAATTCCCGGGTACGCTTGTTGCCGATGGCGCTGAGCACCGGGGTGTCCTCGAGGCATACGGTGACGATGGCGTCCTTGGCCAGCAGGATGCCCAGCGGCTGGGTCATGTACCGCTCTTTGTCGTCCCGCTTTTCCACCTTGGGGATGTCCACCAGCACCAGCGTGTAGTTGGCCTCCGTTTCGATGCGGGAGCGCTCCTCCTCGTCCAGCGCGGCGCGCAAATCGTCGATGTCGATGTCGTAGCGGTCGGCGACGGCTTGCAGCTCCGCGTCGTCGGGGTGGACGAGCGAAATCCAGCAGTCCTTCTCCGGCGCCTCAATTTCGTGGATGGTGTTGTTCAAGGTCTTGAAAATGGTCATCATAGGCCTTCTCCTTCCGCGCGCGCAAAACCGGGCGCAGAAGCACAGGCCCAGGCGCAGCGCTATGATGTTTTGGGGTTGCTCCTTCGTTCAGGAACAGGATCCATGAAACGATCACCCTTTTTGTCGCGGAATGCGCCTTGACCCTCCCCAGGGGCGCACCTTCGGGGAGGACAGCAATTCATTATAGCATAATCCTGTCGGGTTTCCAATGCCCCGGGCAAAAAAACGCCCCCGGACGCCGCGGCGTCCGGGGGCGCTGGCACACCGGTCAGTCGCCAAAAAGCAGCGTCCGGGTGTTTTCGATTTCGAGCATTTCGGTGATCACGTGGCACACCTTGTCGTACACCGCCGCCTGCGCCGCGGGGATATCGCCGCCCGTCTTCTCCATCGCCTGCTCGTAGGCCTGGCGGATCTCCGTGCCCACGTTGATTTTGGCGATGCCCGCGCGGATGCCCCGCATGATGTAGTCCTTCAGAATGCCGGAGCCGCCGTGCAACACCAGCGGAAGGCCCGTGGCCGCGCTCAGCGCCGCAATGTGCTCCACGTCCAGCCGCGCGTCGGGCTTTTTCTGATGGCGCGTGCTCTCCGCCACCGCGCCGTGGATGCTGCCCACCGCCACGGAAAGCCAGTCGCAATCGCTCTCCCGGGAAAACCGCCGCGCCTCCTCCACGTCCGTAAAGCCCTTCTTTGTGGCGAAGATTTCTTCATAGGGCATCATGGGGCCGCTCTCGTGGCCCATCACCGCCCCCAGCTCGCTCTCGCAGGGAATGCCCGCCTCGTGGGCCAGCGCTGCCACGGCCCTTGTGGCCGCCACGTTGCCCGCGAAGTCCAGCCGCGACGCATCCACCATTACCGACTGGTAGCCCGCCGCGATCGCGCGCCGGATGATGGGCAGATAGTCCACCCGCTTCATGTCCTCGTCGATGACCGGCGTGTGATCCAGGTGCAAAAGCGTGTGGCGCTCGTTTTTATATTTCGCGTATTCCTCGGCCACGGCCTCCAGGCTGACCGAGCCGAACTTTTCCCACTCGACCCGCGCCACCTGCACCATCGCGAGGCTGTTTTTGTCCACCACCGCCCGGACCACCGGCTGAACCATCGGCAGATAGGGAATGTTGAACGCCGGAATCACCGTGTGCTTGTCCAGCGCGCGCCGGACCACATCCTTTGCCTGAAGCATGCAAAAAGCCCTCTTTCCTTTGGGAATCCCCGTATTGGCCGCGCTCCGGCCGCCGCCAAAGCCGCCGCCTCCCATTATAGCCCCTTCCCCCCCGGATCGTCAACCGGCGCGCCCCTTCGCCGCGTCAGCAGGGGCCGCCCGCCTGCGCCCGCGGGCTCACCACCACGCGCCGTTTCTCCCAGCGCCCGCTGTGGTAGTACAGCACAATCGCAATGCTGCACAGCACCCAGCCCACCGGGTACCCCAGCGCCACCGGCAAGAGCGTGCCGACCAGCCGGGAAGTGATAAACAGGTAGATCTGCCGGAACACCACGAAGGAGCCCAGCATGATCGCCATCGGCGCCAGCGTGTCCCCCGCGCCGCTGAGGGCGCCGGAGTAGTTCTGGTTGACGGCGCACAGAAGGTAGAACGGGGAGATCACCCGAATGAACAGCTCGCCGTAGCCGAGCACCTCCGGGTCGGTGTTGAACATGGAAATCAGCTGCCGCGGGAAGATCATCAGCGGCGTGATGAGCACCGCCGTGGCCACAAAGGCGATCGCCATCGCTCGGGAAAGCCCCTGCCTCGCGCGCTTTACGTTGCCCGCGCCCAGATTCTGCCCCACGAAGGTGGTGGTCGAAAGCGCGATCGCCTGGGAGGGCAAAAGCGCAAACTGGTCGATCTTGCCGTAGGATGTCCAGCCCGCCATGCAGGCGGAGCCGAACTGGTTGATGTAGGCCTGCACAAATACGTTGGAGAAGGATGTGACCGCCTGCTGCAGCGCCGGCGGCATGCCGATGGCGCAGATGGTGCGCAGCGTCCTCCCGTGCAGCCGCACCCGCCGCCACAAGACGCGGTACATGCCCTGCGACCGGGTCAGCACGATCAAAACCAGCACCGCCGACAGCGCCTGCGCGGTCACCGTGGCGATGGCCACCCCCGCCACACCCCAGCCGAAGCTGATTACAAACACCAGGTCCAGCACCGTGTTGACCGCCGCCGAGAAGATCAGAAAGTACAGCGGCCGCCGGGAATCCCCCACGGCGCGGAGGATGCCCGAGCCCATGTTGTAGATCAGAAGGCCCGAGGCGCCGTAAAAGTAGATGCGCAGGTACTCCTCCGCCGCGGCGTATACGTCCTCCGGGGTGGACATCATCCGGAGCATGTAGGGCACCACCGCCGCCCCCACCGCCGTGAACACGACGCACAGGATGAAGGTCATCGCCAGCGTGGTGTGCACCGCTTCGTGCACGCCCTTTTCGTCCCGCGCGCCGTAGTACTGGGAGATCACCACGCTGCCGCCCGTCGCCAGCCCCAGAAAGAAGCCGATGAGCGTATTGATGACCGGGGAGACGCTGCCCACCGCCGCCAGCGCCTCCTTGCCCACGAAGTTGCCCACCACGATGGAATCCACGGTGTTGTACAGCTGCTGAAATATGTTGCCGATCAGAAGCGGCATCGCGAACGAGACCAGATGGCCCGCGATGCCGCCCGTGGTCATATCCGTATCCCTGCGTGAAAACAACGATGCCATGTGCTTCTCCATTTTTGAAATGATTGCGTCCCTGCCCATTATAGCCCCGCCGCCGTCGTTTTGCCATAGCGGATCGGCGGATTTCCGAAAAAGCAACATCGGCCGGCGCGCCGTGGCCGACGGTTGGGCCTCCAAATCGAGGATTTGACGCAAGCATGCTTTCCCCCGCGGCGCGGACGTGGTAGAATGTTGTCAAATCCATAGCGGAGGTTTCTCCATGCTGACATGTACTCACCTGACCAAGAAATACCTCGGAACCACGGCGGTATCCGATCTGTCGCTTTCCATCCCCCGGGGGCGCGTGTACGCGCTGTTGGGGCCAAACGGCAGCGGAAAGACCACGCTGATGAAGATGGCCGCGGGCCTCGTGAAGCCCACCGCCGGCCAGATCGCCTTTGAGGGCGCGCCCATCGGCCCGCGCTCCAAGGCGCGCATCGCCTACATGCCCACGGAAGGCTATTTTTTCAGCTATATGACCGGCGCGGACGTGGGCACGTACTACGCGGACTTTTTTTCGGACTTCGACCCGGCGCGCTACCGGGCGATGCTCGACCAGATGCAGTTGCCGCTCAAGACCCGCGTCAAGCACCTGTCCAGCGGCATGCTGGCCAAGCTGAAGCTGGCGGCCACCCTTGCCCGGGACAGCGAGCTGGTCATGCTGGACGAGCCCCTCAACGGCATCGACATCATCGCCCGCGATCAGGTGATCGAGGCGATCAAATCCCGCATCGCCCCGGAGCGCACGTTTCTCCTGTCCAGCCACCTGGTGGACGAACTGGAGCGCATCGTGGACTACGCGGTGTTCATGAAGTCGGGCGCCTCGGTGCTGGAGGGCCCGGCGGAGGCGCTGCGCGAAGACCGCGGCAAGAGCCTGGTGGATCTGTACAAGGAAATCTACGCGTAAAGGGGGGGGGCGGACGTGTTTAAGCTCATCAAGTACGAATACCGCAGGAACATCACCGGCATCGCGGCGATGCTGAGCGCCGTCGTCCTGCTGCAGGGATTCTTTCTGTTTGCGACGGCCAAAAAAGACGTGGAGATGGTGGTGGCGGCGGCGATGCTGCTGTTCGCCGCGGCGTCCATCTGCGTAATGGGCATGCTTTTGTACAGCGTGGCGCTCTATTCCCGGGAGCTGAACGCGAAGACCAGCTATCTGACGTTCATGACGCCCAACCCGGTGGCGAAGATCCTGGGATCAAAGCTCCTGGCGGCGCTCCTGGCGGGCACCTTCTTCGCGGTTGTTCTGGGCGCCTTCGCCGCGTGGGACTTTTCGCTGATGTCCCGCGCGTTCCCGGAGATCCAACTCGGGCGGATCGCGCTGGAGCAGGTGCTTCAGAGCGTCGCCGCGACGGACCTCGCCACCTTATTTACCACGCTGGCGGCGATGGGCGTCGAATTTTTGATCAACTTCTTTACGGTGGTGGTGGTGGCCTACCTCGCCATCACCCTCAGCGCCACCGCGCTACAGAACAGAAAGCTCAAGGGACTCGTGAGCTTTGTGATCTTCCTGGCCGTCATGACGGCGCTGGAGTGGGGCACGTCGCTGCTGCCTGACGGGGGCGTCCACAAGAGCCTGGCCGACGCGATGCTCGATGCGTGGCCCCGGTACGCGGCGTACCTGGCCGCGATGGTCGGCGCCTTCTGGCTGAGCGCGTGGCTGCTGGACCACAAGGTCAGCCTGTAGTGGCGCAGGGCGCGCGCGGGCCCGGCCCGGGGGGCGGGCCCGCGAAGCATGTAAAACCCCTGGCCGCGGCCGTCGTCGTCTTCACCCTGTGGGGGTTTTCCTTTCTGGCGTCCACCGTCGGCCAGGCGGCCGCCTCGCCGCTGGTGGTCCTGATGTACCGCTTTGACATCGCCTCTCTGGTCATGCTGACGATGGGCTTTTTCATGCGTCCGAGGCCGCGCCTGGTCGGCCGGAACCTCCGGCCGCTGATCCTTTTGGGGCTTTGCGAGCCGGTGGTCTACTTCATCGGCGAGCAGTACGGGCTGAAATACGCCAATTCCGCCTTTTCCGGCGTGATGATCGCGGTCATCCCCGTGGTGACGCTGGTGATGGCAGCGGCGTTTCTGAAGGAGCGGCCCACCCGTGCCCAATGGCTCTTCAGCCTGCTCTCCATTGCGGGAGTGGTGTGGATCACCATCCTGTCGGGGGGCGAAGGCCAGGTGCGGCCGCTGGGCGTGGCACTCCTTTCGCTGGCGGTGATCACCGGATCGGCCTACAGCGTGATCAGCCGGGGCATATCCGCCGAGTTCACGGCCTACGAGCGCAGCCTGGTGATGCAGCTGATGGGCGCGGTCTTTTTTACGCTGCTGGCCGCGTGGGAAAACCGCGCGGACCCGGCGCGGCTGGCGGCGCCGCTCTCAGACGGCGGCTTTGTGCTCTCGATCCTGTATCTGAGCCTGGGCGCGTCGGTGGCGGGGTATCTGCTGTTCAACTACGCGGTATCCGCCGCCCCCATGGCCAGCGTGATGTCCCTGGGAAACCTCACCACGGTCATTTCCGTGGCCGCGGGGGTGCTGATCCTGGGCGAGCCCTTCTCGCCGGCGGCGGCGGCCGCCCTCGCGGTCATCCTAATGGGCATCTGGGGCGTGCAGCGGTCGGGCGCGGGAGCGCGCCCGTAAACGCGGCGTCCGGTTGCTTGTTCCGCCACGGAGCGCGTGCTATAATGAACCCGACGGCGCGGGGAAACCGCGCGCGAAAGCGAGGGCCGCCATGAACAACCGCCGCGTGCTTGAGCGCCTTTCAAAGGAGGCGCTGATCGAGCTCATCGAATTGCAGGCAAAGAACTGGCTGGCGCTGGACGGGGTGTGGTTCCAGGCCGTGGAGCAATCCCTGGGCATGGACGAGGCGATGCGGTGCGACGAGGCGGCCTGGCGGCGCTACGGCGCCATCGAGGCGGGGCGGCTGAAGGCTTTTTTGAAGCTATCGGAGCGCCCCGGGCTCGACGCCCTCGCGCAGGCGCTTCAATTGCGCCTGTACGGCAGCGTCAACGACTGCGAGCTGATCCGGACGGCGGACCGGCTGGTGCTGCGCAACGTCAACTGCCGGGTACAGACCGCCCGCGCGCGAAAGGGCATGCCCTATCACCCCTGCAAGGCCGTGGGGCTCGCGGAGTACACCGGGTTTTCCGCCGCCATCGACGACAGAATCCGCTGCCGCTGCCTGAGCTGCTACCCCGACGTCACCGACGAAACCGCCGCCTGCGCCTGGGAATTTTCCCTGGAGGGCGGCGGCTGAAGCCCGCATGAAAGCGCCCGCGGCCTTTGCCGCGGGCGCGCTTTTGTCCGGGAAGATCAGTCGTCCTGCAGCGCGGCGTAGCCTTCCTCGCCGGTGCGGACCTTGATGACGTTCTCCACGTCGTAGACAAAAATCTTGCCGTCGCCGATCCTGCCGGTGTAGAGCGCCTGCTTGGCGGTCTCGACAACCGTCGCGACCGGCACCTTGCACACCACGATCTCGAGCCGGATCTTGGGCAGCAGGTTGATGTCCACCGGGACGCCGCGGTAGAATTCCGTCCCGCCCTTTTGCATGCCGCAACCCATGACGTTGGTCACGGTGATGCCGGTGATGCCGATCTTGCCCAGCGCGTCCTTCAGCGCCTCAAAGCGGTGCGGGTTGGTGATGATATCCACCTTGGTCATCTTTACGTCGGAGGAAGGCGCCTCGCTCTTTTTGTGCACCACGGGCACCGCCTGGCTCATGGTCACGTTTTCGGAAGCCACCGAAACCGCCGTGCCGTCGCCGCCCATCACCACCGGCATGAAGTCGGCGTAGGCGCTGGCCAGGCCGTGCTCCTCGGAGTCGAGGCCGGCGATCTCCTCCGCCGCCGAAACCCGCAGCCCCACCGTCTTTTGCAGGACTTTGAAGAGGATCGTCATCGTGACGATAACCCACAGGGCCACGGAGCCGACGCCCAGAAGCTGGATGCCCAGAAGCTTCAGGCCGCCGCCGTAGAAAAGGCCGCCGTCCACCGCGAAAAGGCCCACCATCAGCGTGCCCGCCGCGCCGCACACGCCGTGCACCGGCACCGCGCCCACCGGATCGTCGATTTTGAATTTCTTGTCCAGAAGCTCGATGGCCACCACGATCAGCACGCCCGCCACCGCGCCGATGAGGGTGGCGCCCCAGGGGGACACCGCGTCGCAGCCGGCGGTGATGGCTACCAGCCCGCCCAGCGCGCCGTTTAGCGTCACGGAAACGTCGGGCTTTTTGTAGCGCACCCAGGTGACGATCATCGCCACCGTGGCGCCGGCCGCCGCCGCCAGGTTGGTGGTCACGAAGATGTTGCTCATCGAGCTCAGCGCGCCGTCGCCGGTGGCGCTGAGCGTGGAGCCCGGGTTGAACCCAAACCAGCCGAACCACAGGATGAACACGCCCAGCGCGCCCAGGGTGATGCTGTGGCCCAGGATCGCCTTGGGCTTGCCGTCGGACCCGTATTTTCCGATGCGGGGGCCCAGCATCTTTGCGCCGATCAGCGCGGCGATGCCGCCCACCATGTGCACCGCGGTGGAGCCCGCAAAGTCATGGAAGCCCAGCTGCGCCAGCCAGCCGCCGCCCCAGATCCAGTGGCCGGAGATCGGGTAGATCAGCGCGGTGATCACCACGGAGTAGATGCAGTAGCTGAGGAACTTGGTGCGCTCCGCCATCGAGCCGGAAACAATCGTCGCCGCGGTGGCCGCGAACACCGTCTGGAAGATGACGAAGGCCGCCGTGGGGATGGTGCCGGGGCCGTAGGTGCCGCGAATGAAGAGGTCTGGCATGCCGATCAGCCCGCCGATTGAAGTGCCCTGCATCAGGCCGAAGCCCAGCGCCCAGAATACCAGCGAGCCCAGCGCGAAATCCATCAGGTTTTTCATGATGATGTTGCCGGCGTTCTTTGCCCGGGTGAAGCCGGTTTCCACCATGGCGAAGCCCGCCTGCATGAAGAACACCAGGGTTGCCGCCAGAAGTACCCAAATGGTATCTGCCGAAGAGAACATACCCCACACCCCCTGAATCAATTAACAAAAATGTGCATCCAAGCGCCGCATCGCGCTCGAACGCACATCGTTGTGCCGATAAAAAGGGGCAGGGGCTTCATGCGAAGCCCCCACCCTTAAGCTTCAGACTTGAAACGGCCGGATGCTCCGCACCCGATGCCGCCAACCGGAAGTCGCCGTATTTGATTTGTTCCCATGATAGCCGCGGTTTGACAGTCTGTCAAGCGAGAATTTCAAAAATCCGATCTTTTAACATTATGACGCGGGCAATTTGCATTTTACATCTGCCGTCATGCAGTTTTTCGATTGTCCCCGGGCGGGCCGGACCGCGGGCGTTTCAGCGGCGCACCCATGCGTGTATATATACGGCAGAATGTGTTGAGGAGGCGCTGGTATGGACGATCTGAAGTATCCCGGCAACGCGCGCGGCGAGGCTGGCGCGGCCGATTACAACGGCCCGGTGTGCTCTCCGGAATTCTCCAAGGGCTGCGCGGACGCCCGGGTCGGCGCGCCGCCGAGCGTCCCGACCGGCGCACCCATCCCGGCGGTCGCGCCCCGGCCGCAGCCCGCCCCGGACGGGACCGGCGCGGATGACCTGCCCCCCGCGCCGGTATCCACCCTGCACGCGAAGGACGAGCCCGCGGAGGGCTTTCCGGAGATCGCCTGCTCTCCGGAATTTCCGGCGGGCTGCGTCGATCCGTCGGAGGAGGATGCCGCGCCCTGATGGGGCCGCTTTTTCAGATGAACCCAATTCCCGACCGCCGGAAGCCCCGCGCTTCCGGCGGTTTTTGCGCCGCGAACTGTTAAATTCCGGATAAACGACAACTTTTCCCACTTTGGCTCGTTGAACCAATAGAAGGGGAGGTGACGGCGTGGACCAAACGCTGTTGCGCGCGGCCCGGTCAGGCGACAGGATCGCGCTGACCCAGCTTTGCGAAGCGCTGTACCCCGCCCTGTACGGGTTTTTTGTGCGCCAGGGCGGCCCGCAGTCGGCGGACGACCTGACGCAAGAGACGCTTATGCGCGTGCTGGACAACCTGCCGCGCTACCGCCCGCTGCCCGGCGCGCGGTTCGAGGGCTGGGTGTTCCGGATCGCCTACCGACTGTTTGTGGACGAGAAGCGAAAGCGCCCCTCGCTGCCGCTTCCGGACTGGGAATGCGCGGATCCCCGCGGGGATCCGGCGGAGGAGGCGGCCCGTCGGGCGCGGGCCGAGCGCGTCCGCCGGGCGATGGCGGCGCTTCCGGACGAGCTGCGCGCGATGGTGACCATGCGCTACGAACTGGAGATGAGTCACCAGGCGATCGCCCAGGCGCTGGGCGTTCCCGGACCCCGGGTCAAATGGCGGCTGCACGACGCGCTGAAGCGGCTCAGGCGGATCCTTGAGGAGGAGGAAGATCATGATGGATGAAACGCGCCTGCGGGCCTTCCTGGCGGAGAGCGCCGGGAGCCGCCCGGCGGAGGGCGCCGAAAGGGCGGCCATCGCCCGCCTCCGGCCGGAGATCGACCGGGCGGCGGCGCGCCTCGCGGCGCGGCGGACCGCCCGCCGGCAGAATCTGGCCTTTGCCGCCTGCGCCCTGGCCTTTGCGGCGGGGTCGGCGGCCGCCTGCCACCTGTGGGCCCGGACGGGCGCGGCGCCGGCCTGCGCGCTCTGGCTCATCGGAGCGCCGATGGCGCTGATACTTTTGATCGCGCCGCTGATGGCGTACTGTCTTGAAAAGGAGCGGGAATATGAAGGAGCGTAAAAAAGACCGGCTGAAGGCCGCATGCATCCTGGTGGCGCTGGCACTCGTCGTCTTTGGGGCGGGACTCTTCCTGCTGCGGCTGGAGTATTCTCCCACCCGGTACGAAATTGTGACGGAGCGCATGGACGATATTCAGGCCGACCTGTCCTTCGGCGGCCGGGAAACCGTGCTCGCCCACGACCTGGCGGACGCGGAAAACTGGATGGGCAGCGCCGCCGGAAACCTGATCCTGCTGGATGCGTCGGGCAACGTCCTCGGCTCCGCCAACGACAATTTTCTCGACGGCACCGCCCGGCTCAGGCTGTTGACCTCGCCCTATTTCCGACAGCGGGAGACCTTGCAGGGAGATTTTATCCGCGGCGCGCTGGCGCTGCTGCTGGACGAGGGCGGCCAGATCGCCCACCGCGCGCTCGTCATCGCGGAGAACATGGACCGCGAACCAGCCGCCGCTTTCGGCCGGAGCGACACCGCCTATCCGTCGCTGTTCCCCACCCTCAACACCGCGCTCTACGAAGCCTACGCCGCCTATCTGCAAAACGGCGGAGCATGGGATGACTGGGCGGATTGGGATGATGACGACCTGATGGCGCGCGCGGAGGCGGCCGCGGCGGCTTCCTTCGACGGGCAGATCACCCGCGAGGAATGGATGAACAACTACGACGTTTTGCAGGCCCTCGCGGGCGGGGCCACCCAGGCGGACGTGGACCGCGTCAAGCGGTACTGCGAGTGGGAGCAATACCAGCTGCGGCAGGCGGGCGACTGGAACGCGCGGCTGGTCCAGAACGAGGACGGCAGCCTGACCGCGCTGGCGCTGTACGAAAACAACGCCCAAACCAACGCGGCGCACCTGCGGACGATGCGCAGCTGGGAGCTTATCGGCAACCTCTACCCCCTGTGGCTGGCGGGCCTCGCGGCGCTGATTTTGCTGACGGCGCTGTGGGTGTTCCGCGACGCGCGGCGGCGGAATTTCAAGCCCGCGCTGTGGGGCGCGCTGACGCTCGCGGGCAACTTTGTGGCGCTGATCGTCTACCTGATCGTCCGCCCGGCCGAGGCGCGCTGCCCGCGCTGCGGCGCGGCCGTCCGGCCGGAGTATGCGGCCTGTCCCCTGTGCGGCGCCCCGCTGAAGGAGCGCTGCGCCGCCTGCGGCCGCGCCCAGGAGGACGCCTGGACCTGCTGCCCCTACTGCGGACGCCCCCACGAGGGCGGCGGGGACGGCCCACCCGCCGCGTAAACCCGGTCGGGCAGCCCTTTGAAAGACAAAACGGGCGGAGAAAATTCTCTCCGCCCGTCTTTTTTCCTTTGGCCGGACTCAGCCCTGGAGGGCTTTCAAAACCACCTGGACCATCGGGGAGACGGACACGGTGGCCACGCTGGCCAGATCCGCGTCGGCGGCCTTGCCCTCGTCGGTCAGCTGGATGCCGGACACCGCTTCGGCGGTCTTGCCCGCCACGTACTTCGCAAAGCCCTCGGCCTGCTCGTACCATTCCTTGCCGATGCCGGAGGCCTTCTTCATGCCGTAGTCGTCGCCCAGCTCGTCCTTGGTCTGGGGCGCAACGCTCACGTCGGACGTGATCTGGCCCTTCGCGTCAAAGGCGACGGTGCCCTGCAGCGCGTCCATGATGCAGCTGGTGATGACGCCCTCGGCGTTGTAGGTGACGGCGGTCATGAAGGAGTAGGACTGGGCGGAGCCGGCCGCGTCGGCCGTGGCGGCTGCGGACTGGTGCATGTCGGTGGAAATGCCCAGGCCCAGCTTGTCGCCCGCGCCCGCGCCGATGGACTGGGCGTTCTGCGCAGCCTTGGCGATGGCGGCCACATAGCCCGAAATCTTGATGGTGACGGAGGCGGTCAGGTCCGCGTCGGTGGGGTGGGTCTCCTCGTCCATGGGGATGGCCAGCACTTCTTCCGCCGTCTTGCCCTTGACGTATTCGGCCAGCGCCGCGGCCTGCTCAAACCATTCCTTGCCAATGGCGGAGCCTTTGACCATGCCGTAGTCCGCGCCCAACTCGGTCTTGGTCTTGAAGGTGGTGGCGGCGTCGGTCTTCAGGGTGCCGTCCGCGCCGAAGGCGATCTTCGCCTGGATGGCGTCAATGACGCAATCCACAATCCTGCCGTCCTGGTCGACGGTGACGGCGACCACCTGGGCGTCGGTCTGGGCAACGCCGTCCGCGTCGGCCGTGGCGGATTTGGAGCTGGCCAGCGAGGTGACGGCGGCGAGGCCCGTCTTGAGTTCGCCCTCGGCGGAGACGGAGACGGCCGTCAGGCCCAATACGAGCATGCAGACCAGAATAAGCGCGGTAACTTTGTTCACGAGAAGGCACCTCCGATTCAAATTCCGGGACATTGAGTAAACCGATATATATTCTAGCGATTCACCCCTTTTTTGTCAATACCCAACAAGTTTTAAGCGATAAAACTTTACTTTATTGCGTAAGATGTGTCGCGCCCGTCGTGTCCGGTGCACGGATCAGGCCGCAGCGCGCACAGTGAAAGAGGTACTGCTGCAAAATGCCCGCGTGGGGGCCAAAGCGGGCGCGCGCGGTTTCCGCCAGCGCCCGCCCGGTCTTGCCCTCCAGCGCGAGCCACTCGCGGGAGAGGCGCGCTACCCATACATCCACCGGGTACGCCGAAAGGTGTCCGCAGCCAAAGAGCAGCACGCAGTCCGCTACCTTGGGCCCGACGCCGGGCAGTTCCAGAAGCCTTTCGCGAGCGTCCCCGTATGCCATGCCGGCCAGCGCCTCCAGCGGGAATCCCGCCGCCACCGCCCGGGCGCTCTCCACAAGGTACGCCGCCCGGTAGCCAAAGCCCATCCCGCGCAGCGCGTCCTCCCCCGCCGCCGCCAGCGCCTCCGGCGCGGGAAACGCAGCAAGCACCAGGCCGAAGGCGTCCACGCGGTCGCCAAAGGCCTCGCAAAGCGCGCGCACCAGCTTGCCAATGCGGGCGGTATTGTTGTTCTGGGAAATCAGAAAGGTCACCAGCGCCTCCCATGGCGGCTGCCGGAGCAGCCGAAGCCCGGGAAGCCGGGAAAACGCCTCGACCGCCCACGGGCAGTCCTGAAATTCCCCCGCGACGGCCAGATAGTCCCTGTCCAGATCAAAGTAGCGGCGCAGCGCCGCCTCGGGGGTGTCCTCCGGCGCCTCCACCAAAATGCCCGCGCCCGCCTGGCGGACGCGCATCGGAACCCCGCCGGAAACCGCCGTGAACGCGCCGTCCCGCGCCTGCCAGTGAAATGCCTGGGCGCTCTCGGTCAGCGTCAGACGCGCGTCAAAGGCCGCGCTCGAAAAGTCAAACAACCGCATGCTGTCATCGCCCGATTTCGCTTACAGTACCCGCACCCGCGCGGGGTCAAACCGGCCGCGGGCCGGGGGCGCCTCCGCGGGAACACCCAGGGCGACCAGCGAGAAGGGGACGCTGCCGCCCACAATCTCCCGGATCGCGTCCATCCGCTCCTTCTGCGGGTACACGCCGCACCACACCGCGCCGTAGCCCAGCGCCGTCGCCTGCAAAAGCAGGTTTTCCGTGGCGGCGGCGCAGTCCTGCGGCCAGTATTCCGGCATGCCGCCGGGCAGCAGATCCGGCCGCGCGCCCACCACCACCGCCAGCGAGGCCTCCGCCGCCATCCGGGCGTAGGGGTGCGCCGCGGCGATCCGCTCCAGCGTCCTGCGGTCCCGGACGACGGTAAAATCCCAGGGCCGGGTATTGCAGGCGCTGGGGGCCATCATCGCCGCCTCCAGCATCAGCCGGAGGTGCGCCTCGGGGACGGCCGCCCCCGGAATGTATTTTCGAATGCTGCGCCGCGCGCGAATGGCTTCCGTCGCGTCCACGGGCCTCTCCCCCTTTTCACAAAACGATACCATATCACTCGGCCCGCCCGCTGTCAAGCGCAAATCGTTTTACACAAACGCGGTTGCGCCCGGTCGGCCCGGAGGATACAATGGCAGGCGCGGCCTTGGCCGCCATCAAAATGCAGGAGGTACCCCATGACCGACCAGAACAACACCCCCAAGAGCCTCGAGGAAGTCATGAACCCGGAGGGCGCCAAGCGCGTCAACTGGGCGGGCTTTGTGGAGGGCCAGGTCGTCGCGTTCTTCGACGCCAACGAGCTGGAGAAGATGAGCATCGAGGACGGCAACGGCAACAAGGCCAAGCTGCAGCGCACGCGGGTGGGCAGCATCAAAATTGAATATACCTCACAGGTGGTGCTGTAAAACAAGTCCCCGCCGGATCGGCGGGGATTTCTACGCCAGACGCTTTCTGCCCGGCGCGGCGCAGATCATAAACGGGTCGTCAGACTTGCTCTCCTTCAGGATCTGCTCCAGCGGAAACGTCTGGAAGCAGTGGTCAAGGGTGGCGGGATCGTTGACGTAGATGCTGCCGTCCGGCGCGACGCCGCGAAGCACGATGTAGTGGCCGTTGTCGGTGAATGTCCCCCGCCCCATGTGGGCGATGACCGGGCTTCCCGCCTCGAGCGCCGCCAGAATCGCCGCCTCGTCGGGCTCGATCCACTTTCCGTCCACGCCGTAGAGCAAGGCGAGCCTGGTCAGCGCCTCGTGCTCCAGGCCGTACCCCCGGTACAGGCCGTGCTCCGCCGCCCAGCGAAACAGCGTGTAGGGCGTCTGATCGTTCACCCCCGTCAGGCAGGACACCACCATCGATACCGCCACCGCGCCGCAGCCGGAGGTCCAGACGCTGATGTCCCGCCCGTTCAGCGTGGCGACGACGGTCTTGTAATCGCGCTGGATCAGCGCGGGCATCCGGAGTCCGCCGTCGGGATAGACCGCGCTCTCCAGCACGTAATCCCCCGTGAGGGCGCTCCCCTCGGCCAGCACCATCCCGGCGGCGGGCGTCTCATCGGGCGCGGCGGGCAGCTCGGGCGGGGGCGTGGGGGTTGGGGTGGGCGCGGGCGTTGGGGTGGGCGCGGGCGTCAAAGCGGGTACCGCCGGTGCCGCGAGCACCCTCGTCCCCTCTCCGCCCTCCACCGGCGGAGGCTCGGTCGGCGCGGCGGAGGCGGTCGGCGCGGGCGTCAAAGCGGGCGAAGGCGCGGCCTTGCGGTGCACACCGCCGTTGGGGAGTACCGCCAGCACGATCACACCCGCCACCACGACGGCGGCGATGGACAACGCCTGCGCCAGCCGATCCAGAACCGTCAAGCCGTCCATCCCTCCCCTTCGCGCGGCCGCATTCCCAAAAGCCTGTGTGGCGTATTATAAACCGCGGGCCCGGCCCCTGTCAAATCCCGCCGGCTACGCCTGCGGCGGAAATACGACCGTCAGGAGCATCTTGAACTTTTCAAGGCCGTACACCGCGTGGGGCACGCGGGCGGGCATGACGATGGTCTGCCCCTGGCCCACCTGAAACGCCTCGCCGCCGATGGTGATCCGGGCAAGGCCATCCAATACCGCGATCATCGCGTCGCCGGAGGATTCGTGGGAACTGATCTCCTCGCCCTTATCAAAGGCAAAGAGCGTGAGGCTCACGGCCTTGTTCTGGGCCAGCGTCTTGCTGACCACCTGGCCCGGCTGGTAGGCCACCAGGTCCGTCAGCGTGTGGACGGTGGAAAAGTCGATGTTCCTGATGTAGTGGGCGCCATCTGAATTCATAACGCTCATCCTTTCGGGTTTGATGCAATGAATATACCCACCTTTCGGCCCTTTGAGACGCGCCGCCGCCCACGGTCGGGGCCTGCGCCGGGCGCTCAAAGTGGTTTGAAAAAGGCCCCGCCCGCAGGCGGAGCCTGCGGGCGGGGCCAGCGGACAAAAAACCCTGTCAGCGCAGGGCCTCCACCGCGGCCTTTTCCGCGGGCAGCCCCGCCACGTAGCGGTCCATGAAGGCGGCAAAGCCCGCCTCGTCCGCCGGGTCGGGCGCGAGGGTCTGCCCGGCCTTGCCGGCAAACACCTTGTCCGCCAGGTAATTTTCGAACTTTTCACCCTTTTCCCTGCGCACCAGGTACGCCGCCAGAATCGCGATGCCCCAGGCACCGCCCTCGCCCGCCGTCTCCATCACGGTGACCGGCGCGTGGATGGCCGCGGCCATGATGCTCTGGCCCACGCCCTTGGCCTTGAAAAAGCCGCCGTGGCCGTAGATCTTGTCAATGGCCACCTTTTCCTCGTCCAGCAGGATGTCCATGCCCAGCTTCAGCGCGCCCAGCGCCGCGTAGAGGTGCGCGCGCATGAAATTGGCCAGCGTAAACTTCGCGTCCGGCATGCGCACCATCAGCGGACGGCCTTCGTCAAGGCCCGTCAGCGGCTCGCCCGACACGTAGTTGTAGGAGAGCACGCCGCCCGCGTCCTTGTCCGCCTCCATGGCCTTGAAAAAGAGCTGATCCAGCACCTTTCCCAGCTTCATTTCCATGCCCAGGCCCGCCGCGAACTCCTGGAACAACCCCGCCCAGGCGTCGATGTCCGACGAACAGTTGTTGCAGTGCACCATCGCCACCGGCATGCCGCTGGGGGTGGTGACCATGTCGATCTCGGTGTGCAGCCTTTGAAGCGCCTTCTCCAGCACGATCATCGCAAAGATGGACGTGCCGGCGGACACGTTGCCGGTGCGGGGCGCGACGGAGTTGGTGGCCACCATGCCGGTGCCCGCGTCGCCCTCCGGGGGGCACATGGGGATGCCCGGCGTCAGCGCGCCGCCGTCGTCCAAAAGCTTCGCGCCCTCGGCGGTCAGCACGCCCGCGTCCTCGCCGGCCACCAGCACCTTGGGCAGAATGCCGCCGATCGTCCAGGAAAAGCCCTTGGGCGCCACCAGCGCCTGAAACTTGTCCAGCATGCCCCGGTCGTAGTCAAAGGTGGTGCTGTCGATGGGGAACATGCCGGAGGCGTCGCCCACGCCCAGCACCTTCCGGCCCGTCAGCTTCCAGTGGACGTAGCCCGCCAGCGTGGTGATAAAGGCAACCTTGCCCACGTGGGGCTCGCCGTTCAGAACCGCCTGATACAAATGGGCGATAGACCAGCGCAGCGGGATGTTGAAGCCCAGAAGCTCCGTGAGCTCCGCCGCCGCCGGGCCGGTGGTGGTGTTGCGCCAGGTGCGAAAGGGCGCCAGCAGGTTGCCCTGCGCGTCAAAGGCCAGGTAGCCGTGCATCATCGCGCTGACGCCGATGCCGCCCACGCGCATGAGCGCCACGCCGTACTTTTCCGCCACGTTGGCGCGCAGCTTGGCGTAGCAGTCGCGAAGGCCGGCCCACACATCCTCCAGGCTGTAGGTCCACACGCCGTTTTCCAGCCGGTTCTCCCAGTCGTGGCCGCCGGAGGCGATGGGCTCGTGCGCTTCGTCCACCAGAACGGCCTTGATGCGCGTGGAGCCAAGCTCAATGCCCAGGGCCGTCTTGCCGCTTTCAATCGCCAGGCGGATTTGGTCCATGTCCATACTATCACTCCCGTATTGATCGTTCAGAAAACGCGCCGTTCCCGGACCGGGCGCGCCCGCCGGGTTCCCCATCATTGTACCATATTTTACATTCAAAGCAAACCGCCCCGGAGATTTTTTGGGCGCGCCGGGCGCCTCCGGAAAAAACCAGCGCGCACCCCGCTCCGCGTCGTTGACAAACCGGGGCCGCGCCGCTATAATCAGGACGTGAGCATTCCTCTCCTGGGGTGTGCGCCACGTGACCGCTTTTACCCACATCTTCACAAAAGGATTCCGGGTCGGCGTATGGATGTCAGGCCTCCTCTTGAGTGGAAGACAGCAAATACCCGCAGGTTTCCGCCCTGCCTGAGCGGCGGGTGAAAAAGCGGAAGCGAACGGCACTCTGGGAACGAATGATCACAGGGGCGAAAGCCTCTTTTTTTGCCTTTTGGCCGCGCCCGTCCCGCTTACGAGGCGCGCATTTGCGGTTCGCCGAAAAAAACCCCCGGCAAATTTGACAAAACCCCATAAGCTTATTATAATGAGTAGGGAAAATAAACCATTTGGAGTACATCCATGAAAAAATGGCTTATCTTATGCTGCGCGGCCGCGCTTTTCCTTGCATTTGCTTCGGGCGCCGCCCTCGCATCGGGCGTGGTGACGGACGTCAGGTTCCCCGAGGATTTCGGGAGCGTCGACGTGGGCCAGACGGTCACCGTGGACGCAATCGTCACCCCCGCCGACACCGGCGCGACGGTGCGGTGGTCGAGCAGCCGATCGCAGTACGCCACCGTGAGGGCACTGGACGGGGACACCTGCGTCATCCAGGGCAAGCGGATGGGCAGCACCAAGATCACCGCCAAGGTGGGCGGCAAGACCTTCACGAAGATGCTCTACGTCCGGGCCCCGAAGGCCTCCTCCATCAAGCTGAACGCAAAAAGCGTCACGCTGAACCCCAGCGGCAACCATTCCACCTACACGCTGACGGCCCGGCTGACGCCCACCTACCATTCCGATTCCGTGGAATGGTCGACCAGCGATGAAACGATCGTCTCCCTCGCGCCAAACGGCAATACCTGCGTCGTCACCGCCCGCGCAGACGGCAGTTCGGCGCAGAAGGCCACCGTTACCGCGACGCTCACGAAGGCGAAAAAGTCCGCCTCCGCAACCTTCACCGTGACCAAGATCCCCGAAAAGTACGTGCGCATCTCCACCCGCACGGTGGTGCCGCTTTACGCCGGACGCACGCTGACCGCCACCGTCTACCCCACCAATGCCTTCAACCAAACCGTCGCCTGGGAAGTGATCAAGAATCCGGACCGCGTCAAGCTGACGGACAATGGCGACGGCACCGCGCGGGTAGAGGGCGTTCGGGCGGGCACATCCGTCATCCGCGTTACCGCCGCCAACGGCAAGAGCGCCACCTGCACCGTGACGGTCAAGCTGGTGCGCCTCTCCAGCCTCTCGGTCACCCCCTCCAGCAAGACCGTGGAGAGGGACAAGACTTACGAGATCAAGATCAAGCGCTCCCCCACCTACGTGTCCTACCCGGACGTGACCATCACTTCCAGCAACGAGTCCGTCGCCACCGTCAAGCAGACCGACGGCAAGTGGATTGTGACGGGCACGGGCCGCGGCTACGCCAAGCTGTACGTTTCGGCGGACAATGGCCGCGTAAAGCGCACCCTCAGCGTCCGCGTGCTGGACTACACCAACCCCACCACCGTGACGGTGTCCGCCATCGGCGACGTGATGCTGGGCGGCGACCCGCGCAAGTCCTCCTTCGGACGCTTTGAGGACCTCTGGAAGAAGGGTTCGGGCTACTTCTTCGCCAAGATCAAGAGCGAGCTCAAGGGCATCTCCATCGCAAACCTCGAAATGCCGCTGATCAACACCTCCAAGGTGGCGAACGGCTCCCGCAGCTACATCTTCCGCGGCAAGATCGTCTACGCCCAGGCGCTGAAAGCCGGCGGCGTCGACGCGGTGGATCTGGACAACAACCACATCATGGACTACGGCTCTTCCGGTTACAACAGCACCCGCTCGGCCGTCAGCGGCCAGGGCATCGGCTCCTTTGGCCGGGGCAAGGTGTGCTACATCACGCAGAACGGCGTCAAGGTCGGCTTTGCCGGCTTCCGGCCGGAGAGCATCTCCCTCTCTAAGATGAAGTCCAGCGTCAAGGCCCTCAAGCAGCGGTGCGACGTGGCGGTCATCTCGTTCCACTGGGGCACCGAATACCGCTACAAGGCGACGGCGAGCCAGGTGGCCTACGGCCGCGCGGCGGTGCAGGCGGGGGCGGACCTGGTGCTGGGCCACGGCCCCCACGTGGTGGGCGGCATTGAGCTGTACCGGAATAAGCACATCGTCTACAGCCTGGGCACCATCATCTCCACGGTCACCCTGCCCGACGATACCGACTGCTTCATCTATCGGCACACCTTCGCGGTGACCGATACGTCCAAGGGCGTCGCGGTTTCCAACGCGGGCTTTGACATCGTCCCCGCGACGATGTCCGGAAGCACCAGCTACAACGACGCCCAGCCCCAGTTGGAGAGCGGCAGCGCAGCGTCGAAGATTGTCAGCAAGATCAAAAGCGCCTCCCCGGACAATAACCCCTTCTGATCTTTTTCCCCGCGCGGCCCCACCCGGGGCCGCGTTTTTTTGCGCGCCCGCTTGCTTCCGGCGCTCAAAAGTTGTATAGTAAAAGGCGTGTAATGATTGCGCTTTTTTGAAAGCGCCGGGGAGTGCATACCGTATGAAAAAGGGCATCGCCGTCGCAGGCAACATCATCCTGGACATCTTAAAGCCGCTGAGCGGGTTTCCCGTCCGGCACAAACTGGTGACGGTGCTGGAAAAGACCTATTCGCTGGGCGGCGCGGTTTCCAACGTGGCGCGGGATCTGGCCCGGCTGGACCCGTCCCTGCCCGTGGAGGCGGTGGGCGCCATCGGCCTTGACGGCGAGGGCGACCTGATCCTCCGGGAGTTCGCGGCCTACAAAAACATCGACGTCTCCCACGTCAAGCGCGAGGGGCAAACCTCCTTCACCGACGTCCTCTATGAGCCGGAGACCAAGGCGCGCACCTTTCTGGTGTTCGGCGGCGCGGGCGACGCCTTTGATGTGGACGATGTGCCGCTGGACAAGCTGAACTGCTCCATCCTGCACGTGGGCTACATCCTGCTGCTGCCCAGCCTCGACGCGCCGGACGCCGAGTACGGCACCCGCATGGCGCGGCTGCTCCACGACGCCCAAGCGCGGGGCATCCTCACCAGCGTGGACGTGGTCAGCGAGGTGGGCGACCGCTACAAGACCATTGTGCCGCCGTCGCTCCGGTACACGGATTACTTCATCGTCAACGAAATTGAGGCGGGAAAGACCGTGGGCGTGCCGCTGCGCGGCCCGGACGAGCGCCTTCTGATCGACCGCATCCCGGAGGTTCTGATGAAGCTCAAGGCGCTGGGCATCAAGCGCTGGGCGGTCATCCACGCGCCGGAGGGCGGCTTTGGCATCGACGAGGCGGGCGGGTACGTGGCCGTCCCCAGCCTGAAGCTGCCCGAGGGGTTCATCGCCGGCACCGTGGGCGCGGGCGACGCCTTCTGCGCGGGCGTGCTGCTGGGCGCGCACCGGGGCGAAGACCTGCGCACGGCCATTGAAAACGGCGTGGCCACCGCGGCCTGTTCGCTGCGCGCCGCCGGCGCGTCGGAGGGCGTCGTGCCCCTGGAGGAGGCGCGCGCGCTGGCCGTTTCGCTGCCCCGGCAGGCGCTTTAGCGGCGCGGACAGGTTTTCGAATTGCCATGACCATGCCCGCCTCGGCGGGCATTTTTCAAAGGAGGCGGCCATGCACTGGACGGACGACCAGCTCAGCGCGATCCTGTCGCGGGGGGAGGATCTGCTGCTCAGCGCGGCGGCGGGCTCCGGAAAGACCACGGTTCTGGTGGAGCGGGTGCTGCGCCTTCTGGACGAGGGGGCGGACATCGAGCAGTTTCTGATCGTCACCTTTTCCCGCGCCGCCGCGGGCGACATGCGCCGAAAGCTTACCGAGGAGCTGATGGAGCGCGCCGAGGCCGATCCGCGCTTTGCGCCGCAGCTGGAGAAGGTGGAGCGGGCGGCGGTGTCCACCATTCACGCCTTCTGCGCGGACCTGATGCGCGAACACTTTGAATCCGCCGGCGTGGACCCCGCCTTTCGCATTCTGGACGGCCCGGAGCTGAGCCAGCTGGAGGCGCAGGCGCTGAACGATGCCATGGAGCGGGTGTACGCCGAGGGGGGGGCAGATCTGGAGGCGCTGCTGTTTGGCCGCACCGCCAAATCGGTGGGCGAACTGGCGGCGGACCTGTACCATTTTTCGCTGGAGAGCCCGGACCCGGCCGCCTGGCTCGCGGAGGTCTGCCGCCTGCCGCTGGGGGACGGCGCGCGCTGGTTTGCCGAACTGGCCGGGGCGGCCAAGGCCACGCTCCGGGACGCCCGGGCCTACCTAATGCACGCGCTGGCGCTGACGGGCGACCCGGACGGCCCCGCGCCCTACGCCGCCGCGCTGATGAGCGACCTCGAGGCCGTGGAGGCAATGCTCTCCGCGCCCGATTACGAGGCGCTTTCGGCGGAGGCGGCGCGCTTCAAGGCCAAGCCCTTTACCGCCATCCGCGGCAAAAAAGACGCCCCCGCCGACGAGCGCCGTGAGGCGCTGAAGGCCCAGGTTTCGGCGCTCCGGGCGGTGGTCAAGCGGCTCATCGCCAAGGCCGCGGCCCTTTTGATGCCGCCGGCGGAGGCCCTGGAGGACATGCGCGCGCTGGCGCCGTCTTTTGCCGCGCTGGCGCGCATCGCCGCCGCGCTGGGCGAGGAACTGGAGTCGCTGAAGGCGGAAAAATCCGCGCTGCACTACACGGACCTCGAGCACAGGGCGCTGGGCGCGCTGGCGGACGAAAAGGTGGTTTTGGCGCTCCGGTCGCGCTACCAATACGTATTCGTGGACGAATACCAGGACGTCAGCGACGTGCAGGAGGCCATCCTCCGGGCCGTGGCCCCTCCGGGACATCTTTTCATGGTGGGCGACGTCAAGCAGAGCATCTACCGCTTCCGCCAGGCCGATCCCACGCTGTTTCTGGAAAAGTACCGGCGCTTCGGCGGGGGGGATGGCGGCAGGCTGGTGGCGCTGCGGCAGAACTTCCGCTCCCGGGCCGCGGTGCTGGAGTTGGTCAACCGCGTATTTGAGCGGGTGATGACCGGCGGCGATGCCGAAATCGAGTACGACGATGCGGCCAGGCTGCGGCCTGGCGCGCGCTTTGAGGGCGACGACCCGCCCGTCGAGGTGCACATCCTGGAAAAACCCGAGGGCGAGTGCGAGGGCGAGGAGGCCGACTTCACCGGCGGCGAGCGGGAGGGCGCGCTGATCGCCGCGCGCATCGCGGCGCTGGTGGGCACACCCTTTTTTGACGCCCGGAGGGGCTGCCAACGCCCCCTTGAGTACCGGGACTTCGTGGTGCTCACCCGCACCCGGGGCGCCATCCCCGCGGTGGAATCGATGCTCACCCGCGCGGGCATCCCGGTGTACGCGGACGTATCCGGCGGCTATTTTGATTCACTGGAAGTGGAGCTGGCGGTGGCGCTGCTCCGGGTGATCGACAACCGCCGGCGGGATGTGGAGCTGATGGCCTCGCTGCGCTCCCCTGCGGTAGGGCTGACCAGCGCGGACCTGGCGGAGATCCGCCGGGGCCGGGCGGAGGGTTCCTTCCGGGACGCGATGCTCCGCCGCATGGAGGATCGGGACGATCTGGGCGAGCGCCTCGCCGCCTTTGAGGAAAGCCTCGACCGCTGGCGGACGCTCAGCCGGGTGCTGCCGCTGGGGCGCTTCGTGGACCTGGTGCTCCGGGAGAGCGGGTACTACGCCTACGTCGGCGGCATGCCCGGCGGCGCGGCGCGGCAGGCCAACCTGGATTTGTTGTGCGGCTACGCCAGCGGCTACGAGGCCACCCAGGGCGGCGCGCTGAACGGCTTTCTCGCCTACGTGCGGGAGATTCGCCGCGGCGGGGAAGACCTCAACGGCGCCCGGGCTCTGGGCGAGGAGGATCAGGTGGTGCGCCTGATGACCATTCACAAGAGCAAGGGACTGGAGTTTCCGGTGGTGTTCGCGCCGGAGATGGGCCGGCGGCTGAGCGCCGCCGGGCACAGAGGCGAATTTCTCGCCCACCGCGCGCTGGGCGCGGGCATCCGGCTCAACGACCCGGTGCTCTCCACCTCGCGGCAAACCCTGGCGCAGGCGGCCATCGCCGCGCGCCTCGCCCGGGAGGACTACAACGAGGAGATGCGCATCCTCTACGTGCTCCTGACCCGCGCCATCGACCGGCTGATCCTGGTGGGCCGGGCCAGCCGCAAGGACGCGCGGCTGCGCTTTGAACTGTGCGGCGCGGCGGGGCTGCGCCCGGAAAACTACCTGGAGGCGGTAGAGGGCCCCGCCCGCGCCATGGGGCCCGGCGCGCGGATCGAGTGGCACGGGCTGGAGGCGGCGCCGGAGGCGTCCGCGCCGCCGCCGGAGGCGCCGCCAGAAGGCGCCGACGACGAAGCGCTCCGCCGCGCGATGCTGTGGCGCTATCCCTTTGAGGCCTCCGTGATGCAGCCGCTGAAGCTGACCGTCACCGGCCTTGCGCGCGAGGAGATCGGCCCCCGGGCGCTGCCGCCGCTGGGCAAGCGGCCGCTTTTCATGACCGAGGAAGGCCCCCGCGCCGCGGAGTACGGCACGCTGACCCACAACGCGCTGATGTCGCTTGATCTTTCGGCCCTCCGCGGCCTTGCGGGCGCGGCGCTCCGCTCGGCGCTCGCCGCCCAGCTGGCCGCGCTCCGGGCGGAGGGCAGGCTCTACGGCGACGTGGAGCCGGATCTGCTCCAGCGCTTTTTTGAGGGCGGCACGGGCCGGCGGCTTCTGGCCTCTCCCCGGGTCGAGCGGGAGTGGCCCTTCAACCTCCGGGTGCGCGGCGGCGAAGACCGCCTGCTGGTGCAGGGCGTGATCGACTGCTGCTTTTTGGAGGACGGCGAGTGGGTGCTCCTGGATTACAAGACCGACCGCGCCGACGACCCCGACGCCCTGGCGGATCGCTATCGGCCCCAGATCGGCTGGTACGCGAAGGCCCTCGAAACCATCACCGGCATTCCCGTCCGCCAGCGGCTGATCTGCCTTTTGAGGGCCGGACTGGAAATCGCGGTATAGAAAAGGCGCCGAAAACCCCGCGGGGTTTTCGGCGCCGTGCGCTTTCCTTGCGCTATTTCACCGCGTCCCGGGTCACGGCGGCGGCCAGCGCCTTTGAAAGCTGATCCGGGCACGAGGTGCCCTTGCCGCCGCAGTCGATGCCCTTCAGCCTTTCGATCACGTCCTCCACCTTCATGCCTTCCACCAGGTTCGAGATGCCCTGGAGGTTGCCGTCGCAGCCGCCGATGAAGTTCACATGCCGGAGCACGCCGCCCTCCACGTCAAATTCGATCATGCGGGAACAGGTGCCCTTGGTTTTGTAGGTCATGGTTTCTCCTCCGAAATGATTTTGTCCGCGGCGGCCTCCACGGCCTCCGCGATTTGAAGCGCGGTCCGGATGTAGATATCCGGCGGCGCGCCGTAGGGGTCCTCCACATCGCCCGCAAGCCCGGCGTAGCCCCGCAGCGTGTTCACCCGGCCGCCCGGGAACGCCGTTGCCACGTAGTCCGCCTGGCCCCGCGTCATGGTCAGAACCAGCGCGCCCCGAAGATCCGCCTCGTACAGCGGCCGCGCGCGGTGCCCGTCCAGCCGGATGCCCATCTCCTCCATCGCCCGCGCGGCGTTCCGGCTAGCCGGCGCGCCCGGCGTGGCGGAAAGGCCGGCGGATTCCACCCGGATGTCCGCGCGCCCCCGCGCCTTCAGCGCGCGCCGCATCAGCGCCTCCGCCATGGGGCTGCGGCAGGTGTTGCCGGCGCAGACGAATACGACGCGCATCCTACACCTCCCAGATGTCAAAGGCCGCGGCGCGGCCCAGCCGGTTCATGACCGCGAGGCCCACGCCGCCGGTGTCCACCGCCTCGGCGAACAGGCGCGTAACCCCCGCTTCGTCCATCTCCCGCAGCGCGGCGAAGAGGCTGGCGGCGATCTCCCGGGGGGTATCCCCCAGCGCCCGCACGGCGCGGCCGCCGTAGCGCGCGCCGGAGGATGCCAGGATGGCGCACTTCTCCCCCGCCGCGACCGCCGCGTCATAGGCGCCCGCGATGGCCTCGGCCACCTTCGCGCCCTCGCCGCGCACGATGGTCAGCCGCCCCTTCGGCGCGTAATGGCGGTACTTCATGCCGGGCGACCGGGCGGGTTCGCCCTCGCGGAGGGGCTTCAGCGCGCTTTCATCCACCAGCACCGCGCCCGCGGCCCGCCGGATCATCTCCGGCGTCACGCCGCCGGGGCGCAGCACCCGGGGCACATCGCCCGTCACGTCCACCACCGTGGACTCCAGCCCGACCTCGCAGGGTCCGCCGTCCAGAATCAGCGGGATTCGGCCGGCCATGTCCTCCAGCACATGGGCGGCGGTGGTGGGGCTGGGCCGCCCGGAACGGTTGGCGCTGGGCGCCGCCACCGGCAGGCCCGCGGCCGAAAGGAGCCTTCGCGCCTCCGGGTGGGACGGCATGCGCACCGCCACGGTGTCCAGCCCCGCCGTCACCTCGCCCGGAACGGCGGCGCTCTTTTTCATGACCATCGTCATCGGCCCCGGCCAGAAGGCCCGGGCGAGGGCTTCCGCAGCCGCGGGCAGCGGCCCGCCGATCAGCGGCGCAAGCTGCGCCATGTCCGCGATGTGCAGAATCAGCGGGTTGTCCGCGGGGCGGCCCTTGGCCCCAAAGATCCGGATCACCGCCGCACCGTCCAGGCCGTTGGCCCCCAGGCCGTAGACCGTCTCCGTGGGAAAGGCCACCAGCTCGCCCCGGCGGATCAGCGCCGCGGCCCTTTGGATGCTCTCCGGCCCGCAGGGCATTACGAGGGTGGTCATGCGTCCTGCTCCTTCAGAAGCTCGGTCTGCTCGGCCAGAGTCAGCGCGTCAATGATCTCGTCCAGGTCGCCGTTCATCACGTCGTTGATGCGGTAGAGGGTCAGGCCGATGCGGTGATCGGTCACCCGGCCCTGGGGAAAGTTGTAGGTGCGGATGCGCTCCGAACGGTCGCCGGTGCCGACCTGGCGCTTCCGCGCGCCGGAGTACTCGCTCAGGGCCTGCTCCCGCTGCATTTCATAAAGCCGCGCCCGCAGCACCTGCATGGCCCGCTCCCGGTTCTGCACCTGGGATCGCTGATCCTGGGATGTGACCACGAGGCCCGTGGGGAGGTGGGTGATGCGCACCGCGGAATCGGTGCGGTTGACGTGCTGCCCGCCCGCGCCGGAGGCCCGGTAGGTGTCGATGCGAAGGTCGGCGGGGTTGATGGAAACCTCCACCTCCTCCGCCTCCGGCAGCACCGCCACGGTGGCCGTGGAGGTGTGGATGCGCCCGCCGGACTCGGTCACCGGCACGCGCTGCACCCGGTGCACGCCGCTTTCATACTTCAGACGGCTGAACACGTTCCTGCCCTGGATCATGACCACCGCCTCCTTGAGCCCGCCCAGCTCGTTGAGGCCGCCCTCGGTCAATTCCACCTTCCAGCCGCGGGACTCGGCGTAGTGGGTGTACATGCGCAGAAGCTCGGCGCCGAACAGCCCCGCCTCGTCGCCGCCCGCGCCGGCGCGGACCTCCAGGATGGCGTTCCGGTAGTCGTCCGGGTCCTTGGGCAGAAGGCGCAGCCGGGCCTCCCGGGTCAGCGCGTCCAGCTCCGGCTCCAGCGCATCCAGCTCTTCCCGGGCCATTTCGCACAGCTCCGGGTCGTCCAGCATCGCGCGGGCACCCTCGGCCGCCTCGGCTTTCCTTCGGAATTCCCGCGCAAATTCGGCCAACTCCATCAGCTCGTTGTGCTCGCGCATCAGCTTTTGCAAAAGCGCCGCGTCCTGGATCACCTCCGGCAGCGTGATGCGGATGGACAGTTCCTCGTATCGGCCTTCCACGGCCTCAAGCCTCCGGAGGATGCGCTCCCGTTCGTTCTCCAAGCGTTACACCCTTTCGACAATGACGACGCGCTCCACGCCGCTCAGATCCTTCACAATGCGCCCGGACCCCAGCGGCGCAAAAAGCCGCGCCACCGCGCCCGCCTGCCCCCGGCCCACCTCAAACAGCGCCCGCCCGCCGGGGGCGAGCCGCCTTGGCAGCGCCCGGGCGATGCGCCGGTAAAAGTCCAGCCCGTCTTCGCCGCCGTCAAGGGCGATGGCGGGCTCCCGCGCCACCTCCGGCTGGAGATGTGCCATGTCCTCCGCCGTCAAATAGGGCGGATTGCAGACGATGAGGTCAAAGGCGCCCTCCACCGGGTCGAACAGATCGCCCCGCGCCCACAAGACCCCGGCGCCCAGCCGATGGGCGTTCTCCCGCGCCACCTGAAGCGCGCCTTCGCTGATGTCCGCGCCCGTCACCCGGGCGCGGGGCTGCCCGAGCGCCAGCGTCACGGCCAGAACGCCGCTGCCGGTGCACAGATCCAGCACCCGGTCCCCGGGGCGGAGCCGCGCAAGGGCCTCCTGCGCAAGAATCTCGGTGTCGCCCCGGGGGATCAGCACCCGCGGGTCCACGCGAAACGCCCGGCCGTAAAAAAACGCGAAGCCCTCCACGTACTGCAGCGGCTCGCCGCCCGCCCGGCGCTCCAGGGCACGCCGGAACCAGCGGAGCGCCTCGCCGTCCACCTCGTCGTCCAGGCGCAAGGCAAGCGCCCCGCGGGGTACGCGGAGCGCATCCGACACCAGCCAAAGCGCGTCGGCTTCCGGGTCGGGGCTGCCGGAGGCGGTCAGCCGCGCCGCGGCGGATTGAATCAGCTCACGGGCGCGCATCGGTGGCGGCGGTTTCGCCGCCCGCGGGCTGCGCGGAAATGGCGGCGGCGGGGGCGGCCTTGTCGCTCTGGTACACTTCGCCCTTGAGTTCGCCCAGCGGATTCGTCTCGCCCAGCGACGCCTTGAGGGACACCAGCGCGACTTCGAGCATGCTGTCATCCGGCTCGGCGGTGGTGATCTTCTGCACCATCAGGCCGGGCCACTTCATCGCGCGGACAATCCAGCTGTCCTCCGCCATGGCCAGGCCCTTGAGAATCTCATAGGATACGCCGGCCACCAGCGGCAAAAGCAGCAGCCGGCTGCCCAGGCGCAGGAAGGGGTTCGAGGTATCGCTGCCCAAGAGCAGGAAGATGAGGATCGAAATGGCCATCACGATCACCAGAAAGCTGGTGCCGCAGCGGGGGTGCAGCGTGGTGAACGGGCGCGCGTTTTCGACCGTCAGCTCCTTGCCGCTCTCATAGCAGTAGATGGACTTGTGCTCCGCGCCGTGGTACTGGAACACCCTGCGGATCTCCTTGAGCTTGGAGCACAGGTATACGTACAGCAGAAACAGCCCCATGCGCACCACGCCGCCGATGAGGTTGACCAGGGTCTTATTGGGGACCACCCGCTTGATCAGCGCCTCGAGGAACGTGGGCAGCGCAAAGAACAGGCCTACCGACAGGAGGATCGCCAGCGCCACCGCAAAGCCCATCATCACGTCGTCGGGCTTGACGTGCAGGATCTGGGCGACCTTCTTTTCAAATTTGGAAGGCTCCTCCGCATCCAGGCCCGCCATGTCGGCGGACTCGGTCAGAATTTTCATGCCGCCCACCAGCGCGTTCACAAAGCTGACGATGCCCCGCACAATGGGCCAGGCCATCCAGGGATACTTCTCCGACAGCGGCCTGATCTTGCGCACCTTGTAGACGATGCTGCCGTCGTTTCTCCGGACCGCGACGGCCACCCGGCCGGGCCCCTGCATCATCACGCCTTCCATGACCGCCTGGCCGCCCACCGATATAAACCCCTCGGGCTGCTTGTTAAAGAACCAGTCGTGAAACCGTTTCGAAAAATTCGCCATGTCAACCTCCCGCCGGATCACGTTCCGTACTCTATTATATAACCGCCCGCCCCCGTGCGAAAGCACGAAAATATGACAATGCCGTGAACTGACGCGCTCCGGGCCTTTCCCGCGGGAATAAAATGCAGATCAGGCGCGCCTGATCTGCATTTTGTGGCCTTACATGCCGTAACGCTTCTTGAAGCGGTCCACGCGGCCGCCGCTGTCAACCAGCTTCTGCTTGCCGGTGAAGAACGGATGGCACTTCGAGCAGATGTCGACGCGCATCTCCTTTTTCACCGAACCGGTCTCAAAGGTCTCGCCGCACACGCAGCGGACGACCGACTTGCCGTAATTGGGATGGATCTTTTCCTTCATGGTTTTCACCTCGCGATGCAAGCCCGGCAGGCGGGACAAATCTGCACATTGCAAAGGGTATTATAACATACGCTCGTCCGCCGCGCAAGGGTTTTTGGGAATTTTACGTTTTGCTACCGGCCGCTGTAGGTGTAGCCGTCTTTTTCGTAGACGGCCATCCAGCCCTTGAGCCGCTGGAAAAATTCCCGGTTGGAGCCCGTCTTGTCCAGCATGCCGATCAGGTTTTCGGCGGTCTCCTGGTTGTTGTTGTTGGAGAGCAGCCGGCGGATGGTGTAGGCGCCCTCCAGCTCCTCCTTGTCCATCAGAAGTTCCTCACGCCGCGTGCCGGACTTGTTGAGGTCGATGGCCGGGAAGATGCGCTTTTCGCTGAGCGCCCGGTCCAGGTGGATCTCCATGTTGCCGGTGCCCTTGAATTCCTCGAAGATGATGTCGTCCATGCGGCTGCCGGTTTCCACCAGGGCGGTGGCGATGATGGTCAGGGAGCCGCCGTTTTCGATGTTGCGCGCCGCGCCGAAAAAGCGCTTGGGCTTGTGCAGCGCCCCCGGGTCCAGGCCGCCGGACAGCGTCCGCCCCGTGGGGGGGATGACCAGGTTGTACGCCCGGGCGAGGCGGGTGATGGAATCCAGCAAAATCACCACATCGCGGCCGCTCTCCACCAGCCGCTGGGCGCGCTCCAGCACCATTTCGGCCACGCGGGCGTGGTTCTCGGGCACCTCGTCAAAGGTGGAATAGACCACATCGCCCCTGATGGAGCGCTGCATGTCGGTGACTTCCTCTGGGCGCTCGTCGATCAGGAGCACCATCAGGTGCACATCCGGATAGCCCCGGGTGATGGAATTGGCGATCTTCTTGAGCAGAATCGTCTTGCCCGCCTTGGGCTGGGACACGATCAGCCCACGCTGCCCCTTGCCGATGGGGGCGACGATGTCAATGGCGCGCAGCGCCAGATCGTTTTTTTCACCCTCGCGCTCGAGGCGCAGACGCTCCTCCGGATAGATGGGCACCAGCTGCTCGAAGGGCCGGCGGCTGGCCGCCTGCTCCGGGGGCAGCCCGTTGATGGAATTGATGTAGATCAGCCCGCCGTAGCGGTCGCCCTCGCGGGTGGGGCGCGTCTTGCCCTGCACAAAGTCGCCGGTGCGCAGGTTGAAGCGGCGAATCTGCGCGATGGACACGTATACGTCGTTGGGCCCCGGCAGGCAGTTTTCCGCGCGCAGAAAACCGTAGCCGTCCGGATGGATCTCCAGCACGCCTTCGCCGTCGCGGCACTCGCCGCTGGCGATCATCTCCGGCACGGCGGGGTTGATGCCGCCCGGATCGGCACCAAAGGCGGCCTCGCGGCGGGGCCGCGGCGAAGCATCCGGCTTCGGGGCGGTGTCCGGCGCGGTGCGCGGCGCTTCGGCCCGGGGCGCGTCGTAGCGGCGGGGGCTGTCGTAGCGGCCCGCCTGCGGATAGCGCGGGGGCTGCCCGCCTTCGTATCCCCTGCCGCGGGCGGCGTAGGGCTGCCGCTGCTGCGGCTGACGCCCGCCCATCGGCATCCGGGCCGCGGCGCGCGGCTGCGGCGCGCGGGCGCGGTGCTCCGCGCGGAGCGCGTAAGGTTCGCTCTGCAAGCGCTCCGGCTTCGCGGCGTCTTCCGCCGCCTCGGCCGGGACGGGCACGGCCGCCGGCTCCGTCGGCGCCTCCGCCTTCTCCAAAGCCTCGGGCGGCTTTTCCGTCCGCGCCTCGGCCTCCGCCGGGTGCTCGCCCGAAGGCTCCTGGGCTTCCGCCTTTGCCGCGGCCTTGCGGCTCCGAGGCCTGGTCTCCTTCTTCTCCGTGGCTTCGGCGCTTTCCGCGGCGGCCGCTCTGGACGGACGGCCCGGGCGGCGCGGCTTTTTCGGTTCGGGCGGCGCGGCGGTTTCGGCCGGCTCGTCCCAGGTTTCCGTCAACGACGAAGGCGGCTCCTTCAGCGCCACGGCGGCCTCGACCGGTTGGGGCGCGGGTTTTTCCGCGGCGCCTTTGGCGCTCTTTGTCGCGGTCTTTGCCCGGCGCGCGCGGTCTTCGGTGTCGGCGGCAAGGGGCGGCTGTGTTTTTTCGGCGTCCAGCACCAAATCCACAAGGCGCGCCTTATTGATGCCCGCGGGAATCTTGACCCCATAGGATTTGGCGAGCGCGCGGAGCTCCTGAACCGTTTTCAGGTGCAATGTACGGTAATCCAAGGTGAGTTGCTCCTCTCCCAGACTGGAATGATCAAAAGGACATGAGACGGGAAGCGCCCCGATGCGCCGGGCGCGGATGTGCAGCGTTAGTGTATGCGGTTCATCTGCGATTATGCGCGCTTTACGGCGACCACGAAGTCGCGCCGGACCGCCTGCTCCACCCAATGGTCGAGTCCCCGCCAGGATTCGTCGTCGCGGGGCTCAAACCCCGCGCCGGCCAAAAGCGCCGTCACGCGCTCGCGCTTCAGCGTGTAGGTGTTGAACGCCAACGCGATGGCGCCGCCGGCCTTCAACGCGCGGTGCAGCGCGGGCAGCGCCCGCTCAAGCAGCGCGTTAAGCGTCCTGTCGCCGCCCGGCGCGTGCTGCACGCCGTAGGGCAGGTCGCAGACAACCAGATGGAATGAACCGGCGCGGTGGGCGTCCGCCGCGCTGACGAGATCCGCGGCGATGAACGACGCCGTGAGCGCTCCTTCCCCGGCCTTCCCCTCGAGCCGGGTCAGCGCGATCTGGCGGCGCTTGACCTGGGTATTCCCCACGGTCATGGAGAAGTCCCTCGCCTCGTGCTTGAACCGGCCGAGTTCCAGATAACGCTTTAAGAAGGCATGGCCCTGCTCCACGTCGGAGCGGTCGAGATCCGAACCCACCGCGTTCCAGCCCCGGTTGAGCGCCTCAAACAGCGTGGTACCCCGGCCGCACATCGGGTCCAGCAGCTTAAGCCGCCCAAACATCGCGTCGGAAAACCCGCTCTCCAGCACGGCCAGGCTGATCAGGCTTCGGGTGAAAAGCTCGCTGGTCTTTCCCTTGTACTTGATGATCGACGAAAGATCCCCGCCCACTTCGGGCGTCCTCGCGGAAATGAGTGGAAGCATCGCACCGTCCGGCCGCACCTCGAAGAGCAGCCGCAGGTGGGAGTGGGTGGACAGCATCTCGAGCGCGCGCGGCGACGGCGGTTCCGCCTCAAAGGAGAGAAAGCTCAGCCCGCCAAAGCGGGTCTCGCCTACGTCCGCCCTCATCCCGGCGCGTTCGGCGAGCCGCGCCAGCTCCTTTTTCAGCATCGGACGGATGGACGCATCATAGCGGCTGTTGAGATACGGCCACGGAAGCAGTGCATATTGCATTGTGTCTCCCGGTTGGGAATTCTCTGACTGAAGGATCAACAGGCGGACAAGGAGGGAATGAATCGGGCTCCCAAGCATCGCTGTCTGGGAGCCCGCAAGGCGCGGCTGCGCTTAATATTTGCGTTTGCGGGCGGCTTCCGCTTTCTTCTTGCGCTTGACGCTGGGCTTTTCGTAGTGCTCTCTTTTCCTGGCCTCGGCCAGAATCCCGGAGCGGGCGGTCATGCGCTTGAAGCGGCGCAGCGCGCTCTCCAGAGACTCATTGTCCTTGACGCGTACCTCTGACATCGTGTTTTCCCTCCCCTCATGGATGCTGACATGTCAGCCAATGTAGCATGGGGTTCGCCACACAAGCTATTATAGCGCATGGCGATTGTAATCGTCAACCGAAAATGCGGAATTTTCACAATCGAGGGTTTTACGCCATCTTGCCGCCCAATTGTGCGCCGCCGAGCAGGTGCAGGTGCAGGTGCCGGACCGACTGAGCGCCGTGGGCCCCGCAGTTGGTCACCAGGCGAAAGCCCGTCTCCGCGATCCCCTCGGACGCGGCAATCCTCTTGGCCGCCGCCAAAAGGTGCGCCGCCGTCTCCCCGTCCAGCGCCATCACGTCCGGCATGTGCTTTTTCGGGACGATCAGCACGTGCACCGGCGCCTGCGGCTCAATGTCCCGGAACGCGTACACGTACTCGTCCTCATACACCTTGTTGGACGGAATTTCTCCGGAAAGGATGCGGCAGAAGATGCAGCTGTCCATCAATATACCCCTTTCAAACCCAAAGTTTTCATTCTGTTCATAATTTAACCATCCGGACGCGGGTCAAACCCGCTCATTCGCCCCGCGCTACCGCGCCCTCCGCCGAGCGGATGACCACGTCCCGCACCTCGCCGGGCGTTCCCGGCGCGATCACCCGCACGTAGTTTTCGGCATAGCCCTCGGCGAGGCCGCCCTCCCCCGCTTCCTCGAACAGCACCCGCTGTCTGGTGCCCACCAGGCCGCGGACGTACTCCGCCTCCAGGGTTTCCCCCAGCGCGATCAGCTCCGCCGCCCGGGCTTTTTTCACATCCTCCGGCACCTGGCCGGGCATTTCCGCCGCGGCGGTGCCGCTGCGGGGGGAAAACGGAAACACGTGGATGCGGGCAAAGCCCACTTCCCGGATGAACGCCAGCGTTTCCCGGTGTTCCTCGTCCGTTTCGCCGGGAAATCCGGCGATGACGTCGGTGGTCAGCGCGCAGCCGGGAAAGGCGCTTTTGAGCCTTCGGGCGGCGGCCAGGTACTGCCCCGCGCCATAGCGCCTGCGCATCCGCCGCAGCACGCCGTCGCTTCCGGACTGCATCGACAGGTGAAACTGCGGGCAGATCTTCGGCATATCAAGCAGCGCGGACACGAAGGCCTCCGTCACGCCCATCGGTTCCAGCGAGCCGAGGCGGATGCGCCGGATGCCCTCCGCGCCGTGAATGGCCCGGAGCGCGTCGGTGAGGTCCAGCCCCAGGTCGCGCCCGTAGCTCATCAGATGAATGCCGGTGACCACCAACTCGCGGTAGCCCGCGCCGCCCAGCGCGCGGGCCTCGGCGGCCACCGCCCCGAGGGGCATCGACCGCACCGGCCCCCGCACCCGGGGGATCACGCAGTAGGCGCAGCGGTTTTCGCAACCTTCCTGGATCTTCATCACCGCCCGGGTATGCCCCTCGTGGCGCGATACGCTGAGGCGCTCAAAGGTCCACGCCCCCGCCTCGCCCGCGGCGGTGATTACCCGGTCCTCCGAAAGCGCCCGGTGGTACAGTTCCACCACCCGCGCCCGGTCGCGGGTGCCCAGAATCAGCCGCACGCCCGGGAGGCGCACCCTTTCGGCGTCCCGCTGCGCCAGGCAGCCGCACACGATGATGTCGCTTTCCGGATGCTCCCGGTGGGCGCGGCGGATCAGCTTCATGGACTTCTGGTCGCCGGTGCCGGTGACGGTGCAGGTGTTGACGAGGTACACATCCGCCGGGGCGCCAAAGGGCACGCTCAGGTAGCCCGCCTTCTCAAAGGCCTCCCGCATGGCTTCGGTGTCGTACTGGTTCACCTTGCAGCCCAGCGTGAGGCACGCGATCGTCTTCATAGATCTCCCCACAGGCTCATCGCCACGGCCAGCGCGGCGACGGCGGCGGTCTCGGCGCGGAGAATGCGCGGCCCCAGCGTGACGGGCCGCGCGCCCGCCTCCGCGGCCAGCGCTGCCTCCTCCGGCGCGATGCCGCCCTCCGGCCCGATCAGAATGCCCACCGAGCGCGCGTCGGGGCGGGCGGCGTATTCATCCTTCAGGCGGCGCTCCCGCGCCTCCTCCCAGGGCATCAGCATCAGGTCCTCCCCGCGGAACATGGAAAGCGCGGCGCCAAGGGCCACCGGCGCCAGAACCTCGAGGGCGCCGGCGCGGCCGCACTGCTTCATCGCCTCGCGGGCGATCTTCTCCAGCCGTTCCCGCTTCCTCGCGCCCTCCGCCTCGGTGAGCTTCACCACGCTGCGGGCCATCCGTACGGGCACCAGCCGGCACGCGCCCAGTTCCGCGGCCTTCTGGGCGATAAACTCCAGCTTGTCAGATTTCGGCAATCCCTGATAGAGGGTGAGCGCCACCGGCGGCGCCGCGCCGTCCAGCCGTTCGCCCAGCCGCGCGGTGACGCGGTCGCCCACCTCGACCAGCTCCGCGTCGTAGAGCGCGCCCCGGCCGTCCATCAGCCGCACCCGATCGCCGGGCCTGAGCCGGAGCACCCGGCGGGCGTGCTGCGCCTCTCCCTCCGGCAGGGGCACGATGTCCCCCGGCGCGCCGGACTCGATCAGGAAGCGGCGCATTTCTTTGCGGCGAAGGCCGCCCATTCGCCCTTCACGCGGCGCCGGACATCGGAAAACCCGGCGGCTGCGAGCGCATTTTCCACCTCGCCGCCCCGGTCGGCCGAAATGCCGGAGCACAGGAATGTGCCGCCCGGCTCCACGTGGTCAAACACCGCGGGCGCGATCCGCAAAATCACGTCGGTGATGATGTTGGCCACCACCAGATGGGCCGTCTCGCCGATGCCCGCCAGCACGTCCGCCTGGGCGGCGCGGACCGCGCCGTCCGCGCGGTTTTTCGCCGCGTTCTCCCGGGCCACCCGCACCGCCACCGGATCAATGTCGGTAGCCAGCACATCCGAAGCGCCGAGGAGCGCCGCCGCGATGGCCAGAATGCCCGTGCCGGTGCCCAGATCCATGACCTTCATGCCGGGGGTGACCAGCTCCTCCAGCCAGGATGCGCACAGCGCGGTGGTCTCGTGGGTGCCGGTGCCGAAGGCCATGCCCGGGTCCAGCTCGATCACCCGGTCCCCCGGCTCTGGGGCGTATTCCGTCCAACTGGGGCGCACCACCAGGTGCCGGCCGATCCGAAAGGGCGTAAAGGACGCCTTCCAGTACTCGGCCCAGTCCTCGTCGTCCACCCGGGCGGAGCGGATTTCCAGCTTGCCCAGGTCCATTTTAAGGTCCATGGCCCGGAGCGCGTCAAGGCGCGCGCCCACCGCCTGCGCGATGCCCGCGGCGCGCTCATCCGCCGGATAGTAGCCGGTGACCTTCACATCCTCGCTCATTTGCAGCGCGATGGATTCGTCCAGAATGTCCCAGCGACCCTCGGGCCGCTGGTTGAGCTTTACGTCGTTTCGGTCCTCGATCGCGGTGCCCGCGGAGCCCAGGTCGATGAGCAGCTGGGACACCAGTTCCGCGCCCTCGGTGGTGGTCAGAACCGTCAGTTGAATCCAGTCCATCTCTACGCCTCATCCCGCTCAATCCGGATGCCGCGCCGCGCGGCCCATTCGGTTTTAAACATGCCGTAGCGGAGCTCGTCCCACCAGCGGCCGCGCACAAAGCGCTCCTTGCGCAGCGTGCCCTCCAGCGCAAAGCCCAGCCGCTCATAGAGCCGCCTGGCCTCGTTGAATTCGTACACGCACAGCGACACCTTGCGCAGCCCCAGCCCCTCGAAGCAGACCCTGAGCAGCGTTTCGATCATGTCGGTGCCGTAGCCCTTGCCCCGCATTCCCGCGTCGCCGATCTCCCAGCCCACCATGGCGCGGCGGTTCTTCCAGTCCAGACTGTGGTAGCCGCAGGAGCCGATGAGCCTGCCCTCCAGCGTCTCCACCGAAAACTGACACTGGTTTTCCTGCCGACCGGCGTTTTTCTCAATCCACTCTCGCTGCTGCGCAAGCGTCATCGGCATCGCGCCGCCGGACAGCCTGTCGGCCATGTCGGGGTCGTTCATCCAGCGGAGAAACTGCTCCGCTTCCTCCACGCGCATCTCGCGCAGCCGGACAAGTGCTCCTTCAAACATGGTTCCATTCCTCCCGGAGGATGCTCATCAGCACCGTATCCTGATAGTGTCCGTCGATATAGCGGTCCTGCCGCATCACGCCCTCCCGCGAAAAACCGGCCCTTTCGTAGACGCGGATGGCGCGGGCATTGCCCGCGTTCACGCTCAGCCAGATGCGGTTCAGGTTGGCCTGACGAAAGCCAAAGTCCAGCAAAAGCCCGAGCGCCTCGCCGCCCACGCCCTTTCCCAGGTGTTCGGGCATCAGCACGATGGCCAGCTCCGCCTTGCGGCTCACTTGGTCGATCATGAACAGCGCGCACTGGCCCAGGTATTTCCCGGTTTCGCGGTCGGCGATCACCAGGTTGTAGCCGCCGGCGTCGCCCCGGAGATACCGGTCCAGCTCCGCCTCGGTCTGCTCCCAGGGGATGGGCGCGGTGTAGCGGGGCCCGAGGTAGCGGGTGATGTCCGGATCGTTGCACCAGACGCGCATGCCGGAGATGTCCTCCCGGCGAAAATCCCGGAGCATCACGCTTTTGCCGTAAATTCGGGGCATCAGTATTCTCCCCTCGCGTGGGCCGCCAGCGCCACCCGGGCAAAGGCGCGGGTGCGCCCGGCGATATCGGGGTGCGCCGCCACCGCCTTTTCTGCAAAGAAGCCCTCCGCCGGGTCCTTCGTGGCCAGGTTTTCGTGGGCGATCAGCGCCCAGGTGGAATCGTACAGGTGGTCAAAGGCCGGGTCCCGCTGGGCCAAGCACACGAAGGACTGGCGGGGGGAATTGATGTCCTCGCCGCTGATCTCGAAGAAGCCGCGGGCCGAGGCCAGCGCGCGCAGCGCGTCCAGCTGGGCGCGGGTATTGCGGGAGGGCATGTAGGTGACGCCGCGGTAGCCCGCCTGCTTCAAAAAGTCCATCAATTCCGGCAGGAAGCCGTCCTCAAACTTCTGGGCGCGCTTGTCGCCGGTGACGGAGTCGCCCACGTCGCCCAGGTACGGGTAGGCCGAAATCGCGTGGATGGCCTCGGACAGCGCCAGCACCTCGGCCACCGGCGGGCACTCGTCGGTGGCGTCCACGTAGAACTTCGAGATCAGCTCGGCCTTGATCCAGCCCAGCAGGTCGTACATCCTGTCGGGGTTCTCCGGCTGGGTCAGGTAGCCCCGGGCCTTTTCGGACAGCGGCAGCCTGAGTTCGTCCCGGATGAAGGACACCAGCGCGTCTCCCGGGCCGAATTTTTCCAGCATTCTGTTCGCCAGCGCGCAGGCGATGTGGCGCTCCGTGACGCTGCCGCCCTCCCGGAAGCGGGAGAGGGGAACGACGCCGGTGTCAAAGTCGATGGCGAGGCCATAGGGCGCCATCAGGCGGTTTACGGCGGCCACCATCTTGCGGTTGCGCTGGTTGCGCTTCTCGCGGTAGGGGGCAAAAAAGGCGCCGACGGCATCGATTTGGTTGTGGGGGATGCCGTGGACGGTGGTGTAGATGATGCCCGACTGATCGGGGTTGTTGACCCGGACCGATTCAAAGGGCGTGCCCTTGAGGCTGACCCGGCACTCGACACCCACGGTGCCCGCCAGGCCCACGATTTTGCAGGCCTCGAGGAACTCCTTCGCGCCGGCCACGGAATCGTGGTCGATGATGCCCGCGGTGCACAGCCCCGCCTGCCACGAAAACCACGCCGCCGCCGTGGGCGAATAGGGCGAGAACGAATACTGGGTGTGGATGTGGTTGTTGACATCCCGGCCGGTGACCGGCGCGGGCATCGCGCCGCTTTTGACCTCGGCCACCAGCGTTTTCAGGTTTTCCAGGCGCTCCGGCGCGTTGAGCAGGTCCAGAATTTCCGCTTTGGTGCGCATGACATTTCCCTCCGAACGGATGATCGGCCGCGGGGCGCAAAAACCCTCCCCGGGCCACGCTACGGGTTATTGTAGCATTTTTCGGGGAGGGATTCAACGAATCAGGCGATGCGAAAGAATCTTTTACCGTTTTCGGTGGTGATTCGGGCCAGTTCCTCCGGGTCCATGCCCCGGATGGCGGCAATGCGCCGGCAGGTGTGGGCCACGAAGGCGGGTTCGTTCCGGCGGCCGCGCATGGGCTCCGGCGCCAGGTAAGGGCTGTCCGTCTCGATCAGCAGCCGGTCCGGCGGCACATTTTCCGCCACCTCGCGCAGCTTCGGCGCGTTTTTGAAGGTGGCCGAGCCGGAGAGCGACAGGCAGCAGCCCATCGCCAGATACCCCTTTGCGCTCTCCCAGCTGCCGGAGTAGCAGTGCAGAAGGCACTTTGGCAGCCGCCCCGCCCGGTACCGCGCCCGCATGCGCTCCGTGGCCTCGCCGTGAGCCTCGCGGATGTGCAGCGCCACCGGCATGCCCAGTTCCAGCGCCAGATCCATCTGGGCCTCAAAGGCCTCCGCCTGCTGAAGGCGGGGCGACAGATCGTAGTGGTAGTCCAGGCCGATCTCCCCCAGGCACACCGCCTTCGGGTGCGCGAGAAAACCGCGGAGCCGCTTTTCCGTCTCCGCGTTCCAGGCGGAGGCGACGTGGGGGTGTACGCCCACCTCGGCGTAAAAGCCGTGGGCTTCGCACAGTTTGAGCGCGTCCGGCGCGTCGGTTTCGTCCGACGCCTCGCCTACCACCACCGCCAGGTTCACGCCGGCTTCCCGCATCCTGGCCAAGACGGCGTCGAAGTCGGCGGAAAACCGCTCGTCCGTCAGGTGGCAGTGGGTGTCAAAAAGGTCCATCAGCGGATCTCCATGCCGCTGGGAAAGCCGCCCTCGATGGTGGCGAGTTTCAGCCGGCCCTCGCTGTCCTCCGCGCACAGAAGCATGCCCTGGCTCATCACGCCGCGCATCTTGCGGGGTGCCAGGTTCGCCACCAGCACCACGGTCTTGCCCACCATCTCCTCCGGGGTGTAACTTTTGGCGATGCCGGAGAGGACGGTGCGCGTTTCATTTCCCACCTCGAGGGTGGACTTGAGCAGCTTGTCGCTGCCCGCCACCCGCTCGCAGGCCACCACCTTCGCGGTGCGCAGGGAAACCTTCAAAAAGTCGTCGATGGTGATCTCCCGCGGCGCTTCGGGCTCCGGCTCGGGCTCGGGCTTGGGTTCCGGCGCGGCCTCCTCCTTCGGGGAGAGCAGCGCCATTTCCCTGGCCACGTCGATGCGGGGGAACAGCGCCTCGCCCTTTTTCACCACGGTGCCCGGCGCCAGGCGCCCGAAGGCGGCGAGGCTCTGCCACGACTTGAGGGCGGGGTCGGTCACGCCCAGTTGGGCAAAGATGCGCCCCGGCGTTTGGGGCATGGCGGCTTCAATGAGCACCGCCACGCCGCGCACGCACTCGGCAAGGGTGTACAAAACGGTCCTGAGCCGATCGCGGCCCTCCTCGGTCTTGCCCAGAATCCACGGGGTGGTCTGGTCAATGTAGCGGTTCAAATCGCCCACCAGCTTCCACACGTCGGCCAGGGCCACGGAGAACTGCAGCTCGTTCATGTGCTTTTCATACAGCGCCGGCAGCGCCAGGTACTTTTCGCGCAGCGCGGCCTCCAGCTCCGTCTCCGGGCCGGGGGCGGGCACCGCGCCGTCAAAGTATTTTTCGATCATCGCCACAGTGCGGGACACCAGATTGCCCAGGTCGTTGGCCAGATCCGCGTTCATGCGGGTCAGGATGGTCTCCAGCGTACAGTTGCCGTCCGCGCCGAAGGGCATCTCGCGCAGCAGGTAGTACCGGAGCGCGTCGGCGCCGAAGCGCTCCACCAGCGGCAGCGGGTAGACCACGTTGCCCTTGGACTTGCTCATCTTGTCGGCGCCAAACATCAGCCAGCCGTGGGCGAACACGTGCTTGGGCAGCGGCAGCCCCAGCGCGTGCAGCATGATGGGCCAGTAGATGGTGTGGAAGCGGATGATGTCCTTGCCCATCAGGTGCACGTCGCAGGGCCAGTACTTTTGGAGGAGCGAATCGTCCCCGGAGCCGTAGCCCAGCGCGGTGATGTAATTGGACAGCGCGTCGATCCACACGTAGATCACGTGCTTCGGGTCAAAGTCCACCGAGATGCCCCACTTGAAGGACGTGCGGCTGACGCACAGGTCCTGAAGGCCGGGGCGCAGGAAATTGGACAGCATCTCGTTGGCGCGGGAGGGGGGCTGGATGAAGTCCGGATGGGTTTCGATGTAGTCGATCAGCCAGTCCTGGTACTTGGACATTCTGAAAAAGTAGCTCTCCTCGCGGGTGGGCTCCACGGGGCGGCCGCAGTCCGGACAGCAGCCGTCCTTGAGCTGGGTGGGCGTCCAGAAGGATTCGCAGGGCGTGCAGTAAAGGCCCTCGTACTCGCTTTTGTAGATGTCGCCCTGATCGTAGAAGGTGCGGAAGATCTTCTGCACGGCCTTCTCGTGGCGATGGTCGGTGGTGCGGATGAAGTCGTCGTACTCGATCTCCATGGCGGCCCACAGGTCCTTGATGCCGGCCACGATCTCGTCCACAAAGGCCTTGGGGGTCTTGCCGGCGGCCTCGGCCTTGCGCTCGATCTTCTGGCCGTGCTCGTCGGTGCCGGTCAGAAAGTAGGCGTCGTAGCCGGTCTGGCGCTTGAAGCGGGTCATGGCGTCGGCGGCGACGGTGGTATAGGTGTTGCCGATGTGCAGCCGGTCGCTGGGGTAATAAATGGGCGTGGTGATGTAGAACGTGGGCTTTGCCATGGAATTCCCTCCCGATAAAAGTCGATAAAAACCGCCCCTCGCTTCCTGCGAGGGGCGTCGAAACGCGGTACCACCCTGCTTCGCCCGCCTTTGGCGGGCCTTGCGGCCGACAAATATCGGCCCGGCCTGTAACGGGACCGCCCGGGCGCGGCTCAACGGTCACCGCGCCGGCTCCGGATCCATGTTCACGCGGGCGCTGGCCGCCGGCTCACACCAAACCCGGCTCTCTTGAGGCCCCGCTTTGCGCTACTCTATCCTTCGCTGCCTTTTCCTGCGATTATAGAGGGTTTTCGCGCCGTTGTCAACCGCAATCGCGCAAAGACGCTATTCGCCCAGCTCCGACGCCCGGGGGCGATAGCGCTCCTCCTCGCTGAACACGCACCCGCAGTACTTTTGCATGTACAGCGCCAGCGCCCGCGCGCGCCGCTGCCCCTCGCGGAAGCGGGGCCGGAAGTCGCGCTCCAGAAATTCCACGCCGTGGGCGCGGGCGGCGCGCCGGCCGGTCTCCGCCAGCAGTTCGTGATTCTGGTAGGGGCTGATAAAGAGCGTCGTGGTGAAGGCCTCGAAGCCGTGGGCCGCGGCAAAGCCCGCCGCCGCGTCGAGGCGCATGGCGTAGCAGGCGCCGCAGCGGTCGTCAAGATTTCCCGAAACCGCGCCCACAAAGTCCCGCAGGCCGTAGCGGTCGTGGCCCAGAAGGGGCAAATCCACCGTCTGGGCATAGCCCTTCAGCGCGTCCAGCCGCGCCCGGTACTCCGTGACCGGATGGATGTTGGGGTTGAACCAGAACCCGGCCAGTTCCTGGCCCTCCGCCCGGAGCGCGTCAATGCATTCGATGGCGCAGGGCGCGCAGCAGATGTGCAAAAGCGTCTTCATCGCGTTTTCCCTTCCGCCGGATGATCGCCGAGATTTCCCTCCGCCCAATGCTTGCGGCAAAGCGCCGTATAGCTCTCGTTGCCGCCCAGCACGATCTGCGCGCCCTCTTTGACCACGCGGCCGCTTTCGATGCGCGCGTTCATGGTGGCCTTGCGCCCGCACCAGCACACGGTCTTGACCTCCTCGATGGAGTCCGCCCAGGCGAGCAGCCACATGCTGCCCTCGAACAGGTTGCCGCGAAAGTCCGCCCTGAGGCCGTAGCACACCACGGGAACGCCCGCCTCGTCTACGATCCTCACCAGCTTTTCCACCTGCGCCTTGGTAAGGAACTGGGCCTCGTCCACCACCAGGCAGTCGTAGCGGGCGACGTCGATGGAATCGATGTCCTCCATGTAGGCGCACTCCGCCGTAAGGCCCGACCGGGACGCGACGGTGGCCACGCCGTCCCGCTCCTCGATGGCGGGCTTGAGCATCAGCGCCCGCTGTCCGCGCTCGTGATAATTGTAGACGACCATGATGGCGTTGGCGGTCTTGGACGACCCCATCGCGCCATACCGGAAATACAGCTTCGCCATGGAAACCCTCCGCCCTTGGTATTCTCCCCACAATTCGACGCGCTTTGCTTGCTTTCCTCCCCCGAAGGCGATAAAATATCGCCATCAGGGGGTGAAGACATGCGCGTAGCGGGCGTCATCGCGGAATACAACCCGTTCCACAACGGGCACCGGCATCACCTTAACGAAACGCGGCGCGCCACCAAATGCGATTATCTGGTGGTGGCGCTCTCCGGCGCGTTCACGCAGCGGGGCGAGCCGGCGCTCGTCGACAAGTGGACGAGGGCGCAGATGGCGCTCTCCGGCGGCGCGGACCTGGTGGTGGAACTGCCCGCCGTGTTCGCGGTCCGCACGGCGGACCACTTCGCCCGGGGCGGCGTGGAACTCATCTCCGCGCTGGGGGCGGAATGGATCTCCTTTGGCAGCGAAACGGGGAGCCTCCGCGCCCTCAACGAAATGAGCCGCGTGCTGGCCGAGGAACCGCCCGTCCTCCGGTCGGCGATCCGTGCGCGCCTGGCCGAGGGCAAGAGCCACGCCCGCGCCCGGGGCGAAGCGCTGGCGGAATATCTGAATCTGCCCGCCGCCTCGGTCAACGCCCCCAACACGGTGCTGGCGCTGGAATACCTGAAGGCCAACCGCGCGCTGGAGAAGCCGATGAAGGTGGCGGTGATCCGGCGCACCGGCGCCGGCTACCATTCCCGGGAGCTGGGCCCCACGGCCTCCGCCAGCGCCATCCGCGCGGCCCTGCGCGACGGGCGGGAGCGAGAAGCCTTCGCCGCCATGCCGGAAACCTCCGCGCAGCTGATCCGGGAGGCCGGGCCGGACGCCATGGCGCGCCCGGACGCGCTGGACAGCCTGCTTCTGTACCGGCTTCGGTCGCTGGAAGCGGCGCAGATCGCCGCGCTGCCCGACGTGAGCGAGGGCCTCGAGATGCGGGTCAAGCGGCTGAGCGCCCAGGCGCCGGACCGCGAGGCGCTGCTTTCGGCGCTCAAGTGCAAGCGCTACACCATGGCGCGGCTGAGCCGCCTGTGCGTGCACGCGCTCATCGGCATGGACCGGGCGCTGACGGACGCGGTGGTGTGCCCGCCTTATGCGCGGGTGCTGGGTTTCCGGGACCGGGCGCGGCCGCTGATCCGGGAGATCGCCAGCTACGGCCGCCTTCCGCTGGTGTCCTCGGCCGTTTCCCTCTCCGGCGATCCCTGCTTCCGGATGGAGTGCCGCGCCACCGACGTATGGGGGCTGGCCACCGGCGACCCCCGCCTGCGCCGCGCAGGGCGGGATTTCACCGAGAAGATCCGCATTCTGACGGAATGACCCGCCCGGGCGCGAAAGCGCCGGCCCCGGCGCGGGCCGGGACCGGCGAATGGCTGCCTCGGAAGCCGTCAGCCGATCTTCTTGATCGACGCGATCATCTGGCCCACCTGGGTGTATTCGTCATCGGTCTGGTAGGAGATCATGATGTCGTAGAAAGCGCCGGTTTCCGACGACAGCGTGACGTCAATGCCCGTTTCGTCGATGCGGTAGACCAGTACCTGAACGCCGCCCACTTCCCCCAGCGTGACCTCGGTCATGTCGCCGTCGGCCTTGTAGGAGTCGTACAGGGACTGAAGGCTGTCCCCCTCCCGGGGATACTTGTAGACGTCCATGCCCATGGTGTCACTGTAGGCGGAGAACAAAAGCCCGTCCGCCAGGTCCTGCTGGTCCACGTCGATGGATTCCATCGCCGGCGGACAGAGGATGGTGTACTGGCCGTCGATGGTGACGGTGCCGTCCGCCGCCCGGGTGGACGCCACGTTGGGCGTCATGGTCTGGCTCGGGGTCGGATCCTCCCCTTCGCCGAAGCTTTCATCCTCCGCGGCCTCGTCGGGGCTCAGGGTCTCCTCCGCCTGCGGGGCAGCGGCCGGTTCTTCGGCCGCCGCGGTCAGGGTCAGGCCCGCCGTCATGAGAAGCGCCAACAGAATGCACAGTCCCTTTTTCATTCAATTCAACCTCCCGAAGTGCCGGCGGGCGCCAGCGCGGCGTCGCCGGTCTGCTTATAGCCTTTCTCGCGCCACTTTTCTGCGGCCGCGCCGTCTCCCATCACCGTATAGATGTCCACCAGTTGCTCGTAGGGCTGCGCCTCCGCGGGCTTCAGCTGAACGCAGATCATGTAGGCCTTGACCGCGTTTTCCCGGTCGCCGATCATGTCATAGGTCTGCCCCACCAGGAGCGCGTAGGCGTAATTGTCCGGGTCCAGCTTGAGCGCGTTGTGGTAGGCCGCGGCGGCGCGCGCCAACTGCCCGCCCGCGCGGTCCTGATCGCCCATCGCCTTATAGGCGGCGGCGGGGGCGCCCAGGTTCCATCGGGCGCGGAAAATCTGCCCACCCGGCATCCACATCATCCAGATGGCCACGATCACCGCGCCCGCAAGCACGGCCAGCGCCACAATGCCCTTGATGCGCCGCGACAGCGCCCGCTCCTCGGCGGCCTCGTCGTAAAAATTTTCCCTGGGCATCGCCAGATCTTCGAAGAAGAGATCGTTCTTGGACCGCTTCGCGGAGCGGAACGGGCCCGCCGGGCGGGTGGGCGGCCTGCGGGACGGCGGCGTGACTACGCCGCCGGAGGCGGTCACCGCTTTGCCGTGGGCGCTCCGGGGCAGCAGCCTGTCCGCGATGCGTCCGCGGGGCGGCTTTTCGCCGCGATGATCCTCCGCGGCGTCCCGGCCCGGGCGGGCGGGCCGCGTCTGCTGCCGTCCGCTCCGCGCCGGCCGGGGATCCGGGTCCTCCCCGTCAGGGTCATGCCGGGCATGCCGGCCGCCTTCCGGGTCCGCGCGGCGCCTCGGCGGGCGCACCCATTCATCGTCATCGTCGTACCGGACGGCGGCCTTCTGCCGGCGCTCTATGCGGCCATCGGGGCTCCCGCCCCCGGTTTCCGGTGCGGATTCGGCAAATTCGGCCTGCTCGCCCCGGAGCGGCTGCGCCGGGTTGGCCGACAGCGGGCGCACCGTGCGGGCATCCTCCACGCGGTCATGCCGGGGCGGCCGCTGAAACATGCGGTGCATCGGGTCGGCCGCGGGCTCGGGTTCGCCGGCTTCGGATACGTCGGGTTCCGCGCCGTCGTCCCCGTCCGGGGCCTCGGGCGCGCCCTCCTCCGGCTCCGGCGGCGGGACGGCCGGGGCGATGGGCGCGGCAAACTCCGCGTCCGGCCGGGGCGCTTCCGGCGCGGCGGCCGGGTCAATCTCCGGCAGCTTCTCGCCGCACCAGGCGCAGAACCTGGCACCCTCCGGGCATTTCTTTCCGCAGGCGCTGCAGTACATTGGTCTTCCTCCAAGCGTCTCGCTTCAGCTCATGTTCTTGAGGGATTCGTAGGCGGGGTCGCCGTCAAAGCGGCGGTCGTCGTCGGGCGCCTCGCCGCCCAGCGCCTCAATGGCGTTGCGCACCTCGAGGTAGTCCAGATATCCCAGATCCGACAGCGCCAGAACCCGCCGGAGCGGCTCCAGCGCCCGCTCGTCGCCCAGCTTCGCCAGGTAGCTGGCGTAGAGGGCGTGCCGGTCGGCAAGGCGCAAAAAGCGCTCCGCCGTTACCGTATAGATGCGCTCGTCGCCGGGAAAGTTGCATAAAAGATCCAAATAGGTGTCCAGCGCCGCGTCCGAGGCGCCGTCCAGCCTTTCCAGCATGTGGGGCACGACGGCCTCGCCCAGCGCCATCAGAAGCTCCGCCGCCACATCCGCCAGTTCGTCCTGGTGCTCGCGTCGGTCGACGAGCGAAAGGGCGAGCGCCATCGGCTCCCGGGCGCCGAGCTCGATCAGAAGGTTCAGCGCCGTCATGCGCAGCGATTTGTCCGCGCCCTCGTCCGCGGCCAGCGCGGTCAGCGGCTTGGCCGCGGCGTCGCCCATGTCGTCCAGCCGCTCCAGCAGCGGATCGGGAACCGGGACGCCCGCGGCCTGGTATTCGCGCATCAGGCCGATCAGCGATTCCGGGGTTTCAAATCCGGCGAAGTAGGCCTCGGGGGACAGGCCGCCCAGAAATTCCGCCGGGGCTTTCAGCCACGCCCGGTAGAGATCCGGCACTTCGGCCTCAATGGCGTCCAGGTTTTTTTCCGTCCTCATGCGCTCGTGGACCCACGCGTGGGCGTATTCCGCGAAAGCGCGGTCAAAATCAATCGGATTCATGCGTCCTCCCCAGGCCCCAGCGGCGCGAGCCGGCGGATGCGGCGCGCCATGTGCTCCATCTTGCGGCGGGAGCATCGGAAGAGCTCCGCCAGTTCGTCTCCGCCCACGTCCAGCTTGTCGTCCTGCGCCAGGCACAGGTTGAGGGCGGCGGCCCAGCCGTTTAGGTCCTTCAGCGCCGGCAGCGTATCACCCAGCGCGTTGGCAAAGCGCAGCCACAGCATCGTGAGCCGCGCCGGATAGTCTTCCTTGAGGGACATGCCGGTGTAGACCGCCCGCTTGAGCACCCGGCGATAGGCCAGCGGCAGCTTGGGCATCTGCCCGCTGTCGGCGGCGCTGGCGAGCGAGAACTTATCCTCGCCGATCACGAGAAAGGGCGGCTCGGCGCCGCGAACCCCCAATAGCGCCAGCGTCTGGTGCCGGAGCTGCCGGCTGGCGGCGGGTTCCACCAGCACCTGCCGCATCAGCCATTCCGCCTCCGGCGCGTCCGCCGCGGCCAAAAGCCTGATGCCGGCGCGCATGAAGGCGTCCTCGCCGCTCTCCACCGCCCAGCGGGCCAGCCTGCGGAACGAGTCGGAGCCGGCCCAGGCCTCGGCCACGCGCTCCACCCCGCCCCGGGCGGCCTCTGCCAGCGCCTCCGCGCGGGCGGCAACCTCCGCCTCCGGCAGGCGGCAGACGTAGGCGATGGGCTTTTCCTCGGGATGGGCCAGAAAGTACAGCGCCACTTCGTCGCGGGGATCAAGCCGGAGCATGCGCGTCCAGCAGCGGGCAGCATGCTCCGCCGGGCCGCCGGTGTTGACGGTGGCCGCGGCGCAAAGGTGCAAAAGCGCCCGGTCGTAGGGCGACTGGGCCAGCGCCTTCTGCGTGAGCTCGAGCACCATGCCGTCCAGCTTCAGTTCGCAGGCCGCATCCAACAGCATGCGGCTGTCGGCGCCGTCCGGGTTTCGGGCGGCGGCCTGGTCCAGAAGCCGCCGGGCGGCCTCCGGATTGCCGTTGGCGCTCTCAATCTGCGCCGCGAGGCACAGCGCGCGAAGCGGCGGCCGCGGCGTCCTGAGCGCGCGGGCGATTTCCTTCAGCGCGCCCTCGGAATCCCCGCGCATCTGCAGGCACAGCGCCAGCACGGAGCGCGTCTGGCTGTGGCGCGGGTTGATCTTGAGGCTGCGGCGCAGCGCCCTTTCGCCCCCCGCCAGATCGCCGGTGCGGATCATCGCCACGCCCTTTTGCGAAAGCTTCGCGGCCCGCGCCCCGCGCCGGGACTTGTGGCCCGTCAGCGTGCGGGCGACAAAGAGGTTGTGCAAAAGCTCGCCCACCTCCTGCCGCCCCGCGCCCTCGGGGTCCTCCGACAGGAAGCACATCAGCGCCTTGTAGGCGTCGTCCGCGCTGTTCATGCCGTAGAAATTGCAGGCCATGCCAAAGTAGCATTCGCCGAGCGACGAATCCCGGGCCAGCATGCGGGCGAGAATCCGGTTGGACTGCACGTAGCAACCCAGTTCGCACAGCACCTGTGCCATATCCAGTTCGTAATCCGCGTTGCCGGGGTCCTTTTCCAGCGCGCGCCGGGTCAGCTCCAGCGCGTCCAGCAGATGTCCTTCCCGCCGGTTTTTGACCGCCCGCTGGTACAGGTAGGCGGCGCTGCGGGAAAAGGGCACAACCTTGCTCATCTCTTTCTCCTTTTATTGCCACATTCGGAGGGGCGCGCCACAGGGTATGACCGGGCACCCAAAACGGTTCGCGCCTTCAGCGCGCCCGCTCCAGCAGCTCCTCCAGCTGTTCCTTTGTAAACTGCCGCGCCTTGCCGCAGAACTGACAGCCCACCTCGGCGTGCCCCTGTTCGCGGATCAGCTGGGTGAGCTCCGCCTCGCCCATGGAGATCAGCGCGCGCTCGACGCGTTCGCGGCTGCAGTCGCACGCGTAGCGGGTGTCAAGCCGCCCGATCACCCGGGGCGCGAGCGGGTCCAGAAGGCGCCGGACGGCCTCGTCCAGCGCGACGCCCTCCATGGCCCTGCTGATGTCCCGGAAGGCGGGCGCGGCCTTCTCCACCGCGGCGACGGCCTCGTCCGACGCGCCGGGCATCATCTGCACGATCAGCCCGCCGGCGGAAACAACGCGCTCGCCCGTCAGCACCCCCAGCGACACCAGCGAGGGCATCTGCTCGGAGGCGGTGAAATACAGGGCGTAATCCTCCGCCAACTCGCCGGATACCAGGTTCACCTGGCCCACGTAAGGCTCGCCAAAGCCCATGTCCCGGATGACGGTCAGCCGGCCCGCGTGGCCCACCGCGTCGCCCACGGCCAGCTTGCCCCCCACGCGGGGCAGTTCCACCGCCGGATTTTCCGCATAGCCCTTGACGGCGCCGTCGGGCGAGGCCACGGCCAAGAGCGTACCCAGCGGGCCGTCGCCCTTGACGGTGGCGGTCACGGAACCGCCGTCCTTGAGCATGGCGCCCAGCATCGCACAGGCGGTCAGGTGCCGGCCCAGCGCCGCGGTGGCGGTGCGGGACAGGCCATGGACCCGACGCGCCGCCTCGGTCAGATTTGTCGAGTCGATCAGAAACGCCCGCGCCTGTCCGTCCAGCAGCATCAGGCGATAGAGTCCGTCTGTTTTCATTAGTTCCCCCCACAGGTCAGGTTGGGCGGGTTGCCCCGCCTTCGTATTCTGGGCGCGCCTTCAGGGATTGACCGCGGTAAAAAAGACACGGTCGCCCTCGGTTTCAATGCGGACGCGGACAAAGCCGGCGTCCTCGAGCCAACGGCGGATCTCCTCCGTGCTGTGGGCGCGCTGGCGCTGCACCTCGTCAAACCGGTCGTAGCGCCCGTCGGCCCCCCGGAGAAAAAAGCTGAGCTCCATCGTCAGCACGCCGGAGGCCATGCGGTTCATCCACAGATAGGTGAGCCCCTCCCGGTCCTCAAAGTACACGCGCTCCCGCGCCATGCGCCGGAGCTTTTCCCGGGCGGAGATGTCAAAGGTCAGCACACCGCCCTTTTTCAGCGCCTCCCGCGCGCGGCCAAAAAACTGGACCACCCGCATGGGCGTCAGAAGGTAGTTGACCCCGTCGCAGGCGCTGACAATGGCGTCCACGGGCCGCGGAAGGCTCAGGGCGCACATGTCCTGCCGGACGAGGCGCACCTCGACCCCCGCGGCCCGCGCCTTGTCCGCGGCCAGGCGCAGCATGGATTCCGAGATGTCCACGCCCGTCACCCGGAGGCCCCGGCGCGCCAGCTCGAGGGCGATGCCCCCGGTGCCGCAGGCACAGTCGCACACGCTCTCCGGCGCCGCGCCGCAGGCGGCGATACGCGCGAGGCTGGCCGTCGCCCAGGCCTCGTAGTCCACGTCGTCCATCAGTTGGTCGTAGACGGAAGCAAATTCCGCGTACAATCCGGTCCCTCCCCGGCCGGAGCCGGGCGGCTCCGGCGGCTATTGCGTTCGTTCGCGCACCCGCGCGCCGATGAGGCCCGTCTCCCGGGCGCTCAGCCCGCCCCAGCCCACCTGTACGAGCTTTTCAAGCAGCCCCAGTTCCTCCGCGGCCTCGTACTTGAGGCGCTCGGGGCGCGTCATGGGTTTCCAGGAAAGCGTGTTCAAGGTTGCACCTCCGCACCGCATACTCTGCTCAGTATGCGCGCGGAGCGGGGGCGCTAAACCTTTTCGCCGTCCTCGTCGTCCTCGTCGTCCTCCGATTTCTCCCGAAGCCCCAGGTTGACGGGGGCGCCTTCGATCTTGGGGTTCAGGAACCGGTCAAAGCAGCTGTTGGCGTAGGAGGCGTAGACAAAGCCCGTCAGCGCAAAGCCCGCCACCAGATAGAAAAGTGCCATGACCAGATACCCGTAGGGCACGAACAGCGCCACCGCCGCGGGCAGCACGGACGAACCCACGAGAAACGCCGCCGACCAGGGCAGCCGCGCCACCGCGATCAGCACGCTGTTGCGTACGAGGGTCTTCAGGTTCATCTGATAGGTGACCATCATCGGAAAGATCAGCATGTTGACCATCCACCACAGCGCCAGCATCATCACCACCAGCGTCGCGGGGATCACCCAAAAGGCGGAGCCCGAGGCCATGTGGCCGTAGTAAACCACGCCCACGTAGCTGACCAGGAGCGACAGCCCGTTGAAAAGGCCCACCGCGAGGCCCTGCTTCCAGTTTTCCCGGACGGCGTCTTTGAAGTCCGCGACGAGGAACGCGTGCTGGTCCCTTGCCCAGTTGCGGCACACGTACATGAGGCCCGGCGCCCCCAGCCCGGCGAGGGTCAGGCAGGGCACCATGCCGACCAGGTAGACCGTCAGACCGCCGCCCGCCACGGTGACGCCGCTCTCGGGGCTGAAAAGCACCGAGGCGTTGATCACCGTCCAGAACAGCGCCGGAATGCAGAAGACCAGGTAGAACAGGTTGACCGCGCACAGCCCGCTGAAATGGATGCGCAGCATCTCAAAAAACAGCTTTGCGCGGCTGTCGGGAAGATTCTCCGGCGTGAAATCGGCCTTGCCCGCCTTGCCATAGTAGTAGTTGTTGATAAATCCCGACATGTGGTGCCCTCCCGAGCGCGCATTTGCCGCCGTATGATTCTACTAATTATAGACCCATCCGGCGCATTCGTCAATTCGCATTCGGAAAAGGCGGCCGGAATTCGTTCCGAAGGCGGACTGGGTGGAACCCTCCAACCAACGCGGCGGATCATTCGTCCAACAGGCAGGGCATTGCGCGCGCCCGTCCGGTTCCGGGCGGCGCGGAAATGTTAAATATAGGTTTTCCCAAAAAATGTGAAGATTTCCGGCGCGCCGGATTGTGTATGGGGCGAAAGGGGGAAGGCGCCGATGGAGCAAACCGAAGAAGCGGCGGGGCGCGTGGTTGGACTGTACGCGAAGAGCTTGGCCAGACTGGCGTACACGTATCTGAAGAACGTCCCGGACGCGGAGGACGCGGTACAGGATGTGCTTTTGAAATACCTGCGGGCCGCACCCGCCTTTCGCGGAGCGGAGCACGAAAAGGCGTGGCTGATCCGGGTTACGCTGAACCACTGCAAAAACCTGCTCAAAAGGCGCCGGGCCGAGCGACGCCAGGCGCTGCCGGACGGCCTGGGCACCATGGCGGCGGAGGAGAGCGAGGTGCTGCGGGCGGTGATGTCGCTGGAGGAGAAGTACCGCCTGCCCGTCCACCTGCACTACTATGAGGGCTACGCGATCCGGGAGATCGCCGGGATCCTGGGCGAAAAGCCCGCCACGGTGGGTACCCGGCTGGCGCGGGCCCGCGAACGACTCAGAGGCATGATCGGAGGGATTGAAGATGCCTGAGAACCGGTACAAAAAGGCGATGGACGAGCTGCGCCTCAGCGATGACTTTGAAGCGAAAACCCAGGCGGCGCTGGCGCGGCGCCTGCGGGAGGAGGGCGCGGCCCCGCCCCGGAAAAAGCGCCGCGGGCTGCGCGCCGCGGCCTGCACGGCCGCCGCGCTGGCCGCGATTTTCGCGGTGGCGATGATCGCGCCGGGGATGATGACGCTGCCCTGGGCGGCGAAGGACGCGCCCGTCACCGACGGGATCATCGTCACGCCCTCCGGGGCGCCTGAGGATTGGCAGGCCATGCCGCTGGAGGGGGCGAACCCGTCGGTGGGCATCGCCTCCCTGACGGGCGAGTCGGCGTCCGTGACGCCGGACGGGGCGTCCTTTGCGGCGGACGAAGTGGAGTCGCTCTGCGCCGCCCCCGCGGCGGCGGCGCTTCCCGTCAACACCGAGGAATACACCTACACCCCGGAGAGCGGCTTCCGGTCCGCCGCCACCGAACCGCTGTCCACCTTCGCGGCGGACGTGGACACCGCCTCCTACGCCAACGTGCGCCGCATGCTGCTCTCCGGCGAAAAGCCGCCCGCGGACGCGGTGCGCGTGGAGGAGATGCTCAACTACTTCCGCTACGATTATCCCCAGCCCGCGGCGGGCGAACCCTTCTCCGTCACCACGGAGATCGGGCCCTGCCCCTGGAATCCGGCCGCAAGGCTCCTCCTGGTGGGGCTTCAGGCGCGGCAGGTCGACGAGTCCGCCCGGCCCAAGTCCAACCTGGTGTTTTTGATCGACGTGTCCGGCTCCATGGACAGCCCGGACAAGCTGGGCCTCGTGCAAAAGGCGTTTCTGATGCTGACCGAGCAGATGAAGCCCGGAGACAGGATCTCCATCGTCACCTACGCGGGCGAGGACAGCGTGCTCGTGGAGGGCGCGGGATCCGAGGACGCGGCGCGCATCCAGTCCGCCATCGAAAGCCTGTCGGCGGGCGGCATGACGGCGGGCAGCGAGGGCATCAAAACCGCCTACCGCATCGCGCGGGAACAGTTCATCGAGGGCGGCAACAACCGGGTGATCCTCGCCACCGACGGCGACCTGAACGTGGGCGTCACCAGCGAGGGCGCGCTGACGCGGCTGATCGAGTCGGAGAAAAAGAGCGGCGTGTTTCTGTCGGTGATGGGGTTTGGCACCGGCAACTACAAAGACGCCAAACTGGAAGCGCTGGCCGACAACGGAGACGGCAACTACGCCTACATCGACAGCCTTCTCGAAGCCCGCAAGGTGCTGGTGGAGGAAATGGGCGCCAGCTTCTTCACCGTGTGCAAGGATGTCAAGCTGCAGCTGGAGTTCAACCCGGACAAGGTGTCCTCCTACCGCCTGATCGGCTATGAGAACCGCAGGCTCGCGGCCTCGGACTTCGCCGACGACGCGAAGGACGGCGGCGAGATCGGCGCGGGGCACCGGGTGACGGCGCTGTATGAGATCGTCCCGGCGTCAGGCGCGGCCGGGGAGGACGGCCTCAAGTACCAGACGCGCGCGTCCACCGGCAGTGCGGACTACCTCACCGTGTCGGTGCGCGCCAAGGCGCCGGACGGCGACGCCAGCCGTCTCTACGCCTACCCCGTGGGCGAGGACAGCGTGAAAACGGAGCCTTCGGACAACCTCCGCTTCGCGGCGGCGGTGGCGCAGGCGGGCATGCTGCTGCGGGAATCCCCGTATGCGGGCAGCGCCAGCTTCGAGGATGTGGCGCGGCAGCTGGAAGAGATTCCGGACCTCCGCGCCGACCCCTACAAGGACGAATTCGCCTACCTGGTCCGGCGGCTCGCCCGCGGGGAAATCGGGTAGCGCGCCCGGCGGGGCAGCCCTTTTGACCCGCGAAAGGCGCGGGGGCCGTGGCCCCCGCGCCTTTCGCAGCGCCTTGCGGCGTCCGTTCATCTTTTCGTTCGCGCAGGCGGCGCCCTCCGCCATCGTGATCCGGGCATCCTCCCCGATGTTCAGGCGCAGCGTCCCGGCGGAACGGACCAGCGGGGCCCCGGAAAAGCGGTCCACCCTGACGAAGGAATCCTCCGGCGGGCCCGACGCCCGCCGTCAGGCTTCGATGACGTAGTCCGGGTTCTTCCAGTCGGCGGCCCGCTCCGGGTCCTCCGCCTTCCAATTGACGTTCGTCCAGACGACCCGGTACTGCCGACCATAGGCATCCTCGGCCGGGGCCTCGAACCAGCGCCCCTCAATCCACCGGCCGCCGGGGGTGATGAACCTGCCGCTGCTCGAGAAGGGCTTCCGCCGAAGGGTGATGTCCCCGTTGTTGGAAGGAATCCTCATAATCGAACCTCCTCACACCTGGTCAAACCCGATCGGATCGGCCTCACGGCCGGCGGGCGCAGTCCCCCGCCGTCGGGAGGCATCGATGCGCGGAGGCGCGGGCAAGGCATGCAAAAACGCCCCCTTGGATCGGGGTTTGCGCGGATTTCCACCCTTTTTACAATTTTATGCCCAAATCATTATAGAGCGCCCGACGGCGCTTGTCAACGCTTTTCGCGCGCCGCTACGCGCGGATGGCGTCCCGCAGGGCCTCGAAGGCGCCGGCGAGGTCCAGGCCCGCGCAGGAATGGGCGCCGGCGAGATCCAGGCGGTCAAGCGCCGCGCCAAAGGTCTCCGCCCCGTCGCAGAACGCGATGTAGTCCAGCGGCTTCAGCCATTCGTAGCAGCCGGAGAGCTTGTGGTTGTAGTTGCCCAGGGCGACGCAGGGCGTCCCCGCGAGGGCCGAAAAGATCATTCCGTGCAGGCGGTCGGTCACCACCAGCTTCGCCGAGGCAATGCGCCGCAGCATCTGCTCCAGCGCCTGCTCGCGGTCCTCAAGGGGAACGTCGCCGGGAAGCAGCGTATCCGCGAACTCGATTCGATGGCCCCGCCGGCCCAACTCGTTTTTGACGGCAAAGAACTGCCCCGCGTCCAGCCTGGCCTCCACGTCGTTGCGGAGGATGATCAGCACGCCCGTCCGCGCCGTCTGTTCCGCCTCCCAGGGGGGCAGCGACATCACGATGTCCGGGGCCAGCCCGATGGGGTTTGAAAACAGCGCCCGCATTTCAGCGAAGGAGTGCGCCTCCCGCGCAAACAGCGTCAGGCGGCGATGACCGCCGTACAGCGCCGCAAGCGCCGCCTTTTGCGCTTCGTCCCCCGGCGCGCCGGGAAAGTGAAGGGTCTGCGGGAACAGCACCATCCGGTTTCGCGGAAACCTGCGGATGGCCCAGTCGCGGATGGCCTCCTGATCCCTGTACTGCCCGCCAAGGTTGCCGCCGCCCTGCAGCGCGATCAGCGCGCCGGGGCGGATCGTCCTCGCGAGGCGTCCGGCGTACCGGCGGCACTGGCGCTCGGTGACCTCAATCAGCGTCCGGCCTTCGCGCTTAAAAAACTGCTTTTCGGCGTAGGCGATGGCGCAGTCCCCCAGATTGCCGTACTCGGGACTTCCCATGAGCACGCAGGCGTCCTCCGCCCCGAGGGCGCGCCAATCCGGCCGGGGCACCGGCTTTCCCGGGCGCCTGCCGCGGCGCAGCCACGCGACCCGCCCCGCGAAGCGCCGCAGCGCGCCGATTGCGCGCCCGCCAAGCCCGGGAAAGCGCACCCGCACCGCCTTGAGCAGCCCGATGTCTTTCATTTCCCGGCGGTTCCGGCGGATTTCGCGGAGGAAATCCGCCGCGTCGCGGCGCGCGTCGGCACACGTCCCGTCGCCGTCCGGCGCGCCGCCCAGCACGTCCAGTGCAGCGTCCGCCGCCGCGCGGATCAGGTGCGCCCGGAGATCCGGAAAAGCGTCCTTCGCGTCCTCGCAGCGCTGCCGGTGCGCCTCGTAGCAAAACGCCAGGTTGCGCGCGGAGCGCGTGTACACGACGGAATCCGGGCGCTGCCGGTAATAGTACTTCCAGTCGCTGACGACGGCCACCCGCCGGGCGCCCGCGAAGATCCTGTGCATGATATAGATGTCCTCATAATTCCGGCCCACGGGAAAGCGGAGGCCGTCAAAAAGGGATCGGCGGTAGAGCTTGTTCCACGCATGGCTGGACATGCGGGCGTTGAGCAGGATCTCCCGCGTCGCCTCCACCCCGTCGATCACCCGGCTGAAATCAAAAAAGCGCCTTCGCCTGTAGCGGTCGGCATAGGTCTTTACGATGCCGCAGGCGGCGATGTCCGCGTCGCCGTCGCGCAGCGCGCCGTACAGCGTTTCGTAAAAGTCGTAATCAATCCAGTCGTCCGAATCCACAAAGCCGATGTACGCGCCCTTCGCGATGTCCAGCCCGGCGTTCCGGGCGTCCGAAATGCCGCCGTTCGCCTTGTGGATCACCCGCACGCGGTCGTCCCGCGCGGCGTATGCGTCGCAGCGTGCGGGGCAGCCGTCCGGAGAACCGTCGTCCACCAGGATCACTTCGAGGTTTCGGTGGGTCTGCCCCAGCACCGTTTCCATGCATTGCGCCAGATAGGGTTCCACCCTGTATACGGGAATAATGACCGAAATCAGCGCGTCGACCATGGTTTCCCCTCGTCTTTTTATCCCGCCGCGCGCCCGAGGGCGCGCCTTGAGAGGATTTTGATCTTGCTTTTCCCGAAATTGCATCCCATTATACAGCCGCCCGCGCAAAATGTCTACAACATTTCGACACAAAGTCGCCAAATTTTTGCCGTTCATCCGTCAAAAACGCCGCCGGCGTATGCCGGTGGCGTCGAAAGCGGGCCGTCTTGGCCGGAGCGCCCCTCCGGTGCGGGGATCAGCGCGGCGCGGCCTTTGTCCGCCGCCCGAACCGCGCGCCGCGGCCCTTGGCTTCCGCCCATTCCGCTTCAAAGATCTCCGGGACCATCGTAAAGGCGTCCTCGTCCTTGATCCACTGGTCCTCGGGCAACCGGTCGTAGGGCAGCAGCAGGTTATGGCACTTTTCGCGGTCGTCGCGCACCGAATCGTAGCGCCAGCCGTGAAAGAGGTGGAAGCGCGTCCAGCGGTCGTGCTCCAGTGCCATCCATCTTTTCTTCTCCGACGGCGGCATCATCTCAAAGGCGCGGCGGTAGGCGCGCAGCGCGTCCGCGTCGACGGGCACATCCGCGCCCAGCACCTCCCGGACCTTGACCGACGCGTGATCCGCCTGCGCGATGTTGGAGCTGCGCCTGAAGGCGTCCAGGGCCGACCAGTCCTCCCTGAACACGTCGCAGCCGAGGCAGTCGGCGGCGGGCTTCGCGCACTTTCGCGCCTCACAGGCCCCGCGGGCCAGACTTGAATGGCGGATGTAGCGGGCGTGGATCAGCATGGCGCGCCGCATCAGGCTGCCCCGCATGATGACGTCCGGCGTGTAGATCTGGTCGTCGGTGCCGAAGACGCCGATCCTGTCCTCGTCCGCCCCGCGGACCCAGAGCCGCCGGAGGGCGGCCGCGCTGACCGCGCGCACATGGATGCGCCCGCCGACGCCGTACTCCAGCAGCTGCCCCAGGATCGCCATGTTTTCCTCGTCGGCGTTTTCGCATACGATGATCCTGTCCGCGCGGCGCAGTTCGTCGATGTGGCGCTTCCAGGACCCCGTCCGGAACGAGAGCGCGTCCCCATCCGGCGCTTCGCCGTCCAGCGACACGATTTGCGCCAGGCCCGGGTGCAGCGCCATATAGTCGTCCGGGTCGCCGTAGACCGTGTAGCGGAGAAGCCGGGGCGCGCCGTATACGTTGACCATCAGCGCCTGCGTCAGCAGCGCGCGGCCGTACTCGCCAAAGCCGATGAGCGCCACCCGCGCTTCGCCCCGGCGCAAAAACTCATCCTCCCAGTAGCGGCGCGCACAGTTCTCCGCCGCGTTGCTGACGACGATCCCGTCATCCTCCCGCATGGGGCACAGCGGCTCCAGCGTGCAAAGATAGAGGCGCCTGTTCCCGCCCCGGAAGAGGGCCTCGTGGTTCCGGTTGATGTACTGGTACATCGCCCGGGCGGATTCAAAGGCCAAAATATGGGTCCGCGCGCGAAAGCACTCCGGCGTATCCCCCGGAACCAGGCGCGCGCCCAACCGCCGCCTGAGCAGCGCCGCGCGGCTCTCGTCGCCGTGTACGGCCACGGCGTCCGGCCGCAAAGCGCGGAAAAACGCGCCCATCCGCCTGGCCGCCGAGCGGACGAGGGTGGCGAACACCGAGGTGGTGACCAGGAGCGCCAGCCACCGCGCCACTTCGAGCTGCACGTAGCCGGGCTTGTCCAGCGCGAGGAGCTCATTGTTGACGGAAAGCCCGTAGATCTGCACCGAGCTGTAGAGCGCCTTGAAAAAGAGCGCCGCATGCTGCCCCGGGCCCGCCGGGGCGCCGGACTCGCCCGCGTATCCCAGCCAGTAGCCCCAGAACGCGATCAGCAGCGGCACGACGGAGAGCCAGGGCAAAATCTGCCCCCATTGGGGTCTGAATCGCCTTTTCATCGGCGCGCACCCGCCTTTCGGCCGAATATTCCTGCGCTGGACGCCGGGCGCCGCCCGGCAAAGCGCGCTCCGCGCGGGCTATTTGCGGACGATGTCGTACCCGAGGGCGACGATCAGCCGAAGCGTTTCCAGCGCCGTGTCCCGGTCGTAGGCCTTTTCGCCTTCGGAGAGCCTCTCGTAGGGAACCAGGCCGGGGTGCTCCTTCGCGGCGTCGTCCCGCCGCGGGCCATAGGTCCATCCCTCGCCGATGCGCCGCCTGGCCCACACGTCGTGGGTGTTTTTTGCGAGCGCTTCGCCCAGGTGCAAAAGATCCTCCGGGAGCCGGACGCCCTCCGTCGGAAAGGGATTGGGCTGATACTGCATGGGTGGATCCTTTCCCGGCGCCGGTCGGAGCGCTTTGCCTCCCGGCGGCCGTACGGGCGGCGTCACCCCTCGACGGGGTGGCTGGCGCGGTAGTTGTTCAGGTCTACCACGAGGCAGGCGCGGGCTTCGTCGGGCTTTTTGTCCCGAAGGGCCTTAAAGAGCGCCTCATGCTCCCGCGATATGCGCGAAAGGGGCTTGTCCGCGCAGCGCAGGATTTCGCCCAGGTAGTGAAAATAGCGCCCGGCGTAGGGTTCCAGCGCCTTTGTCAGAAAGGGGTTGCGCGCGCCGCGGAGAATGGCGTCGTGGAAGGCGTAATCCAGCCCGGTGAACGCCTCCACGTTCTCGCCGCAGGCGTACATCTTCTCCACCAGGGCGCCCAGGTGCCGGACGTCCTCGGGCTCGGCCCGCTCGACAAAAAGCCCGATCGCCCTGTGCTCGATGGCCATCCGGAAGTCAAGAAAATCCCAGAAGGTGCGGCTGGTGAGGTCGCTGGGCTCCGCGCCGTCCCGCTCGCGGTGGGGCGACACAAAGGTGCCCACGCCCCGCACCGTGGTCACCAGCCCCTGCCCCTGCAGCCGCCCGATGGCGCTGCGCACGCTGACGCGGCTCACGCGGTACATCCCGCACAGCGCGCTCTCCGAGGGAATTTTACCGCCCTCCGGCCACTGGCCCTCCGAAATGCTGACCAGCATCCGCCGAAAGACCTCGTCGCTCAGCGAGGGTCTGATCGCGTCTTTTGCCACGGCCCCCACATCCTCCCGCTCCATGCGCCCCATTATACAACATCCGCCCGCGGATGAAAAGCCCGTTATCGCGGATTTTTCCCGTTGACACCGGGCCGCGGCGCGGCTATAATGGCATTGCCTGTATTACAGATTATACATGCTCTTTGCATAGGAGGGTTGGCCATGGACGCATCCGCCTCCGCGCAGCGCTACGACATCCTCTGCCCCACCAGCATGGGGGTGCGCATCACGCCGGTGGACCGGCAACCGGTCCACACCGCCCGCGAATACCGCATGCAGGCCACCAGCGCGGAGAGCAACGTCCTCTCCATCGGCGCCTCGCTGGGGCTTCGCACCAAGGTGCTGACGGCGTTCGTATCGGGCAGCCCCATCGCGGACTTTATCCGGCGCGATCTCGCCTTCCGGCACATCGAATACGAGGGGCCGGAGATTCCCCAGGGCGGCCCCTGGGGGGCGCGCCACCAGTTCAACATCGCGGACAGCGGGTTTGGCCTGCGGGGGCCGCGGGTGTGGAACGACCGTGCCGGCGAGGTGGCGCGCACCCTCACCGCCGGGGATTTTGACCTTGATCGCCTCCTCGCCCGGGAGGGCGCCCGCCTTGTGCACCTGAGCGGGCTGATCGCCGCCATCGGCCCGGACCCCGGCGGGATGTGCCTGGAGCTTGCGCGGCGCGCCGGGGCCCACGGCACGCTGGTCAGCTTCGACCTCAATTACCGCGCCTCCTTCTGGCAGGGGCGGGCGGAGGCGCTCAGGGCCCGGTTCACCGAAATCGCCCGCCTTTCGGACATCCTGATCGGCAACGAGGAGGACTTTCAGCTGGCGCTGGGCCTGGACGGGCCGGCCAGCGGCGGCGCGGGGCTCGCCGGAAAGATCGAGGCCTTCAAGGGCATGATGGATTCGGCGCGGCACGCCTTTCCCGGCGCCCGGGCCTTTGCCACGACGCTCCGGGAGGTGGTTAGCGCCAACGAGCACCTGTGGGGCGCGATCCTGTGGTCGGAGGGGCGTTTTCACGTGATCGAGCCGCGGCCGATCCCGGTGCTGGATCGGATCGGCGGCGGCGACGCCTTTGTGGGCGGCCTGCTCTACGGCGTCGTCCGCGGCTGGGCGCCGGAGGAATGGGTGCGGTTCGGATGGGCCTCGGGCGCGCTGGTGGCCTCGCTGGAGAACGATTTCGGCTGCCCGGCGGACGAAGAGCAGATCTGGGACATCTGGAAGGGCAACGCCCGCGTCAGGCGGTAGGACCGCGGGACATCAACAGTCTTCGGGAGGGATTTCATGCTTCAGGCGGACATCGGACTGATCGGCCTGGCCGTCATGGGGGAAAACCTGGTGATGAACATGGCCTCAAAGGGGTTTACCGTGGCGGTCTACAACCGCACCGGACAGCGGGTGACGGACTTTCTCGCCGGGCGCGCCAAGGGCCAGCCCATCCTGGGCACCTACTCCATCGAAGAACTCGTATCGGCCCTCAAAAAGCCCCGAATGGTGATGATGCTGGTGAAGGCCGGTCAACCGGTGGACGAGCTGATTGATCGCCTGATCCCGCACCTGGACGCGGGCGACATCATCATCGACGGCGGCAACTCCCACTTTCAGGACACGGCGCGGCGCATGGCGTATGTGGAGGGCAAGGGCATTCTCTACGTGGGCACCGGCGTTTCCGGCGGCGAGGAGGGCGCGCTGAAGGGGCCCAGCATGATGCCCGGGGGCTCCCCCGCCGCCTGGCCGCGGGTGAAGCCCATCTTTCAGGCCATCAGCGCGAAGGCACCGGACGGCTCCCCCTGCTGCGAGTGGGTGGGCGAGGGCGGCGCGGGCCACTTTGTGAAGATGGTGCACAACGGCATCGAGTACGGCGACATGCAGCTGATCTGCGAGGCGTACCAGCTGATGAAGGACCGAATGGGCATGACCGCGGACGAGATGCACGAAACCTTCAGCGCCTGGAACGAGGGGGCGCTAAACAGCTACCTGATCGAGATCACCCGGGACATCCTGGCCTACCGGGACGAAGACGGCGCCCCGCTCCTCGACAAAATTCTGGACGCCGCCGGCCAGAAGGGCACCGGCAAGTGGACGTGCGCGGCCGCGCTGGACGAGGGCGTCCCGCTGACGCTGATCAGCGAGGCTGTGTTCGCCCGGTTTCTCAGCGCCCTCAAGGAGGAGCGCGTGCGCGCGGCGGGCGTACTCGCCGGGCCCGAACCCCGGTTCCGGGGCGACCGGCGCGAAATGACCGAGGCCATCGGGCAGGCGCTCTACGCCAGCAAGATCGTCAGCTACGCCCAGGGGTTCCAACTGATGCGCGCGGCGGCGAAGGCCTACGGCTGGAAGCTGAATTACGGCGGCATCGCGCTCATCTGGAGGGGCGGATGCATCATCCGCTCGGCGTTCCTCGGGCGCATCAAGGAGGCCTACGACGCCGATCCGGACCTCGCCAACCTAATGCTCGCCCCCTATTTTGTGGAGGCCCTCGGCTCGGCGCAGGCAGGCTGGCGCGGGGTCTGCGCGGACGCCGCCCTGAGCGGGCTGCCCGTGCCCGCGTTCCAGGCCGCGCTTGCCTATTACGACGGCTACCGCGCGGCGCACCTGCCCCACAACCTGCTGCAGGCCCAGCGCGACTACTTCGGCGCCCACACCTACGAGCGCGCGGACGCGCCCCGGGGCGTCTTCTTCCACACCAACTGGACGGGCGAGGGCGGCGATACGAAGGCCGGCACCTACAACGCGTAGCCCCCGCGCCAAACCGCCGGGGTGCGTCAGGCCAGCACCTCCGCCCGGCTTCCGCCCTGGCGGTCCTTTTTCACCACGATCTGCCGGTCGATGCGCCGCTTCATCTCCGCCACGTGGGAGATCAGCCCGACCAGCTTGTCCCCCCGGGCCAGCTTGCCCAGCGCGCCCATCACCTGGTCCAGCGCGGCCTCGTCCAGCGTACCGAAGCCCTCATCCACGAACAGGGCATCCAGCGTGACGCCGCCCGCCTGGGCGCTGATGGTGTCGGCAAAGCCCAGCGCCAGCGAAAGCGACGCCATGAAGGACTCGCCGCCCGAGAGGGTGTTGACCGGCCGGAGCGCGCCGGTGAAGTGGTCCATGACGTTGAGGTCCAGCCCGAAGGCGGATCTGCGGTTGCGGTAGGATTCCTCCCGCGCCAGTTCGTACTGGCCGCCGGTCATCTCCGAAAAGCGCTGGTTGGCAAAGAGGATCACCTCGTCGAACATCTTGGACAGTACGTACACTTCCAGGCTCTGCCTGCCCGCGTCGTCCCGGACGGATTTGCCGTCGGCGGCGTCGGACAGGCTTTTGACCATCGCGTACGCTTCGCCCAGGCGCGCAAATTCCCTCGCCCGCCGCGCGACCGAGGCCGTCAGCGTCCGGTTGGATTCGATCCGCACGCCCAGGCGCAGCCGTTCGTCCTCCAGCGCCCGGAGGGCGTCGGCCGCCCCGGCTTCCTCGCGCTCCAGCGCCTCCATGTCCGTCGGCGGCCTGCCCTGAAGCGCCGCGCGCAGCCGGCTGGCCTCCTGATTGGCGCTGTGAACGGCCTGCTCGTAGGCGTCGATGTCGCCCCGCAGCGCGGCCACCGCCTCCGGCGCCCGCCGCGCGCCGCGGTAGGCGCCCTCGCTTTCAAACCCCGCCCCCGCAAGCGCGCTCAGAAACGCGTCCCGCCGCTTTTTCGCCCTGCGCTCCCGGTCGGGCCGCCGGACCTCGAGCGCCTCCAGCGCGCCCTCCGCCGCGGCGATGTCGCGGTCGCAGTCGTCCAGTGCCTTTTTCGCGGCGTCCTGCGCTTCGCGCCAGCGGGCGTGCTCCGCCTCCAGCGCTTCGGCCAGGCGGAGGGCTTCGGCCTCCGTCGCGGCGGGAAGGAACCGGGCCGCTTCTCCGCGCTTCTGCGCGAGGCCCTCCAGCCTGGCGGACGCCTCCGCGCGGCGCTTTTGCGCCTGGATCATGGCCTCGCGGGCCTCGTCCACGCCGCGCTCGTATCCGGGGATGTCCGCCTTCAGTTTCCGCAGCCGCTCCACATCCCGCTCCAGCCCCGCCTTGCGCCGCAGAAGATCGCCCAGTTGCGCCCGCTGCGCCCGCGCCGCCGCCTCCGCCGCGCGGGCGCTCGGCGCGGACGCGGCCCCCGCGGCGGGGTCGTCCTCGTGGCACCGCTGCCAGTCCGCCTCCAGTCGCTCCCATTCCTTATCCCGCTCTGCCTTGAGCACCTTTGCCGCCGAAACGGCGTTCTCCGCGCCGGTCCGGGCCCGCGCGGCGTCCGCCTCCGCGGCCTCCACCTGCGCCTGGGTGGGGGTCTCGTCGGACAGCGGGGCCTTTTGCGGGTGATGAGTGGCGCCGCAGACCGGGCAGGGCTCGCCCTCCTCCAGCGCCGCGGCCATCAGCCCCGCCTGCCCCCGCTGGAACGCGTTGTACAGCCGCCGGTACGCCTTCGCGCGCGCCTCGGCCTCCGAAAGCGCGGCCCCGGCCGCCTCCTGCGCGCGGAAGAGCCCCGGCGCGCCCGCCTCAAAGGCGGCCAGCGCCCGCCGCAGCGCTTCCAGCGACGCCGCGCGCCTTTGCGCGCCGTCCAGTTGCGCCTCCAGCGCGCCCAGCGCGCCCTCCGCGCCGGAAAGCGCCTCCCGCTCCGCGGTCGCATCCTCCTTCAGCCGCTTGATCCGCGCCTCCTCATTTGACGCGGTCTGCGCATCCCTGTCGGCGTCGTCCCGCGCCTTTTGCGCGTCCGCGATCCCGCGGTCCATCCCTTCGATATCCTGGTACCGGGGGATCTGCTCCCGGATGGCTGCGGCCCGCACCTCGGCCGCCTGCGCCTGCGCCCGCCGCGCTTCGGACGCCTCCAGCGCCGCCGAAAGGGCCGGGCGCTTCGACCGAAGATCGCCAATTAGCGCCTTCGCCCGGGCCGCGTCCCGCTCCAGCTCCTCCAGCGCGCCGGACGCCTCGGCCCAGAAGGCGGCATCCGCGTCCACCCCGGAAGCCGCCTCGGCCAGGCGAAGCTCCAGCCGCGCCTTTTCGACAGCGGGTTCCTCCCGCGCCAGTTCCTCAAGCGCCGCGACGGCGTCGCCCAGGGCCTTATGCTCTGCCCGGGTCCGCTCCGCCTCGGCGCGCCGGCGCACGAGGCCCTCCGAGCGCGCCCGCGCCGCATCCCGGTTTCCGTCGTTTTCCCGAAGCGCCGCCGCGTCCTCGTCCAGCACCGCCCGCGCCAGCGCGGTCCAGGCGTCGAGGTTCACCGGCATCCCGTCGGATGAAAACGCCTCAAGCGCCGCCGCGTCCCGCTCCGGCGGCAGGCGCAGCTTTTGACAGGCGTCCGCGACGGCGCGCCCCTCGGCGCGCCAGGCGTCCTCCAGCTTCCGGGCGCGGCCCGCGAGGATCTCCTGCACCGCCTCGTAAAACCGGGTGCCGAAGATGGCCTGAAGGATCCGCCGCCGCTCGTCCACCCCGGCCAGAAGGAGCCGCGCAAAATCCCCCTGAGCGATCATGGCGATCCGGGAAAAGTGCTCCCGGGACAGCCGCAGAATGTTCACGATCTCCTCATTGACCGCGGTGGGCTTTTCGATCACCCGCCCGCCGGGCAGCGTCAGGCGGGCCCGGGTTTCCTCGCGGACGGTGCCCTCGCCCCGCTTCTTGGGGCGTTCGTAGCGGGGGCTGCGCCAGACGGTGTAGACGTGGCCCCGGTGCTCGAAGGTGAATTCCACATAGGTCTCCCGGTCCGGCGGGGCGAGGCTGCTGCGCAAAAGGGTGTCGTCCCGCCGCGCCTCGCCGCTGGCCACGCCGTAGAGGGCAAAACAGATCGCGTCAAAGAGGGTGGTCTTGCCCGCGCCGGTGTTTCCGGTGATCAGGTACAGGCCGCGGCCGCCCAGCCGGTCGAAGGCAACGACGGTTTCGCCCGCGTAGGAGCAAAACGCCTGCATCGTAAGCCGAATGGGTTTCATCGCTCAGCCTCCCCTCTCGCCTCGTCAAAAACGCCGTCCATGTAGCCGGCCATGGCATCGTCCATCTCCCGCCCGGTCCGGAAGCGATAGAACGCCCGAAACAGCTCCGGGGGGGACAGATCGCGCCGCGCGTCGACGGGGGCAAACCGCGCCTCGGGCGGGGCGTACTCCATGCGGAAGATGTTGGGGTACAGGCCGCGGAGCCTCGCCTGGGCGTCGGGCGGCAGCAACGGATCGGTCAGCGTCACATGCAGGTAGTCTTCGGGGTTGCCCGCCGCCACGGTTTCCGGGCGGGTGAGCGCCTCCAGCGTGCCCCGGACCACCCGCAGATCCCGCGGCGCCGCCACCGGGTGGAGCTCGATGCGAAGGCCGGCCCGGGTCACCTCGCCCAGGACCACGTTCTTCACATGATGCGCCTCCGACGCGGAATACTTCAGCAGCGAGCCTGCGTAGCGCACGCCCTCCCGCCCGATGCGCTGGGGCTTGTGCAGGTGGCCCAGCGCCACATAGTCAAACCCGTCGAAGGCGCGGTAGTCCACCCGTTCGGCACCGCCCACCGCGGTGAGCTCGGCCTCGGAATCGCTCTGGTCCGCCTCGCCCGCCCCGCCCGTGACAAACTGGTGCGCCACCAGCACGTTGGCGCGGCGGGGATCGAGCGCCTCCCGGCGCAGCGCCGCGCGCACCGCGCCGTCAAAGGTCATGGGCTCAAAGGGGCCGATGACGCCCGCCGCCTCCCGGGGGCGGAAAAAGGGCATCAGCCAGACGGCTGCGTCGGCGCAGTCCACCCTGAAGAGGCGGCCCTCGTAATTCCCCGCGATGTATACCCCCTGGCGTTCCAGGATCCTGCGGCCAAAGGACAGCCGCTCCTGGGAGTCGTGGTTGCCGCCCACCACGCACACCGCGCCGCACCGCCCGGAGAGCGCGGTGAAGAATTCGTCCGCCAGCGCCACCGCCCGCTCGGAGGGCACGCCCTTATCGTACACATCCCCCGCGATCAGCACCGCGTCCGGCCTTTTTTCGCCGACAAAATCCGCAATTTCCGTCAGCGCGGCGCGCTGATCCTCAATCAGGTCGATCTCGCCCAGCGAGCGCCCGATGTGCAAATCCGCCATGTGGACAAACCGCAACGCGCGTCCCCCCTTTGACAAATCCCCGCGGCAGCGCCGCCGTTTTGCAATAATTCGCGGTCCGCCCGGCAAAATCCTCCGGGATTCCCGCTTTTCCGCGCGCTGTGCGTTTTGCAGATTATATTTAAGAAGATTTTTTCTTGCATACTGCCACACCATATGGTATCATAGAGTTGTTATTTACAGAAACATCATGGAACGATGAAAGGGGAATGCTGCATGAAGAAGTTGTCTTGCGCGCTGGCCTGGCTTTTGATCCTCACGGTCTTTGCCGGGTTTGCGACCGCCGGAGCCGAGAATGTGGTCATCGTGGCCACGGACAACGGCTGGGACAGCCAGAAGCTGCACAACGCCATCGCGGAGCTGGTGGTGGAGCACGCCTACGAGGGGTACGATTTTGAGGTGTCCACTGCGTCCTCCACGATGAACTGGCAATCCATCATCAACGGCGACGTGGATCTGGACATCGAGAGCTGGACGGACAACGTGGCCACCTACGCCGACGACGTGGCAAACGGCGACATCGTGGACGTGGGCATCCTGGTGGCGGACAGCGCCCAGGGCGTGTACGTGCCCCGCTACGTGATCGAGGGCGACGCCGAGCGCGGCATTGAGCCCATGGCGCCGGATCTCGTGACCGTCGAGGACCTGAAAAAGTACGCCGCCGTCTTCCCGGACGACGAGGACAAGGGCCGGGGCCGCATCTACGGCTCGATCCCCGGATGGATGGCGGACGAGGTGCTCTACAACAAGTATCTCGCCTACGCGCTGGACGCGGACTACAACTACGTGCGGCTGGGCAGCGAATCCTCGCTGTTTGCGTCGCTGGTGTCCGCCTACAACCTGGGCGACCCCTGGGTAGGCTACTGCTACGAGCCCACCTGGGTCACGGGCAAGCTGGACCTGGTGCTGCTGGAGGACGCGCCCTACGATCCGGCGCTTCTGATGGAGGGCAAGTGCGCCTTCCCCAAGCAGGCCCTCAAGATCGTCAGCAGCAACAGGTTTGCCGAAAGGGCGCCGGACCTGCTGGGCTTTTTCCAGAAGTACGAAACCGGCAGCGCGCTGATCTCCCAGGCGCTGGCGCACCTGGACGAAACCAAGGCGTCCTACGAGGAAGTGGCGGCGTGGCTGCTCCGGCAGAACGACGGATTGATTGACCAGTGGCTCCCGGCGGAGAACGCCCAGCGCCTGCGCGCTTACCTCGACGGACTGGAGGCGTAATCCCCCGCATGATGGATTTTCTGACCGATTACATCCTGAAATTTCCCGAATCGTGGCAGTTTAAGCTGGGCGACGCCATCGACACGTCCGTCAAGGCCTTTTCCCGCGAACACCGCGACGCGCTGCGCGCCATCCGCGACGTGGTGGTCGCGGTGGTGAGCGGCATCCGCTGGGCGCTGGAAAAGACGCCCTGGGTGGTGCTGGTGCTGCTGGTGGTGGTGCTGGCGTGGCGGCTGATGAAGTCCTGGCGCGCCGCGGCGCTCTACGCCGCGCTGCTGACGTTTGTGGGCTGCTGCGGGCTGTGGAACGAGATGCTTCAAACCCTCAGCGTGGTCATCGCCAGCGTGCTCCTTTGTGTGCTGGCCGGGTTTCCGCTGGGGGTGCTGCTGGCCCTCAGCCCACGGGCCAACCGCATCATACGCCCCATCCTCGATACAATGCAGACCATGCCCTCCTGGGTGTACCTGGTGCCGGCGGTGATCCTCTTCAACGTGGGGATCACGCCGGCCCTCTTGGCCACCACGATCTACGCCATCGTGCCCATCGTGCGGCTTACCAGCCACGGCCTCGTCTACGTGGACGCGGAAATGCTGGAAGCCGCCCGGGCCTTCGGCTCCACCCGGATGCAGACCCTGGTCAAGGTGCAGATCCCCCAGGCGCTGCCCACCATCATGACCGGCATCAACCAGACGCTGATGATGGCCATGTCCATGGTGGTCACCTGCGCGCTGATCGGCGCCAACGGCCTGGGCATGGAGATTTTGCTGGCCACCAACCGCGTCGAAATGGGCAAGGCGCTGCTGCCGGGCATCGCCATCGTCATCGTCGCCATCATTCTGGATCGCATCACCCAGGCCGCCATCCGAAAGAGCGAGGTGAAGGGCGATGGATGAACCCAGGGTGATCCTGGAGGCCCAGAACGTCACCAAAATCTACGGCCACGGCAAGGCGGAAGCCGCCCGCATCATGCGCGAGGGCGGCGACAAGGGCGCCGCCTACAAGGAAACCGGCGCCACCGTGGCGCTGTGGGACGTGTCCTTCAAGGTGCGCGAGGGCGAGATCTTCGTTATCATCGGCCTCTCCGGCTCCGGCAAGTCCACGATCATCCGCTGTTTTAACCAGCTGATCCGCCCCACCGCCGGCCATGTGCTCTTTGAAGGCCGCCAGATCGACGCCATGAACCGGCGCGAGCTGATTGACTTCCGCCGCCGCAAGGTGTCCATGGTGTTCCAGAACTTTGGCCTTTTCACCCACCGCACGGTGATCGACAACGTGTCCTACGGTCTCGAGGTGCGCAAGGTGCCCAAATCCGAGCGCATTGACCGGGCAATGGAGCTGATCCACATGGTGGGGCTCGACGGCTGGGAGAAAAAGCCCATCGGCAGCCTGTCCGGCGGCATGAAGCAGCGGGTGGGCATCGCCCGCGCGCTGGCCAACGACCCGGAAGTGCTGCTGATGGACGAGCCCTTCTCCGCGCTGGACCCGCTGATCCGCCGGGACATGCAGTTTGAGCTGATCTCGCTGCAGCGGAGGCTGGGCAAGACCATCCTCTTCATCACCCACGACATCGACGAGGCGTTCAAGCTGGGGGACACCGTGTCCATCATGCGGGACGGCAAGACCGTCCAGACCGGAACCCCCGAAACCCTGTCCGCCACCCCCGCCGACGACTACGTGCGCCAGTTCATCGAAAGCGCCGACCGCACCCAGGTGCTCAGCGTGGGCCGCGTGATGATCACCCCCGCCTGCCTCGTTCGGGAGAACGACGACCCTGCCAACGCCATCCGCGAGATGCACCGGCAGGGGCTGTCCAGCGCCTACGTGGTGGACCAGAAGATGAAGCTTCTCGGCGTTCTGTCCATCGACGCGGCGCTGAAGGCGCGGCAGGCGGGCGAGGGCTTTGCCGGGCGGATTGACCGCGACCCGCCCACCACCACCCGGGACGCGCTGGTGAGCGACGTGATGCCGCTGGCCGCCCAAACTCCCTACCCCATCGCCGTGGTGGACGAAACCGGCATGCTGCAGGGCATCGTCACCCGCGCGGCCATCATCGCCTCCATGCTTTGACCCCCGCCGGGACCGACGGCGCGGAAGGGCGACGCCCTTTTGCGCTCAAAGCATCAAAAACCCCTGCCGGGTTTTTTGATGCGGAGGAGAAAGCCTGCGCACACCTGAAATGCTCACGCATTTCCGGGCGGTGTGCTGACGTATGGTGCTATTTCTCCCCCCAGTGTGCGCCCTGGGGGGAGAAACCGTTCCCGACGTACGTGCCGCCGGGAACGATTGAAGTCTGCCGAGGACTTTGTGAATGGTCCGGGCGCGGAAGGGCGACGCCCTTTCGCGCTTTTCTGCGCCCCTTGAAAACCCGCGCCGTTTGTGTTACGCTTTGAGAGAAATCCGCGCATCACAAGGGACGAAGGGTGAAGTGCCCCGTGAAGAAGGCCGCCTCGTTTTTCGCCAACCTGTCGGTCCGAACCCGGCTGACGATGCTGTTTGTCCTGGTATCGCTGGTGCCCGTGTTCGTGATCGGCGCGATCTCGCTGGACGTGTCCTCGCGCACGATGCTGGAAAAGGGCGTGACCGACAGCCAGAGCCGGCTGGAGTTCATCGCCTACCGGGTGGATGAGATCATGCGCGAAAAACACCGGGACACGCTGCTCGTGGCCTTCAACCCCTACGTGCGCGCCTATTTTGACACCGAGGCCCGGCAGGAGATGATCCCCTCGATGGTGGAAGACCAGGCGAGGCGGCAGATCATCCGGCTCTACAACAGCCAGGAGGCCAGCGCGGTGCTCTTTATCGGCGGCGGCGTGACGCTCCGGTACTCCGCGGACGCGTCGGTGGTGCAGCTTCTGCCCTCGGCGCCGGAACAACTGCCCGGCCCCGAGGACTTCCAGCTCTTCGACCTGTGGCAGGACGCCACGCTGGACGGCGGCGAGCGGGTGATCCCCTATGTGCGCCAGGTGCTGGACCGGCACAACCGCCCGGCGGCGCTGATCCGGATCAACGTGCGCGAGAGCCTTTTCCGCAAGCTTTACCAGCCCTACGAGGACGCCCGGGGCAGCCACTTCATGATCGTCAACGACCGGGGCACCATCCAGTCCTGCGCCGACGGCGCGTTCTACGGACAGAACCTCTTTGAGGCGCTGGGCTTTGACCGGGCCGCCCTCTCGGGCACCTCCGGCTCCGTAGACCTGGGCAGCCGGGTGCTGGTATTCCACCGGGACGCCACGCGCCGCCTCACCTACCTCGAGCTGATCCCGGAGGAAACGCTGAACGCGGGCTTCCGCCCGATCCTCACGATGACGCTGCTGGTGGCGCTTTTATGCATCGGGCTGTGCCTGCTCCTGGGCTCCATGATGTCCCGCAGCTTCATGAAGCCACTGTACCGGCTGATCGGCCGCGTTTCCTCCTACGCGCCGGGCCAGCCCCAGGACCGCCCGCCCGTCAAAAACGAAATCGCGCTGCTGGACGACAAGTACGGCCAGATTCTGGAAAAGCTGGAGGATTCCATCCAGCAGTACTACGAGGAGCAGAAGAACAACCGGGAGGCGCAGATCCGCGCGCTGGAATTCCAGATCAACCCGCACTTTCTGTACAACACGCTGTCCACCATCATCTGGCTGATCGGCACCGGCGAGGACAAAAAGGCGATCCGCATCACCAAGGACCTGGCCTCCTTTTTCCGCATCAGCATCAGCCGCGGGCGCGACTTCATCCCGCTCAGGGAGCAGATCAAGCACATTGAACTCTACATCGGCATCCAGATGGCCCGCTACGAGGACTCCATCACCGTCTCCTACGACATGCCCGAGGACCTGATGGACTGCCTGACCCCCCGGCTGATCCTGCAGCCGCTGGTGGAGAACTCCATCATCCACGGCATGCAGGCCAGCGCCGCCAAGACCTGCCGCATCGCGCTCTCCGCCCGGGCGGATGGCGGTGACATCCTTTTGATGGTGCGCGACGACGGCGAGCGCGCCACAAGGGAAACCATCGAATCCATGAACCGCTTCCTGCACCACCGCACGGAGGCCCCCGCGCCGCCGGGCTACGGCATCGGCATTTCCAACGTCCACGACCGGGTGCGCATGTGCTTTGGCGAGGGCTATGGGCTCACCTTTGCCCGAGAGGGGCGCGAAACCGTCGCCACGGTGCGGATCCGGCGCATCCCGCCCGGCACCGAAAGAAACGCCTGCGCCGCCGGGCCCAATCAGCCTTGACACGGGAGGAATTCCGCATGTTTACCATGCTGGTGGTGGACGACGAGCGCCTGCTGGCCGAGGGCATGCGCGGCATCATCGATGAAACCGGCCTTTTCCAGACCTTCACCGCCCAGAGCGGCGCCCAGGCGCTGGCCGTGCTGGACAGCCGCCGCATCGACGCCATGCTGCTGGACATCGCCATGCCCGAGATGAACGGCATCGAACTGATGAAGCGCCTGGGGAGCCGGCCGGACCGGCCCGCCACCATCATCATCAGCGGGTACGACGAATTCGACTACGCCAAGCAGGCCCTGAGCTACGGCGCGGTGGACTACGTGCTCAAGCCTGTGGACCAGGACGACGTGCGCGCCATGGCCCGGCGGCTCCACGCGCTGGCCTCCGAGCGGGAGTCCCGGGAGCGGCTCATCCGCAGCGCCATGGCGGACCAGAGCGCGCCGCCGGCCCCCCGCTCCGTGGCGGAGCAGGCGCGCCAGGCCATCGACCGCGGCTACGCCAGCCCCAAGCTGAGCGTCCACCGCCTGTCGGCGACGCTGGGCTACTCTCCCAACTACCTGGGCAACGCCTTCAAGCGCGCCTTCGGCATGTCCATCGCGGACTACATCGGCCGCACCCGCGTCGCGGAAGCCAAGCGGCTGATGGACCAGACCGATCTGATGATCTACGAAATTGCCTTCCGGGTGGGCTTTGAGGACCAGCACTACTTCAGCCGCACCTTCAAAAAGTACGCGGGCGTCACGCCCTCGGAATACCGCCGCCGATGAGGGCCGCATCGTTGATTTTTCCACCAAATGCTTTGATATTTATATTCCGTCACAGCCAATGAATAGATACTATAAAACGGTAGGGTGCCAATTGGCCCTATCGTTCAAATTATTGTGTTTTCAGGAAATGGGGGCGGCGGCATGGCGGACGGCGGCGTGTTCCTCCGGCTGGAGAACGTATCCAAGACCTTTCCGGGCGTCAACGCGCTTTCGGGCGTGGGTTTTGACGTCCGCCGGGGCGAAGTACACGCGCTGATCGGGGAAAACGGCGCCGGCAAGTCGACCTTGATCAAAGTGCTGACCGGCGTCTATCAGCCGGACCCCGGCGCGGTGATTGAAGTCGAGGGCCGGCGCGTCGAGAGCCTGACGGCGCTGGACGCGATGCGCAGCGGCATCATCGCGATCTATCAGGATTTTTCCCTCTTCCCCACGCTTTCGGTGAAGGAGAACATCGCCTTTACCGAGCAGATTGAAAAGCGCAACCGCCTGGTGGACTGGCGCGCCATGGAGCGCACCGCCCGCGAGGCGCTGGAGAGCCTGGGGGTGAGCATCGACCTGCGCGCCCGCGCCAACACGCTGTCCACGGCCAAGCAGCAGCTGGTGGCCATCGCCCGGGCGCTGGTGTACGACGCGAAGCTGCTGGTGATGGACGAGCCCACGTCGGCGCTGTCCTCCGGCGAGGTGGAGGCGCTGTTCAAGATCGTGCGCACGCTGCGCGACCGGGGCATGGCGATCATCTTCATCAGCCACAAGCTGGACGAGCTGTTCCGCATTGCCGACCGCATGACTGTACTGCGGGACGGCCGCCTCATCGGCACCGCCCCTGCCGCCGAGATGGACCGCAAAAAACTGATCTCGATGATGGTGGGCCGGGAGATCAGCGACGAGCGCCTGGCCGGAAAGGGCGCGGGCGACGTGGTGCTGGAGGTCAAAAACATCTCCAAAAAGGGCAACTACCAGAACGTATCCTTCAAGCTGCGCCGGGGCGAGGTGCTGGGGATCACCGGCCTCGTGGGTGCGGGCCGCACGGAAACGGTATTGTCCCTCTTCGGCCTGAACCCGCCGGACAGCGGCGAGATCTTCCTCGAGGGCAAAAAGGTGCTGCCGCGCTCGCCCGCCGAGGCCAAAAAGCTGGGCATCGCCTTCGTGCCCGAATCCCGGCAGACCGAGGGGCTTGTAATGCAGCAGGACGCCGAGGGCAACCTGACGCTGCCCATTCTCACCTCCTTTGCCAACCGCTTCGGCATCATCGACTTCCGCCGGCGCAGAACCCGCGCCCAGGAGATGATCAAGCAGCTGGGCGTGCGGCCCCCCTATCCCCACATGCAGGCCATGAAGTTCTCCGGCGGCAACCAGCAGAAGATCGTGGTGGCCAAGTGGCTGGCCACCAGCCCCAAGGTGCTGATCGTGGATGAGCCCACCAACGGCATCGACGTGGGCGCCAAGAGCGAGATCCACCGGCTGCTGCGGGATCTGGCGGACTCGGGCATCGCGGTGATCATGGTTTCCAGCGAGCTTCCGGAGATCTTCTCCATCTCCGATCGGATCCTCGTCATGCGGCGGGGCCGCGTAACCGGCGAATTTGACGGCGCCGCCGCCACCCAGGAAATGCTGATGGAAAAGGCGGTCCTCGCCTGATGCGGCGGCCGGCCACACCGCGGCGGAGCGCCCCGCGCCCCCGCTCCCTTACAACGCGATCCTGAAAAGGAGGGTTCCGCTTGACCGACCGCCTGAAGCGGCTGATGGGCCAGAAGGAGATTTCCGTCGGCGCGATGCTCCTGGGCGTCATGCTGATCTCATGGCTTTTCAACCCCACGTTTCTCTCCTTCGAGAACCTGATGGACGTGCTCAAGTCCAACGCGGTATTGGGCACCTGCGCCATGGGCATGCTGCTGATCATCATCACCGGCGGCATAGACGTATCCATCGGCTCGCAGCTGGCGCTGGTGACGGTTCTCACCGGCCAGATCATGAACCGCACCGGCTTTGACAACCTGCTGCTGATCTACCTTCTGGGCATCGCCATCGGCGGCGCGGTGGGGCTTCTCAACGGGCTGATGGTGGCGCGGCTGAAGCTCCCGGCCATCATCGCCACGCTGGGCATGGCCTCTGTGATCGACGGCTTTTTGCGCTACTACACCAACGGCACCTGGATCAACCAGCTTCCGCAGAAGATTATTGACTTCGGCCTGGTGAAGTTCTTCTCCTTCCGCAACCCGAACGGCTCCGAAATCGGCGTGCCGGTGCAGTTTCTGCTGTTCCTCGTGGCGATGCTGGTCACCTGGTTTCTCATCAAGCGCACGATGCTGGGCCGCTCCGTCATGGCGATGGGCTCGAGCCCCGTCTCCGCCCAGCGGGCGGGCCTCAACAACAAGCGCCTGACGGTGTTTGCCTACGCCTTCTCCGGCATGATGGCGGGCTTTGCGGCCATCACCTACACTTCCATCATGAAGTCGGTGGACCCCAACGCCTTCCTGGGCTATGAGATGAACGTCATCGGCGCGGTGGTGCTGGGCGGCGCGCTTTTGACCGGTGGCTCCGGCTCCGTCACCGGCACCTTCCTGGGCGTGATGCTCTTCGCCTTCATCTCCAACGGCCTGACGCTGGCGCGGATATCCACCTACTGGCAGTCCATCGTCGTGGGCACGATCATCCTGATCGCGGTCAGCTTGGACATGGTCAAGCTCCGGCGCGAGGAGCGGCGGCAGACCAAGGTGGACATCGATACCTCGCTGGACGGAAGGGAGGGCGCCTGATGGAACACGTGCGCGAACACCTCACCCGCAACAAAAACCAGTACTTCCTGCTGGCGCTGCTCCTTGTGCTGATCGCGGTGATGTCGCTTCTGGCGCCGGGCAAATTTCTCAGCGTGCGCAACTTCAAGAACATGGGCTTTCAGATGGCGGAGTTCGGCATTCTGGCCATCGGGATGAGCGTGGTCATCATGACGGGCGGCATCAACCTGTCGCTGGTGAATTCGGCCATGCTGTCGGCCATCGTGGGCGCGTTTCTGATGCGCACGATGAACGAGGCCGGCGGCATCCCGGACCTTATCATCATCGCGGCGGGCATCGCGGCGGTGATGGCGGTGTCGGTTGTGTGCGGCATGGTCAACGGCTACTTCGTGGCCTACGTGGGGGTGGCCTCGCTCCTGGTCACGCTGGGCACCCAGACGGTGTTCAACGGCATCTCCCTCAACGTCACCCGCGGATCGGGCATTTCGGGCTTTCCCACGCTGTTCCAACGCATCGGCGCGGGCTCAATCGCCAACTTTCCCTATACGATGATGGTCTACATCGCGGTGATCCTCCTGGCCTATTTCATGGTGGAGCGCACCCCCTGGGGCGTGAGCATCTACATGGTGGGCGGCAACGAAAAGGCCACCCGCTTCAGCGGCATCAACACGCGGGCGGTGCTGATGAAGGTGTACATCTTCTCCTCGATCATGGCGGGCATCGCGGGCATCCTGATGGTGTCGCGCTACAATTCCGCCCGCGCCGACTACGGCTCCAGCTACACGCTGCAGGCGGTGGCGGCCACGGTGCTGGGCGGCACGGACATCAACGGCGGCAGCGGACACGTGCTGGGCACGGTCACGGCCGTAGCCATCCTGCAGGTGGTGTCCTCGGGCTTCAACATCATCGGCATCAACCGCAACATCACCGACATCGTCACCGGGCTGATCCTGGTAACGGTGCTGTCCATCAACTTCCTCGCGGCGCGGGAGCGCCGTGCCAAAAAGGCCTGACGCTGGATTTCTCAGCCCGGCCCCCGGGCAGCCCGGGCTGTGGACCGGGATAAACATAAAGGAGTGACTCGCATGAAGAAGGTTCTCTCCCTCGTCCTCATGCTCTGCCTGGTTCTCTCCGTCGCTGCCAGCGCGGAAACCATCGTGGTCATGCCCAAGCTGGTGGGCATCCCCTACTTCAACGCCTCGGAAGTCGGCGCGCTGGAAGCGGGCAAGGAACTGGGCATCGAAGTCATCTACACCGGCCCCACCGAAGGCGACGCCGCCCAGCAGGTGCAGATGATCGAGGACCTTTTGATCCGCGGCATCGACAGCCTGGCCATCGCCCCCAACGATCCCGACGCGGTCTCCCCCGTGCTGCAGAAGTGCGCGGAAGAGGGCGTGCTGGTCGTCGACTGGGACACCACCGCCAAGGGCGACGACGTGAAGTACTCCATCCATCAGATCGACGACAAGGCCTATGGCGAGTTCATCTGGGATAAGCTCGTGGAGGCCATGGGCACCGATTCCGGCGAGTACGCCATCGTGACCGGCTACCTGACGGCCGCCAACCTCAACACCTGGATCAACTACGGCCTCGAATACGCCAAGACCAAGTACCCCGACCTCAAGCTGGTCACCGATCCGGTGCCCTCCGACGAATCCGCCCAGGAAGCCTACACCCAGACGCTGGCGCTTCTGGCCGCCTATCCGGACCTGAAGGGCATCGTGGGCGTATCCACCCCCGCCCCCATCGGCGCGGCGATGGCCATCCAGGAGAAGGGCCTGCAGGACAAGGTCGCGGTCGTCGGCTCCTCCATGCCCACGGACTCCGCCCCCTACCTGAAGGACGGCTCGCTGGACTTCGGCATCCTGTGGGATCCCGGCATGCTGGGCAAGCTGACCGTGTACGTGGCCCACTATGAGCTGAACGGCACCAAGATCGAGAACGGCATGGAAGTCCCCGGCGTGGGCGCCATCACGCTGCTGGACGACGGCAAGACCATCATCATGGGGCCCCCGTCCGTCTGGACCGCCGAGAACGTGGACCAGTTCAATTTCTAAATTTCTTCGCAAGGAAAGCCGCGCGCGGATTGCTGCCCGATCCGCGCGCGGCCTCTTTTTCTTTTGGGCTCAGGCTTCGCCGCAGGCCTCCCGGACCGCGGCTTCGAGAATGGCCGCCGCCCGGTCGCAGTCCGCCGCCGTCACGATGAGCGGCGGCACCATGCGAATCACGCGGTCGCCGATGAGCGTTACGAGAAGGTGCCGGTCGGTGCAGCCGTGCTTGATCGCCCGGCCCAGCGGGGCGTCAAACTCCACCCCCACCAAAAGGCCCTTGCCGCGGACCTCCTTTACGTGGGGCAGCGCCTTCAGCCGCTCCATGAAGTAGGCGCCCACCGCGGCGGCGCGGCCGGCGAAGTCTCCGTCCAGCATTTCGGTGACGGCCGCCAGCGACGCCGCGCAGCACACGGGGTTGCCGCCGTAGGTGGTGCCGTGGGCGCCGGCGGAAAAGGCGGAAGCGGCCTCGGCAGAGGCGCAGACGGCGCTGATGGGCATGCCGCCGCCCATGGCTTTGGCCATGGTGAGGATGTCCGGCTTCACGCCGTAGTGCATGAAGGCCATGACCTTCCCGGTGCGGCACCAACCGGTCTGGATCTCGTCCAGCAAGAGGAGCAGCCCCTTCTCGTCGCAAAGCGCCCGGAGGCCCTTCAAAAATTCCTCCGTGGCGGGCACCACGCCCCCCTCCCCCTGCACCGGCTCCACCATAATGGCGATGGTATTCTCCGTCACCGCGGCGCGGAAGGAATCGAGGTCGTTGAATTCGGCGTAGGTAAAGCCTGGCAGCATGGGTTTAAAGCCCCGCTGGCAGGCGTTGTCCGGCTGGCCGGTGGCGCTCAGCGCGCCGTAGGTGCGGCCGTGGAAGCTGTTTTTTGCGGTCACAATGTGATATTTTTCCGGCCCGTATTTTTCGGTGCCGACCTTGCGCGCCATCTTGATCATGGCCTCGTTGGCCTCGGTGCCGGTGCTTTGAAAAAAAATCTTGTCCATGCCCACCGCGGTGCAGATCTTCTCGGCCAGCAGCGCCTGGGGCAGGGTGTAGGGGTAGTTGAAGGTGTGGATCACATCCCCCGCCTGATCCCGGACGGCGGCGACCACCGCATCGTTGCAGCTGCCCACGGAGTTGACCGCGATGCCGCCGTAAAAGTCCAGGTACGCCTCGCCCGTCTCGTCGTATAGATACATGCCCTTGGCGCGCTCGCACACGAAATCAAAGCGCTCGTAGGTGTCGATCATGTAGGTTTTGACGAGGGCCTTAACGTCCGCCGCGGTCAGGTTCCGGTCCCTGAGTTTCATACTCTCTCCCCCTCTTATGCCGGACAGGGCTATCCGCCCACCAGAAAGCCGTATTTTTCGGGATCGTCGCCGTTCAAAATCAGCCGGTTGACGCCGGTGATAAAGGCGCTGCCGGTGATTTCCGGGACGACGGCCGGGTATTCCCCCACCCGGGTTTCGCCGACGACCACGCCGCGAAACCGCGAGCCGGTGATGCCCTCGTACACGAAGGGCTGGCCCATCTTGAGAAGCCCTTTGCGGTACAGGCAGGCCAGCTTTGCGCTGGTGCCGGTGCCGCAGGGGGAGCGGTCGATCTGCCGGTCCCCGAATACCACCACGTTTTTCAGGTCGGCGCACCCATCCGCGGCGGGACTGAAAAACTCCACCAGGTCCACGCCGCATATGTCCGCCTCCGGATGCCGCACGGGGACGGCGCGGTTGATCGCCGCCATCAGCGCCATGCCCAGCTCCGTCAGCGCCGCCAGGTGCGCGCCGCAGACGCAAAGCCCCACCTTCTCCGCGTCCACCAGCGCAAAGAAGCTGCCGCCGAAGGCGATGTCGCAGGGCACCTCGCCATAGCCCGGCACCGGGACGGAAAGCCCCTCCCGGTATACGAAGGCGGGTACGTTGACGAGGGTGACCTCCCGGGCCCGCCCCTTTTCCACCCGCACACGGGCGCGCACCGGTCCCGCCGGGGCGTCCAGCGTCAGGTGGGTATAGGGCTCCTCCACCGGGACGAGTCCCGTTTCCACCGCCACGGTGGCGGTGCCGATGGAGCCGTGGCCGCACATGTTCAGGTATCCGGAGTTTTCCATGAAGATCACGCCCAGGTCGGCCCCGGGGGTGGCGGGCTCGGTGATCAGCGCGCCGAACATGTCCTTGTGGCCCCGGGGCTCCAGCATCAGCGCGGTGCGGAAGTGGTCATAGTTGCGGGCCAGGTACTGCTTGCGCTCCATCATGGTGCGCCCCTCAAGGCGGGGAAAGCCCTTCAGAATGATGCGCGTAGGCTCGCCCATGGTGTGGGAGTCCACCACCAGGAAGGTTTGCTCCGCTTTTTCAAGGGCCGAAAAGCAGTCCATACGCACTCCTCCGGAAGCATCTACACATTGTGCCTGTACTCATAGGGCAGAAGCTTCATCTGACCGTAGTGGTCAAACTCGGCGACGCAGCGGAGCGAATCCTTCAGGATGCCCGTCTGCATGGCCTTGTTGCCCGGTTCGCCGGCGTTGGAGCCGATGGGCACGTGGGCGGCGGCGATGCGGGGCGCGCCCTGCTGCTTTGCGATGGGCGGCAGCGCCGCGATCACGATGCAGCTCATGCCCGCCTCCTCGCAGGCGCGGGTCACGATGGTGGCGGAGCGGTGGCAGGTGCCGCAGCCGCCGGTGCAAAGGACGATGTCCACGTCCTGGGCCTTGAGCTTGCGGGCGATCTCCGGACCGGTTTCGCTTTTGAATTTTTCCACGTTGCCGCCGCCGCCCATGAAGCCGTACATCTCCGGGGCCAGGCTGCCGATGAAGCCCTCGGCCACAAGCTCGCGCAGCCGGTCCAGCGGGAACATGGCATTGACGTCCCTGTTGATGTCGGAGTTGTCAAACCCGCCGTGGGTGACCATCAGCTCCGACGTGGGAATGTCCGACGGAATGGGCCGGTAGGTATGGTCTCCGGCGGTGTTGAAGGGCTTCTGGTCCTTCCGATGGATGCCGCCGGCGGTGATGAAGGCCACCCGGCACTCGGGCAGCGGCCTGGCAAGGGGCGTCCACACGGGTCGGGGGGCCGTGGGCACGAAGATTTCCGATTGCAAACCCTCGGCGGTTGTCAGCTGCATGGCGATTCCTCCCGCATTGAATTCAAGTGGTCACGTCGTCCGCAGATAGCTGAAGTAGAATTCCACGGCCTGGCCGGGCGCGGGCGCGCTGTCCGATATGAGCCATCTCAGCGGCACCGTGACCACGCCCAGCCGCCCCGCGATCTCCACGCGGACGGCGGTGTCGTTGACCGCCACAATGGTTCCCCGGGTAAGCACCGGTATCAGCTCCACGCGCGTCACGCTCCGTCCGCAATCTTCTGGTTCCGATCGATCACCCGCTGATCCCACTTGGGCTCCGGCGGCAGGACGGGGATGCCGGCCATCCGGGTTTTGAGCATCAGCACGGCGCGGCGCGCGTCGGCCGCCGTCAGCGACGAGCAGCCGGCGACCTCGTTTTCAAAGCCCTGGGCGTCCTTATTCAGCTCGATCATGGCATCCATGTAGGGGTTTCCCACCACCATCTGGCCCTGATAGGCGCAAAAGCTGACGCCCACCACCGGAATGCCCCGCATGCCCACCTGCTCGATGTGGGACGCGAAGTCGATGTGGTTGTTGCCAAAGCCCTCGGTGGTCACGATGGCGCCGGCCACGTCCAGCGCCTCCACCAGCGTGCCCAGCCGCTCGGAGACGTACGCCTTTTCGTCGTTCACCTGGGGGCTGCCCACAAAGATCACGCCGGCAAGGTCCAGCTCCCCGTCCTCGGCCAGCGCCTCCACCAGCGGCTCGCGGAAGTAGTGGCGGGTCATCTCCTTGGTGGCGGGGCCGATGCAGGTGAGGGCGTGGACCGCGCCGTCGCGCACCTGGTTGGGCGTCATCATCACCGGCACGTTGCCCAGGTCCACGTTCTTCTGGCCCCCCTGGATGCCCGCGGGTTCGACGGGGCACAGCACGTTATCGTGCATCGCCCCCTGGCCCATGATCTCCTTGATGAGCACCACCCGGGGCCGGCCGATCCTGCGCACATCGCGGCAGATTTCCTCGCGGACGACCGGCGCTTCGGCGTCCTTCAGCGCGTTCCGGATGGCCGTGATGATCACATCCTGGGCGACGTGGGCGGCGAAGGGCCCGCGGCGCTCCATGCCGGCCCCCCGCTCGATGGTCGCGTGCACGCGGACGATGATGTCCCCCTCGTCGGCACAGCCCGGGCGGCCAAAGGCCATCTTCTCGTCCAGATACCCCTCGGAGGAGCCGAACTCGTGGACCTGCACGCCGTCCTCGTCCACGCCGGTGAGCATGAACACCACGCCGTCCAGCACGTGGGACACGCCCTCGCCCAGCTTGCCGGAGGCCTTTGTGGCGACGGGGCACACGTCCATGATGGTCTGGGTGCGGATGTGGCGGCCCTCCGGCGGGATCACGTCCATCTCCAGCGCCCTGATCAGCGGGCTTGTGGCCTTTGCCGCCTGCAAAAGGCCCCGGTCGATGGTGAGCACGCCGCCGGAGAAGGCGGTCCTGTCGCCCAGAACCACCCGGCGCACGGCAAAATGCTTCTTCACCAGGGTGCGGATGACCCTGTCCTCCGCCGCCGGTCCGGCCGGCGCGGCCGATGCGGCGGGCGGTGGGGGCGGCATGAATCCGGACAGAAGGCCCGCCGGAATGTCGATTTTGAGCCCCTCGAGCTTTGCGATCTCAATGTGCACGCCGCCGGAGGATGCCGGGGCGGCCGGGGCGGCCGGAACCTCCGGCGCGGCCTCCACCATCTCCGGCAGGATGGCGGTGAGCGCCTCGCAGTCCCGGGCGAGGGTCCTGCCCAGCGCGGCCTCGATGGTGAGGCCCCGCGGGTCCAGCGTCACGAGTCCGGAGTCCAGCATCTCCTTGAAAAGCGAGGGGTCCTCCAGGTCCCCGGGGCCGATGACCGCGCCCGCCTTCCGACGGCAGCAGAAAACCGCGGGGTCCTTCAGGTGTTGCCGAAGGGTATCGTTTGTGATGGACATAGGCCGCCTCCCGTATCAGAATGATGCCCGTCAGGGGATCAGTTTCCGGATCAGAGGGTGGTTCACGGCGCGCAGCGCGCCGTCCGTGGCGTGGTGGACCACAAGGCCCAATCGCGGGGCGCAGGCCATAACGGTGTTGGTGCAGTCGGCGCAGTTGGCGATGAGGATCTCCTCCGCGCCCGCCCTTTTGAGCGCCAGCACCTTCGCGGCCTGCCCGGGGCAATGGCCGGGGTTTTCGCACTTGAGCGCCTGGCGGACCTTCTTTGCCTGACTGCAGGTTTCGACGAGCGCCACCGAACAGTCCATCGAAGCCGCGATCTCCCTCAGCCGCGCCTCGCCTGCGCCGCAGGCGCAGACGAGAAGGCCCAGCCTGCGCCCCCGGCGGGGAAATTCCTCCGCCGCCAGCACGCCCCCGGTGGTCTTGAGGATCGGATCGTCCGCGCCCGCGCGCCGCCCGGTGAACGGGCCGCCCAGCAGGATCTCCCCGTACCCCGAGGCGCCGCCCGCCATTTCGAGAAGCGCGCCCGCCGGAAGGCCCACCGGCACGTCGTAGAACACCCGCGTTCGCGGCCCGGCCAGCTTGCCGGCCACGGTGACATCTTTGTCGATCATCGGCTTTTTCTCCTCCACAGCCTCGCAGAGGCGGTGGAGCGTTTCGGCGTTGAACACCACCGCGCCCGCGGCGGCGGGCAGTTCGTCCACGCCCGGCAGCACGCCCAGTGCCTGCCGTACCACGGCCCGCTCCTCGCCGGCGGGGTAGTGTGGCGGCAAAAGGCACAGCCGGATCCCGTCCGACAAAAAGGGTTTCAGCGCCGCCAGCGCCCGGTCGTGCCCGGGCTTGAGGGCCACGAAGCCCCTGTCGGCCCCCGTCAGCGCCATGACGATGCGCAGCCCCTTCATCGCCTTCTCCGGTCCCCGCTCCAGCCGGCCGATGTTGTGGGCCAGAATGGGCTCGCACTCCGCCGCGTTCATGATCACCGTTCCGCCGTCAAGCGGCGCCAGCTTGGCCCAGGCGGGATACCCCGCGCCCCCCAGCCCCACGAGGCCGGAAGCTTCGATCAATTCCCTCGGCGTCTCGCCGGAGAGGGGCTCATAGGCCGTCTCCGCCGCCCGGCCCGGGTCCGCCTCGATCTCTATAAACTCCGCCGCCACCCGCGACACGGTGCCGGATATGCTGGCGTGCAGGTTCGCGCCCGGCGCGCCTTCCGGCTTTGCCGCGATCAAGCGGCCCCTTTGCACCGCGGCGCCCTCCGCCACCACCGCAGTGGCGGGTGATCCGATGTGCTGCTTCAGCGGAAACCGAAATGTCGGCATGGCGCTATTCCCCATTGCTTTTTTTCCTGAAAGGATTATAATACAGAAAACATCCACCTGGAAACGCGGATTTTTTTCGTCTGGCATTACAAACTTTCATATCAAAAGGAGGGAGGCGCCCGTGGATCTGAAAAAATACCAGGTGCTGGCCGATGTGGCCGAAACCGGCAACCTGACCGAAACGGGCCGGCGGATGGGGTATACCCAGTCCGGCGTGAGCCACATCATCCAGAGCCTGGAGGCGGAGATGGACCTGCCGCTGATGGAGCGGGGCCGCCGGGGCGTGCGCCTGACAGAGAGCGGGGCGCGGATTGTGGAGGTGGTGCGCCAGCTGCTGGTGGACAACGAGCGGCTGGAGCAGACGGTGGGCGCCCTCAAGGGCGTGACGCTGGGGTCGCTGGTGATCGGCACCTATTCCAGCATCTCCATCCGCTGGCTGCCGCCCATCCTGCGGGAATTCCGGGCGGACTTCCCGGGCATCGCCATCCACCTGAAGGAGGGTGGCATCGACGAGATCGAGGGCTGGATCGAAAACAGCATGGCGGATTTCGGCTTCCTCAGCCACAGAGGCTCGCAGGGGTTTGAATGGATTCCGCTCCGGGAGGACCCGCTGATGGCGATCCTCCCCCGGGACCATCCGGCGGCCTTCAGCGGCGCGTTTCCCATCGCGGCCTTCGAGGGACAACCCTTCATCATGTCCGCGGCGGGCATCGATCACGACGTGCACACGGCGCTGACCGGCGCAAACATTCGCCCCGCCGTGCGCTTTTCCTCCACGGACGACCACGCCATCGTATCCATGGTGGCCCACGGCCTGGGCGTGAGCATCCTGCCCCGCCTCATCGTGGAGGACCAGCTGGACCGGATCGCCGCGCTGCCCCTCGAACCCTACGCCCGCCGCGCGCTGGGCATCGGCATCCGGCGAATGGACCGCGCCTCGCCCGCGGCGAAAAAGTTCATCGAATACGCCCGGCGCATCCTTTCGCCGCGCCCCGCCGGTTGACACCGCCCCGCGGCGCTGTTATCATGGGGAAAATCATTCATTTCGGAGGCGCACATGGAAGAATCCATTCAGACCGTGCGGGATTATTACGACAAAAACGCGCACGAGGAATGGGCGCGGCTGGAAAAGCACCCCTTCGAGTTCATTCTCACAACCTACATGATGGAAAGGTACGTCCGGCCCGGCGATTCGATGCTGGACATCGGCGGCGGGCCGGGGCGGTACGCCGTCCATTTTGCGAAGATGGGCTGCGATGTGACGCTCGTCGACCTGTCCCCCGCCAACGTGGCGCTGGCAAAGGAGAAGGCGCGCGCGGCGGGCGTCGCCCTTCGGGCCGCCGCGGCCAACTGCCTGGACATCGGGGAAATGGACCTGGGTGCCTACGACCACGTGCTGCTGATGGGGCCGCTGTACCACCTGGTGCGCGCGGCGGACCGGGCCGAGGCGGTGCGCCTGGCCCTTTCGCGCCTGAAGCCCGGGGGCAAATTCTACGGCTCGTTCATACTGGCTTTTGCCGGCTTTATCTACGATCTCAAAAACGGCCCCGGCCTTTTGCCGCTGGACGCCGAAAACGGCGCAGCGGAGGCGCTGGCCGAATCGGTGATCCGCGGTGCCCGGTATGACGGGCCCGCCTTCACCGCGGCCAGCCTGATCAACCAGCGGCAGATCGAGCCCTTTCTCGCGCCCTTCGGCCTCAAAAAGCTGGCGCTTTTCGGCCAGGAGGGCATCCTGGCGCCCAACGAAAACCAGGTGCTGGGCTACCCGGAGGCGGAGCGGGCGCTGTGGATCGAGACGGCGAAGCGGCTTCTGGAGGTTCCGGAGCTTCTGGCCTATTCGGAGCACGCCATGTACATCGGGGAAAAATGAGGCGCTCCCCTAAAGGCCCAGCAGCCGCTCGGCGTTTTCGTGCAGGATCAGTTCCGTTTCGGCGCGGGAAAGTCCCAGTTTTCTCAGCACGCTAAGCTCGGCGCCCGGGTCCCACATGGGATAGTCGCTGCCAAAGAGCACCCGCTCCGCGCCGTAGGCGCGGATGATCGCCAGGGACTGCTCCGGCGGCAGCGCGTAGAAGCTGCTGGAGCAGTCCACCAAAACGTCGCGGCCCTTCAGCGCCCCGACCGCCTCGGGCCACACGCTCCAGCCGCCGAGGTGGGCGCCGATCACGGCGAGGCGCGGGAAGGCGTCCAGCACCCGCAGCAGCCTTACGGGGTTTGAATAGTCGAAGCGGCGGTCGCCGGTGTGGGCCAGAAGCGGCGCGCGGCCCTCGATGATCTCGTACAGGCGAAACAGCCTCGGGTCGTCCAGCGCCACCTTCTGCATGTCCGAGTGGATCTTGACCCCCCTGAGCCCCATCCGGAAGGCGCGCTCGATCTCCGCCTCCATATTTTGCTGATCCGGATGGATGGTGGCAAAGCCGGAAACGCCGGGGTTCTCCCGGCAGATGCCGGCGATGAAGTCGTTGATGGCTGCGGTCTGCCCCGGCGTGGTGGCCACCGAATGGACCACGTAGCGGTCCACCCCGGCGGCGGCGCCCACCCGGAGGAGGGTGGACAGCTTTCCGTCAAACCGGGTGGGAATACCGTAAAAGTTTGCGATGTTCGTACTGGCTTTCTGGGCGATTCCGTCCGGAAAGACGTGGGTGTGAAAGTCGATGATCATGTCTATCCCCCGTTTCTTAATTTAAAGTATACCGCCGCGCCGAACGGCGCTTCAATGGTAATTGGGTTGCATTTTGGGTAGAATTGTGGACGCGCCGGTCGATTTTATTTGACGATCCCGGCGCGGACCGATATAATGAAAAAATAATGCGTTGACGAGTGGGGTGCGGGGCATGAAGGTGGTCGTGATCGACGGCGCGGGCGGCGGCGTGGGCAGGGCGCTGGTGGAAGGGCTCAAAAAAGGGCTGCCCGACGCGGAGGTCGTCGGCGTCGGTCTCAACGCGCTGGCCACCGCGGCGATGCTCCGGGCGGGCGCCGACGCGGGCGCCACCGGCGAAAACCCGGTGCGCGTGGCCTGCCGGGACGCGGATCTCATCATGGGCCCCATCGGCATCGCCTTTGCCGACGCCATGCTGGGCGAGGTGACGCCGCTCGCCGCCGAATCGGTGGCGAAGAGCCGGGCGGTCAAGATCCTCGTCCCCGTGGGTCGGTGCGGCGTCAAGGTCGCCGGAACGGGCGGGCTCACGCTCTCCGACGCCATCGAGGACGCGCTGAAGCAGGCCCGGACGCTCCTCGCGGGCGCGCCCGGGGGGTGCCCGTGAAAAAGCACAGCTCCTTTTCCAAGCGCAATCTGGGCCTTGCCTATGTGCTGGTGGTCGCGGTCGCCTTTGTGGCGTGGGCCCTTCACAGCGGCCAGATGTCCGTTATCGTGGCGCAGCTTGGCGGGCTGGACGCGCGCTTTTTATGGCTGAGCGTTGCGCTTCTCTTGGGGTACCTGGCGCTGCGGGCGCTGACGCTTTACGTGTTTCTGAAGAGCGAAGGCACCCCCATCTCCTTTGTCAAGGCGCTGGCCGTCACCGGCGTGGGCCAGTTCTATTCGGCCATCACGCCCTCCTCCAGCGGCGGCCAACCGCTGGAGGTGCTGTCGATGACCCGCTGGGGCGTGCCCGGCATGGTGGCGACGGCGGCGGTTTCCGTGCAGTTCATCTGCTTTCAGGCGGCGATGGTGGTTCTGGGCGCGGCGCTGTGGATCGCCTGCCGGGCCCAGGTGGCGCTGATCCTGGGCGGCATACGCTGGTTTGTGATCCTGGGCTTTGTCCTCAACGCGGCGATGCCGCTGATCGTGCTCCTCCTGGGCGTCCACCGCCCGACGACGAGCGCCCTCACCCGCGCCGGCGTGTGGGTTCTGACGCGGCTCCGGATCGTCCGCGACCGCGAGGCCGCGCAGCGGAAGATCGACCGGCTGATCGGCGAATACCAGTCCTCCGTGACGGCGCTTTTCAAAAAGCCGGCGCTGGCGCTGAAGGTGATGCTGCTGTCCTTTCTCCAGATCGCGCTATTGATGGCGATCATCGTCGGCGTGTACCGCGTGTTCCATTTATCGGGCGTTTCCGCGCTGACGCTGATTACGCTGCAGACGCTTTTGTACATCGGCGCCTCGTTCATGCCGCTGCCCGGTGGCAGCGGCGCGCAGGAGTACGGCTTTTCGGTGTTCTTTGCCGGCGTCTTTCCCAGCGGGATAATGCTCAGCGCGATATTTGTGTGGCGGTTTTTCACCTACTACCTGCTGCTGCTGATCGGCTTTGTGTCGGTCCTGGCGGAGGGCGGCATGCGCTTTCTCGAAGGAGAGCAGAAGGAGAAGATCGATGATGGAACGCCTTGAAAGCGTCAAAAACCCGCTGATCCAGCGGCTGCGCGCGCTGAAGACGTCCGAGGGCCGCGCATCGCAGCAGCTTTTTCTGGTGGAGGGCGAAAAGCTGATGCGCGAGGCGGCGGCGCTCCTGGCCCCGGCGGCGGCGCTTTTTGAAGAAGGGCTGGACTTTGGCGACCTGCCGGAGGCGCTGCGGCGAAAGGGCGCGCGCACGCTGATTGTGCCGCGCCGGGTGCTGGAGGCCGTGTGCGATACCCGGACGCCCCAGGGAGCCTGCGCGGCGTTTGCGCCGCCCGCGCCCCTGGATCTGGCCGTCGCGCCGGACAGGATCGTGGCGCTGGACGGCGTGCAGGACCCCGGAAACCTGGGCACCATCTGGCGCACCGCCGACGCCGCGGGCTTTCAGGCGCTCATCGCCGGCCCCGGCTGCGCGGAGGCGCTCTCCCCCAAGGTGCAGCGCGCCGCCATGGGCTCCGGCTTTCGCGTGCCGATGGCCAGGGTGGAGGACCTGCCCGCGGCGCTTCGCGCGCTGGCCGCGCGGGGCTACGCCGTGGTGGCCACGTCGCTGGAGGGCGAACCCTTTTACCAGCGCGCGCCGCTGCCGGACCGGTTTGTGCTGGTCATCGGCAGCGAGGCACGCGGCGTCAGCCCGGATGTCCTCGCCGCCGCCACGGCGGCGCTGAAGCTGCCGATGCGCGGCGGCGCCCAGTCGCTCAACGCCGCGGTGGCCGCGGGGATCATGATGTACGAACTCTGCCGGAACCTGCCGTAGCGCCAAATGCCGGGATGCGTCCCGGCGCTTCTTTGTTAATGTGCGCTTCCTTGACACCCGGCGCGCCGTATACTACAATAGCCATATCAGTGCGGGAGGGGTTCGATGCGGCTTCGCGTGCGGGTCCTTATGGCGGCGCTCGTGGTATGCGCCGCCGCTTGGCTGCCCGCGGGTGCGGCGGAGCCACCGGAAGCGTCCACTGAGTTCATCTATCCGGATTCGCTTTCGGTCTCCGCGTCCATCGAGCCCAATCTGATGGTAGCGCCCGAGAGCGCGCACCTGACGGTCACCATGACCAACCGGGGCGATGAGCCGATCTACGACGTGCGGCTTTTGCGTGCCAGCGGCGAGCTGGTGGAGACGGTGGGCACGCTGGCGCCCGGGGTCTCCCGCGCCTTTGAAGAAAACATTACCCCGACGCTGGCGCAGTTTCGGGACGGCGGCATCGCCTACCTGATCCGCTGTACGCTCAGCAAGGGCACGCCGGAGGAAATTGGCGGGCGCGTGCTGGTCACGGCGCCCCTTGAGCGCATTCCGGCGCAGCCCGCGGTGGAATTCAGCCGCTCCGTATCGTCGGAGTACGTGCAGGCGGGCGAGCAGGTGGCACTGACCTATCGGGTGGTCAACGCGGGCAATGTGCCGTTGACCGATCTCGTGGTGAGCGATCCGCTGACCGGCGACGTGGGCGCGCTGTCGGAGCTGGCGCCGGGACAGAAGCACACCTTCACCACGCGGGTGTCCATCGACCGGGATTCCGAAAGCCTGCCCTCGCTGACCTGCTTCAGCAAGGCCGACCCGGAGGAGCCCATCGTCCGCGAATTGGGGGCCACCCGCATCCAGGTGACCGACCAGCGGCTGGAGGCTGTGCTCACGGCGGACTCCGCGGCGGTGCGCAGCGGCGAATCCGTGACGCTCAGGCTCTCCCTGTACAACGCCTCCGACTTCGCCTGCGAAAAACTGCAGGTGGTGGACCAGAACGGCGCGGAGCTGGACAGCCCGCCCTTCTCGCTCAAGCCCGGCGAGCGCTACGAGCTGACCCAGCCGATGCAGATGCGCGAAACCACCACCATCCTTCTGACCGTTTCGGGCCGCACCGAGGGCGGCTCCGCCATCTCGGCGCGCTCCAATCCGCTGACCGTCGCCGTGCAGACGTCGGAGGCGCGGGCGCGCATCGCGCTCTCCGCCCAGGTCAACCCCAATACCCCGGTGGCTGCCGGCACGGTGCGCTTTACGCTGCACCTGAACAACACCGGCGAAGAGGAACTCCGGGGCGTCCGGCTGTCGGAGCAGTCCCGGGGGGATATTCGCACGCTGTGGGTCGTGCCGCCGGGCGAGACGCTGATCGAGGCGGACTACCCCATCGGCGGGAGGCCCTTCGTGTTTCTGGCGGAGATGACCGACGACAAGGGCGGACGGCTGACGGTTTTGTCCAACCCCGTCACCGTGGAGGCCGCGGCGCAGCCCGTGGCGGCGGTGCCCACCGCGTCGCCGCTGCCGGTCCCCGCCGGCACCTCCTACCAGATGGCCGCCGGACCCTCCACATTTCTGATGATGATGGTGGGCGTCGTCGCGGTGCTGGCGGTGCTGATCGCGATCCTCGCGGCTTCCGGCGTGCGCAGGCGGCGGCGGATCGAAAAGCAGCGGCGCATCCACATCAAGCGCCTCAGGCGCTCGATGAAAAAGCCCGCGCAGCCCCTCTCGCAGGAGACGATATCCATGCCGGCGATCAAGCGCGGCGCACCCGAAGGCGCTCCGGAGGAAAGGCAGGGACCTTAGTCCTTATGTTTCAAGGATTTCCCCAGGCGGGGCTGGAGTTTTTCATGGCCATCCGCTTCAACAACAACCGGGAGTTCTTTCTCGAGAACCACAGCTGGTATGCGCAGTCGGTGCGCACCCCCGCGCGGGCGCTGGCCGCGGCGCTGGGCGACGCGGTGCGCGAGATCGACCCGGCGCTGGAGACCCGGCCGGAGAAGGTGGTCTCCCGGATCAATCGGGACGTGCGCTTTTCCAAGGACAAGTCCCCCTACCGGGACTATATCTGGATCGCCTTCCGCAAGCCCGGCGCGGACCGGGGCACCACCTTGGGCCTGTACTTCGACGTGTCCGATCAGGGCGCCAGCTACGGCATGGGCTTCTACCACGAGAACCGACCGCTGATGAACGCCCTCCGGCGGCGCATCCTCACCGAGCCGGAAAAGGTCCTTGAGGCCACGCGGTCGGCGCTGGACGAATTTACGCTCCACGCAAACGCCTTTCGCCGCATGGCGGTTCCCCCCGGGGTGCCGGAGCCCCTCCGGGCGTGGTACACCCTCAAGGGCTTTTACGTGGAAAAGGAGATCGAGGACTTTGACCTGATCCGCTCCCCCGCGCTGGCCGGCGCGGTGGCGAAGGGCTTTCTTCACCTCAAGCCGCTGTACCGGTACATCGCCTCCCTGACCCCCGAGGACGACACCGCCGATCCGACAAAATACGGGAGGGTTCCCGATGCGCAATGACTGGCCCGCCCTGGTGCAGGGCGGCGAAATCTGCGGCCCGGCGGACGGCTCCGCGATCACGGCGGAATTGGCCGAGCACCTGGGCTACGCCTTCGCCCTGTGGCTGGCGGAGGAAAAAGGCACCACCAGCGACAAGCTGATCCTGTCCGTAGGGCGGGACGGCCGGCCCTCCGGCGCGGCGCTTCAGCAGGCGGTGATCCGCGCGCTGACCGCCGCGGACTGCGATGTGTACGACGCGGGCGTCGCCACCACCCCCGCCATGTACCTGACCATCCCCGCCGGCGAAACCCACGCCGACGGCGCGATTATGGTGACCGCCGGCGCCCGGAGCGCCGATTGGAACGGCTTCCGGCTGATGACGCGGGACGGCGCGCTGCGGCCGGACCAGCAGCGCGCGCTGCTGGTCCGGGCGCAGTCGCTCAGCGTGCCGCAGCGGCTGGTGATGGGCGTCGACGCGATGGCCCTGTGGCGCCGCCGCCTGGGCGATATGGTGCGCCGCCGCCTGGATGACGATGTGCAGTGCCCGCTGGTGGGGCTGTTTCTGGTGGTGCTGACCGGCGGCGCGGGCGCTTTGTATGCCCGGGCGCTGTCGGAGCTGGGCGCGGACGTGGTGGAGATTGATCCGCCCTTTGGCCCCTTCACGCCCGGAGATCCGGAGGCCGAGGCCTTTCTCCGGCGCGCGGTGCTGGAAAACGAGGCGGACATGGGCGTGGCGCTGGACGCCGACGGCACCCGCTGCCTTCTGGCGGGCCCGGACGGCCGCGCCGTCTTCGGCAACCGCCTGATCGCGCTGATGGCGGCAATCCTGCTGGAGGAGCACCCGGGCGCGACCTTTGTGACGGATTCCGTCACCTCCTCGGGCGTGGCGCGCTTCATCACCGAGTGGGGCGGCACCCATTACCGCTTCAAGCGCGGCCACCTGAACGTGATTGAGGAGGCGAAGCGCCTCAACGAGGAGGACATTGACTGTCCGCTGGCCATCGAAACCAGCGGCCACGCCGCGATGCGGGAAAACTTTTTCCTGGACGACGGCGCATATCTGGCCACGGTGGTGCTCTGCAAGGCGCTGACCATGAAGCGGGACGGCGGAGCCGTCACGGACCTCATCGCCGAGCTGGCCGAGCCGGTGGAGAGCGCCGAGATCCGCATGCGCATTCTGGCGCCGGACTACCGCGCGGCCGCCCAGTCCGCCATCGAAACGGTGCTCTCCCACACGCTGGACAACCCCGAGTGGCGCCTGGCCGGCGACAACCGGGAGGGCGTGCGCATCAACTTCGATCTGGACGGCGACATGGACAACGCCTGGCTGCTTTTGCGGCTTTCGGTCAATGACCGGGTGATGCCCCTCAACGTGGAGAGCGACGTGCCCGGCGGCGCGGCGCGCATCCTGGCGGAGCTGTACCAACTGCTGAAAGACGACGACGAACTGGACCTCGAACCGCTTCGGGCCGCGCTTGACCGCCGCCCGCGGGAATAATTCCCCGGATTTTACATCAAAGGAGCGAACCCCCATGAGCAAAATTGATCACCTGACCGTCAACGCAATCCGCATCCTGTCCGCCGAAGGCGTGCAAAAGGCCAATTCCGGCCACCCCGGCATGCCGATGGGCGCGGCGCCGATGGCCTACGCGCTGTGGGCCAAGCAGATGAAACACAATCCGCTGAACCCCAAATGGCCCGATCGCGACCGGTTTGTGTTGTCCAGCGGCCACGGCTCGATGCTTTTGTACGCCCTTTTGCACCTGTTCCACTACGACCTGCCGATGGACGAGCTGAAGCGCTTCCGCCAGTTCGGCTCCAAGACGCCCGGCCACCCGGAGTGCACCCATACCCCCGGCGTGGAGACCACCACGGGCCCGCTGGGCCAGGGCATCGCCAACGCCGTGGGCATGGCCATCGCCGAGGCGTTCCTGGCCGAAAAGTTCAACCGCGAGGGCTTTCCGGTGGTGGACCACCACACCTACACGATCCTGGGCGACGGCTGCATGATGGAAGGCGTGTCCCACGAGTGCTGCTCGCTGGCCGGTACGCTGAAGCTGAACAAGCTCATCGCCCTCTATGACGACAACGAGATCTGCATCGAGGGCGGCACCGACAACGTGTTCCGCGAGGACGTGCCCGGGCGCTTCCGCGCCTATGGCTGGAACGTGATCGACGTGGCCGACGCCAACACCTACGAGCCCGTGGAGGCGGCCCTCGCGCTGGCCAGGACCAGCGACAAGCCCACGCTGATCGTGTGCCATACCGCCATCGGCTACGGCTCGCCCAAGGCGGGCCAGAACTCGGCCCACGGCGAACCGCTGGGCGCGGACAACCTGGCCGCCACCAAAAAGGCGCTGGACTGGCCCTATGAGGAAGCTTTCAGGGTACCCGAGGCGGTCTATCAGCTGACGGACGGCGTCAAGGCCGCGGGCGAAAAGGCCGAGCAGGAATGGCTGGATCTCTTTGCGAAGTACACCGAGGCCTATCCCGAGCTGGCCAAAGAGTGGGAGCTCTGGCACAGCACCGAGCTGCCCTTTGACCCGATGAAGGATGAGGCCCTCTGGGCGTTTTCCGGCAAGGCCGCCACCCGCAACGCCTGCGGCGAGGTGCTCAACCGCCTGGCTGCCCGCGTGCCCAACCTGATCGGCGGCAGCGCGGATCTGGCCCCCTCCAACAAGAGCTACATGAAGGGCAAGGGCGACTTCTCCGCGGAAAACCGCGCCGGCGCCAACCTGCACTTCGGCGTGCGCGAGATGGCGATGGCCGCCATCACCAACGGCATCTACCTGCACGGCGGCCTCCGGCCCTACTGCGCCACCTTCTTCGTGTTCAGCGACTACATGAAAAACGCCATCCGCATGAGCGCCATCATGAAGCTGCCGGTCACCTACATCCTGTCCCACGACTCCATCGGCGTCGGCGAGGACGGCCCCACCCATCAGCCGGTGGAGCAGCTGGCGGGCCTCAGGGCCGTGCCGGATCTGACGGTGTTCCGCCCCGCGGACAGCCGCGAGACGGCCGCGGGCTGGGTGTGCGCGATGACCAACAATAAGCCCACCCTCCTGGTCACCACCCGGCAGGACCTGCCCCTCTACGACGGCAGCGGCGCCGAGGCGCTCAAGGGCGGCTACGTGATCTCCGCGGGCAAAAAGCCCGTGCCGGACGTGATTTTGATGGCCTCCGGCTCTGAGGTCGAGCCCTGCGTCGCGGCCCAGAAGGTGCTGGCCGAAAAGGGCGTGGACGCCCGCGTGGTGTCCATGCCGGCGATGGACCTGTTTGACGCCCAGAGCGAAGCGTACAGGGAGAGCGTGCTGCCCAAGGCCGTGCGCGCCCGCGTGGCCATCGAGGCCGCCAGCCCCATGAGCTGGTTTAAGTACGTGGGCCTGGACGGTGAGGTCATCGGCATGACCACCTTCGGCGCCTCCGCCCCCTACAAGGAGCTGTTCCCCTACTTTGGCCTGACCGCCGAGCACGTGGTGGAAAAGGCGCTGAAGCTGGTCAAATAAGCCCCGCGCGCAAAAATCCGGGCCGCCCGCACATTGCGGGCGGCCCCTTCTTTTGTCGCAGCCTCCGGCGTCAGCCCGCCGTGACGGCGCGCATGACGGCCCAGAACCCCTCCACGGCCAGGATGCCCGGCAGCTCCGGCGGCGCTTTGCTTCCACCCGGCGCGACGGTCATCGGCTCCGCCTCGCGCGGCTCCGCGGTCACCGTGAGCCAGCCCTCGTCGTCCGCCTTTTCGCCGATTCCGGCGAGGGCTTCCAAAAAGCCGCCCACCGCACCCGCCGTTTCACCGTCGGTGCCCTTCGCGGCCTCGCCCCAGCGGCGCAACGTGCGGGCGGCGCCCTCAGCCAGGTCGGCAAATTGGGCGGCGGAGAGGGTCAGGGTATCCGGCCCGGCCGCCGCCCCCCGCAGCCCCTCCATCAGCGCGCGGGCTTCCAGCGCATCGGTCTCTCCGAGGATCACCGAGCCCGGGGCCATCAGGCTGGATTCCATGGATACGCCGGAAGCTTCGGCCAGAAGGGAAACCGTCCACGCCTCCTCCTCTCCCATCGCCACCCGGACCCGCATCGCCTCCCCGCCCTTCCAGGTTTCGCTGTCAATCATCAGCGCCGCCATGCCGGCCAGTTCGCCGATCCAGCGGTCAAACGGCTGGGCCACCACCCCGTTCGTCGTCAGCTGAAACCGGAGCGTGGCGCCCAGGCGCGACGCCCCCGGCGACGCGCCGGCCCCGACCGCGCCCAGCGCCACCGCCAACACCACCAGCGCGGCAAGGCCCGTCCATCGATAGCGGCGCATTAAAAAGCCCCCCTCCCCGATCGTTCACGGTTTAATATGCGATCGCGGTGGGGGGCATGTCCCGCAGGGGGCGGAAAATCGGTCGCCAAAATCCTCGGTTGAGGCCACAGGTCCGGGTATCGAAAGGGTGGATAGATCACCGCGCCGCCGCGCGGTCCATCAGGGAATTTGCCGGATGTCGCCCATCCCGCGGGTCAGCCGGCGCAGGGCAAAGCGCGCCTTTTCCAGCGGCTTGAGCTGGGCCGTCAGCTTCCGGTAGGCCTCCCGGGCCTGCCGGAGCGCCGCGGCGTCCGGCTTTTTGCGGGCGTACCGGGTCAGCGCAAACTGCTCGGAGGCGTAGCGGAACGCATCGCCGGCAATGCCCGCTTCCCGGAGCCGGTCGGCAAAGGCCACGGGGGTTTCGCCCGGCGCGGGGGACTGCCCCTGTTCCTCCAGCACGGTGAGCATCGCGCGGTACCAGATGGCCAGCTTCTCCGCACCGTCCCGCGCCGCCTTTTCCGCCCGCGCCGGATCGGTGGCCGCCAGGCGGCGGACGATCCACCAGACCAAAAGGCCCAGCGCCGCCAGGATCAGGATCAGCCAGAGAAGCCAGAGCGGTTTCGGCGCGTCGGGCTGGTCGGCGGAATCGTCGGACTCCGGCGGCTCCTCGGGTTCGGGCGTCTCCTCGGGCTGATCGGATTCGTCGGTGTCGCCCTCGGGCTGGGGCTCCTCCTCGCCGGGATCCGGGGTGGCGTCGGGGGACGCGGTGGGCTCCTCGGTGGGCGCCTGGGTGGGTTCGGCGGTGGGCGCCTCAGAGGGCTGGGCCGTGGGTTCGGGCGACGGACTGGCGTCGGGCTCTTCGCTGCCCGCGCCTGCCCCGCGCTCCGGGTCCGGCGACTCCTGCCCGCTGCCGGGGGTCGGGTTAAAGGAGATCCAGCCGACGCCCTGGAAGTAGATCTCCACCCATGCGTGGGCGTTTTCACCGGTGACAACGGTGCCCTCGCCGCCGTCGGCGGGCACCAGATACCCTTCAACATAGCGGCTGGGCAAGTCCGCCATCCGCGCCATCACGGCCATCGCCGACGCAAAATAGCTGCAAAAGCCCTTCTTGGAACTCAGCAGAAAGAAGGACACGAAGTCCCGGTTGGTGGGCGGGTACTCCACGTCGGTTTCGTATTCATAATGCTCCAACAGGTAGTTTTCAAGGGCCACCGCCTTTTCGTAGGGCGACCGGGCGTTTTGGGTGATCGAACGGGCCAGATCGTACACGCCCTGTTCGATGCCCCGGGGGAGATCCAGGTAGTCCCGGCGCGCATCGTCCAGCCCGTCGTCCTCCGACATGCCCGCGGCGGTGATGATGCGCTCAAGGGCCGCATAGTCCCCGGTGGGCACCAGCGCCGTAAAGCTGTAGGCATCGCCGGTGCGGACGCGGCGGGGAATGAACACCTCGCCGGTGTTGTTGTAGTAGACCGCCATGTCCAGGCCCGTGGTGATGTTCTGAAGCCTGTGGGGCACGAACAGCGCGGAAATGCCCTCGTGCAGCATGGTGACGGAGGCGGAAACCGTCTCGAAGGCGTCCGAGGCCGAAAAGCCGTCCAGCCGGCGGGATTCAAAGATCCGGTCCCGGATGCCGGTCTTGATGGGATCGATGAAGAGATAGCGGTTGTTGATGGCGCTGTTGGTCCAGGAATAGGTGGTGTAGGTGCGGCGGATGGAGCCGCGCAGAAGCAGCGTCCGGTCCGTCTCCACCAGCATCACGTTTTCGTTGGACGGATCGGCCGGGCCGCCCAGCGCGTCGCCCATGGGCTGGTAGCCGTCGGCGTAGAGCGAATAGGACGCGCGGGCGTCGGTGAACATGAAATAATCAAAGAACATCTGGCGCACGCGGTCGGCGGCGTCCTCCAGCGGCTTCCAGGTGGGGTTGCCCGCGGGCACCGCCCAAAACGCCAGCGCCGCGATCAGCAGCGCGGCGGGCAGCGCCTTCAGGTACGTGGCGCGGTCGCTGCCGGCCCGGGCGAACATCGCGCCCAGCGCGGCCACGGCGGGCAGCACCGCGGCGGGGTTCAGCCGCTTTTCCAGAAACCAGCCGTAGAGCAGAATGATGAGCGACAGCGTCAGCGCCGGATACACGCCGCCGGGCATGCGGCTGATCCAGAAGATCGACAGCGTCAGAAGCAGCGCGATGGACGCGTAGATGGTGTCCGCGTGCTCGGTGAGCATCGCCTCTCCGCCGGTGGTCATGGCGCCCAGCGCGTCGATCAGCGCGCCCAGCTTTGTCAGCGGGCGAAAGCCGCCGAAGACCACCATTCCGGCGGCAATGACCACGGCCAGCGCGCCGGAGGCCATCGCGCCGGCGGGCGACCATGCGGCAAGCCCCGCCAGAACCGCCGCCGCCGCGCACAGCGCGTAGACGTGAAGCGCCGGCACCGACAGCCCCAGCGCGCCGGAGAGCACCAGCGTCAGCGCACCGGAGAGCATCGCAGCCATCAGCGCGCTGCCCGCAAGGTCGAGAATCTTCCTGGTTTTTGACATTTTTTACGTCCTAAATCGAGAGATTTTCCGCCCAGGGGTCGATCTGGCGGGCGATCACGCCGGCCAGCTTGAGCCTGGTCATCATTTCCAGCGCCTCGGTGCGCTGGGTATCGGTCACCCAGAATACCTTGACCTGGATGCCCGAGCGCCTGAATTGGGTGGCAATGTCGGCAATGCGGGGCGAGAGCGCCGAGGTAATCATCACCGCGCCGCCGGTTCGGGACATGCGCCGCATTTCAATGGAGAGCACCTGTTCGTAGGAATAGGGGCTGTCAAACCGGACGCGCATCAGCGCGTCTATAAACCGGTCCGCCTCCGCCGCGCTCTGGCCGGTGATCTCCTGGGGCGACCGGGCGGAGAGCGGCATGCGCACCGGGTATCCGCCCGTCAACTGCGCCACCGCCGCGGAGGCCGCGGCCTCGCAGATGGCGTCCTCGGTGGACATGGCGTGGCTCCGGAGGGCGGTGAGGGGCGCAAGATCCACCAGAATCAGCGTGTCGGGCCGGGCGGATTCCTCGTAGGTGCGCACCATCAGCTCGCGCTTTCGCATGCTCAGCTTCCAATGCACCTTCTTCAGCGCGTCGCCGGGAATCCAGTCCCGCACGCCCGACGGGGAGGCCATGTCCTCCGTCATGCGGCTGATGTGCTCCACGCCGAATTCCACCGACTGCAGCGCCATCGGCGGCTCCTGACTGACGCGGGGCCGGACCTCCAGCCGCGCCATCTGGCCCCGCGCCTTGCGGGAGAGGGTGACCAGGCCGAAAAGATCCGTCACCGTCAGGTGGGTAACGCCCACCTGGTACGCGCCGCGGTGGGGACAGCGAAAGGCGGCCTCATACTTGACAAACCGGAAGGGGCGCGGCGAGATCTCCGCCGAGCCCGAGGCATCCTGATCACCCGGCACCGCCAGCTGCAATTCCAGCGAGCGCACCGGCAGCGGGCACATGTGCCGGACCAGCGCGGTCAGCTGTATCTGCTGGCCGCGGGTGACCGTGCGGCGGGGACAGTCCACCCGCGTGCGGACGGTGAAAAGCGTCCACAGCGCGGAGGCGTAGGCGTACAGAAGCATCAGGCCCATCGTCAGCCCCAGCAGATAGTAAAGCGACGATCCCGTGGAGAGCGCGGCGGCCAGCGCCGTGAGGCCCGCCAGCAGAAACGCCGCGGCGCGTCCGTTCACTTGAGCTTCACCGGCACCTGGACGGAGCCCACCACCGCGGCGAGGGCGCGCTCCGGCGTAATGGAGCGCATGCGCGCCTCGGGGCTGAGCACGATGCGGTGGGCCAGCACGCTCTGCGCCATGAACTGGATGTCCTCGGGGATCACGTAGTCGCGCCCGGAAAGCATGGCCCGGGCCTGGGCGGCGCGCAGAAGGGAAATCGCCGCGCGGGTCGAGATGCCCAGCTGCATGCCGCTGTACTTGCGGGAGGCCGCCGCGATCATCGCCACGTAGGCGCGCACCTCGCGGGAGGCGTATACGGTGCCCACCGCCGTCTGCAGCGCCAGGATGTCCTGGGCGGTGCAGATGGGGCGCAGCTCCTCCATGGGCCGGGCGTTGGTGGAGAAGCGGTCCAGAATGTCCACTTCCTCCTCCTGGGACGGGTAGCCGATGGCCACGCGCATGAAAAAGCGGTCCAGCTGCGCCTCCGGCAGCGGATAGGTGCCCACGAAGTCCACCGGGTTCTGGGTGGCCAGCACGATGAAGGGCTTGGGCATGCGGTAGGTGGTGCCGTCCACCGTCACCTGCCCCTCCTCCATGACCTCAAGGAGCGAGGACTGGGTCTTGGGCGAGGTGCGGTTGATCTCGTCCGCCAGCACGATCTGGCTCATCACCAGGCCCGGCCGGTACTCCATCTCCCCCGTCTTGAAGTTGACCAGCGAAAAGCCGGTAATGTCCGACGGCGTGATGTCCGGCGTAAACTGTATACGCTTGAAGCTGAGGTCCAGCGACCGGGCCAGCGCCGACGCCAGCGTGGTCTTGCCCACGCCCGGCACATCCTCGATCAGCACGTGGCCCTGGCAGATCAGCGAAATAAGCAGAAGATCCACCACCTCGCGCTTGCCGACGATCACCTTCCCGACGTTGTCCTCCAGGAGCCTGGCCATGTTTTGAGCAGCCTGCATACCGAGCGTTTCTCCTGTATTCATGAATTTTGATTCCAAACTTTAGACGCACCCTGGTTCCCGATCAGTATACTCCATCCCCCGGCGCATTGACAAGCAACGGCGTCAAAATGACACAAACTTACAGGTTCTGCGCGCAGCCCCTCCGAGATATGATATAATGGAAGGACGAAAACGGAGGGAGGCGCGGGCATGATCGTGGGAATCGGCATCGATGTGGCGAAGATCGCGCGCATTGAAAAGGCGCTGGAAAACCCGCGCTTTGCCGCCCGCGCCTTTACCGAGGGCGAGCGCGCCCGGATCGCGGCGCGGGGCGCGAATACGGCGGCGGGGCTGTTTGCCGCGAAGGAAGCGGTGTCCAAGGCGCTGGGCAGCGGCTTTGACGGTTTTGGCCTGACGGATGTGGAGATCCTGTGGGACGATGCGGGTCGGCCGCGCTGCCGCCTGGCCGGGGGCGCGGCGCGCCGGCTGGGCGCCGTCGGCGGGGAGAGCGTCTTTGTTTCCATTACCCACGACGCCGGTGTGGCCGCGGCCGTGGCGGTGATCGAAGGCCCCGGCTGACGTTCCGAACGCGCCGGCCGCCGCCGGGCTCTCCGGAACAAAATGGCAGCGATTTCGTCTTTTTTGTGACGGGATGGGAACCCTTTCAAAACCAGCGGGGAGGACATTTTTTATGAGGAAACTGCTGTCACTTTGCCTGACGCTGACGCTCCTTGCCAGTCTTGCCGCCGCGCCGGCGCAGGCCGACGAAACCATCGCCTCGTCCAACATCTCCATCGGCAGCGATTCCGAGCCGCTGGCGGAGAACATCGCCCTTGCCACCTCCGCGCTGGACGGCGCCTACGTGGCCTACGGCGAAACCTTTTCCTTCAACGACATCGTCGGGCCCCGCGACAAGGCCAGCGGCTACCAGGCCGCCGTCAACGGCCGCGGCGTGAAAGTGACCGGCGGCGGCGTATCCCAGGTGGCCTCGGCGCTGTACCTGGCCCTCAGGCAACTGGACGGCATCGAATACGTCGAAAAGAAGACCTACGGCTCGAAGTACAACCAGTCCTACGTGGACAGCGGCGACGACGCCATCGTGACCGACTATTCCGCCGGCACCGACTTCCGCTTCAAAAACGGCTACGGCGACTTTGTCATCAACATCTGGTCGGACGACTACGAAATCTCCTGCCTGCTGCTTGCCAGCGACGGCATCGGAAACTACTCCGATCCCGCGGAGGGCCCCTCCGATGACGGCACCGCCACCATATACCTGGACGGCGACGACGCGCTGATTGGCAACATCACCCGGGCGGCGCAGGCCATTGACGGCATCGTATTGGAGAGCGGCGACACCTTCTCCTTCAACAACATCGTCGGCCCCCGCACCGGGGAGAACGGGTACGAATCCGCCGTCAACGGCCGCGGCGTGAAGGTGACCGGCGGCGGCGTGGCCCAGGTGGCCTCGGCGCTGTGGCTGGCGATCAAGGATCGGGGCGATGTGACCGTCACCGAAAAATCCACCTACGGGAGCCGCTACAACCAGTCCTACGTGGCTTCCGCCGACGATGCCATCGTGACCGACTATTCCGCCGGCACCGACTTCCGCTTCCGCTACGACGGCCCCGGCGAATTCGTAATCCGCATGGATGTGCGGGATGGCCAAGTCCTGGTCTGCGACGCCGCGGTGGATTGACCTCGGAACAAATCGGCCCGCCACCCGTCTTAATTTTGTAACATTCATGCGTGGTCCAGAGGCGCGAGGGGGATGAAAACCATGAGGAAACTGCTGGCTCTTTGCCTGGCGCTGACGCTGCTGGGCGGCGCGCTGGCCCAGCCGGCGTTGGCGGGCGCGGACGTATCCGCCAACACCCCGCTGGACCACGCCTCCAGCGCGCAGCTGAACAACATCGAACTGGCAGTCCTGGCGCTGGACGGCGCCTACGTGGGCTACGGCGAGGTGTTTTCCTTCAACGATGTGGTGGGCGACCGCACCGGCGCGCGCGGCTACAAGACCGCGGTCAACGGGCGCGGCGTCAAGGCGATGGGCGGCGGCGTGGCCCAGGTGGCGTCCACGCTGTACCTGGCGCTCAAGCAGCTGGACGGCATCGACTATCTGGAAAAGCGGGTCTACGGCGGCCGCTTTGCCCAGGACTACGTGTTTTCCGGCGACGACGCCATCATCACCGACTCCAGCGAGGGCATCGACTTCGTCTTTGAGAACAACTACGACGACTTTTTCATCAGCATCTGGACCACCGACTCCACCGTCGAATGCACGCTGTCCTCCTACGGCGGCGATGATTTTGGCGACAGCATCGGCTCCTCGTCCATCTACCTGGACGGCAGCGACGCCCAGATTCACAACATCGAACTGGCGGCGGGCTCCATCTACGATACGGTGCTGGAGAGCGGCGACACCTTTTCCTTCAACGCCGTGGTGGGCCCCCGGACCGCCGCCTACGGCTTCCGACCCGCCATAAACGGCCGCGGCGTGAAGGTGACCGGCGGCGGCGTGGCCCAGGTGGCCTCGGCGCTGTGGCTGGCGGTCAAGGATCTGGACAGTGTGACCGTCACCAAGAAGTCCACCTACGCAAGCCGATACAACCAGTCCTACGTGACTTCCGCCGACGACGCGATTCTGACCGACTACGGCGCGGACATCGACTTCCGCTTCCGCTACGACGGGTTTGGCGAGCTGTCGATCTACACGTCTGTCTCCGGCGATTACCTGACCTGCGAAATTTACGAGAATTAGGGGTACACGATGTTCATAGCTTCCGGCTGGCGCGACTACGAGGTACTGGACGCCGGGTTCGGCGAAAAACTGGAGCGCTGGGGCGACATTACGCTGTGCCGCCCCGACCCCCAGGTGATCTGGCCCCGGCAGGACGAGGAGAAATGGCGCGGCGCGGACGCCCGCTACCAACGCGCCAGCGGCGGCGGCGGGGCCTGGGAATTTCACCGGCATCTTCCCGAGCGATGGACCGTCGGGTACGGCGGCCTTCGCTTTTACGTGCGCCCCACCGGCTTCAAGCACACCGGCCTCTTTCCGGAGCAGGCCGTCAACTGGGATTGGATGGCCGGCCTGGTGGAGGCGGCGCGGCGCCCGGTGCGCGTGCTGAACCTGTTTGGCTACACCGGCGGCGCCACGATGGCCCTTTGCCGCGCGGGCGCTCACGTGACCCATGTGGACGCCGCGAAGGGCATGGTGCAGTGGGCGGGAGAGAACCGCGCGCTGTCGGGCATCGACGAATCAAAAACCCGCTGGATCATCGACGACGCCCAGAAGTTCGTGGACCGGGAGGCGCGCCGGGGCAACCTCTATCAGGGCATTTTGATGGACCCGCCCTCCTACGGGCGCGGGCCCGGCGGCGAGGTGTGGAAGCTGGAGGACGAGCTGTACCGCCTGGTATCCGCCAGCGCGCGGCTCCTGGCCGACGACGCGGTGTTCTTTCTCATCAACAGCTACACCACCGGGCTTCAGCCGGCGGTGCTTTCCAACATGCTGACGATGACCGTGGCCAGAGCGCGCGGCGGGCGCGTGGACGCGGACGAGGTGGGCCTGCCCATTTCCTCCGGCGGGGTGCTACCCTGCGGCGCGTCGGGGCGCTGGCAGCCATGATGGCTTCGTTTTCCGCCGGCGGCTTCACGGTGAACGTTTTATATGTGGACAACCACCTGCTGGCCGTCGAAAAGCCGCCCAACATGCCCGCCCAGGCGGACGATTCCCGGGATATGGACCTACTCACCGCCTGCAAAAAATATGTGGCGGAGAAGTTTGATAAACCCGGCGACGCGTACCTGGGCCTCGTCCATCGGCTGGACAGGCCCGCCGGCGGCGTGATGGTCTTTGCGCGGACTTCCAAGGCCGCGGCGCGGCTGACGGCCGCCTTCGCCCGCCACGACGTGGAAAAGATTTACCGGGCCGTGGTTCGGGGTGCCGTTTCGGCGCCCGATCGCCTGCGGGATTTTCTTTCCAAGGGCGCGGACGGCATGGTGCGCGTGGTGGAGCCCTGCGCCCCCGGCGCGAAGGAGGCGCTGCTTTCCTACCGCCCGCTGGATTTTTCCGGCGATCTGACGCTGCTGGAAATTGCCCTTGAAACCGGCCGGCCCCACCAGATCCGCGTGCAGATGGCAAACGCCGGCCATCCGCTCTGGGGCGACAACCGCTACGGCGGCGGCTCGCCGGGGCAGCAGCTGGCGCTGTGGGCCCATCATCTGACCGTCCCCCACCCAACGCGGCCGGAGCGGCTGACCTTTTCCTCCGAACCGCCCCAAAGCGGCGCCTGGGCGCTTTTTGACCATGCGTAGCGCCGCGCGCCTTTCCCGCCGGGCGATCACCTTCTGGTGCTGCGTGCTGGCGGTGCCCACGCTGACCCGCCTCACCGAGGGCATCCGGTGCGATTCCCTCTACCTGGCGTTTGCCGCCGGCGCGGCGCTGGGCGTCGTATACCTGCTGGTCCGCCCCATTCTGCGCATCCTGACGCTGCCCGTGGGTTGCCTGACGCTGGGGCTCTTCGGCTATGGGATGGACGCGGTGCTGATCTACGGCATGGGCCTTTATCTGCCCGGCTTTCACGTGGACTCCATCGAATGGGCGCTTCTGGCGGCGCTGTTCATCTCCGGCGTCAAGCTGATTGCCGGCGCGTTCAACCGGTGGTAGCGGCATCCTGGCTGCCGCGCATCTCCCCCACCGGGGCCTTTTTTTTGCGCGCCGCGCGCAAAAGCGTTGAAAAATGCAACAACTTGTGACAGAACGCGTTTGGCGGTTGCGCGCGCGGGGGCGATTGGGTATAATGAAACCGAATAAAGATGAGGTGAAGGTTCATGGCGCTCTGCCCGCTGATTCTGATCTGCGATGACGACCCGGTGGTCCACGAATCGCTTTGCATATACCTGGACGCGGAGGGATACGCGCACCAGTCCGCCTATGACGGCGACGAGGCGCTCCGGCTCGCGGAGAGCGAGCAACCCGATCTGATGATCCTGGATCTGATGATGCCCAGGGTGTCCGGCACCGATGTGTGCCGCACGATCCGCAAGACATCCAAGCTCCCCATCATCATGCTGACGGCCAAGGGCGAGGAGATCGACCGCATTCTGGGCCTCGAACTGGGCGCGGACGACTACATTGTCAAGCCCTTCAGCCCCCGGGAGGTGCTGGCGCGCATCCGCGCGGTGCTGCGCCGCTTTTCCGAGCCCCACGCCGAGGGCGACGCCATCGTGCGGCTTCCGCAGCTGGAGATCAACCTGTCCAACTACCAGGTCAAGGCCGCGGGGCAGGTGATCCCCTGCACCCCCAAGGAGGTCGAGATCCTGCACATGCTCACCGGCAGCGCCGGACAGGTGTTTTCGCGGGAGCAGATTTTGAGCCGCGTCTGGGGCTACGACTACTTTGGCGATACGCGCACCGTGGACACCCACATCAAGCGCATCCGCCAGAAGCTGCCCCAGGAGGGCGTGCCCTGGAGCCTCAAGACCGTGTACGGCGTGGGCTACAAATTCGAGGTGGATGAATGAGGCAGAGCGTCCTGTTCGCCCGGGTGCTCTCGGTGGTGCTCCTGGCCATCGTCATCACGGCGCTGTTCACGATGATCTTCTACAACTACATCTCCCGCACCGTGTTTACCTCCATCAAAGAAAACGAACTGCTGCCCAAAGCCAAGGCGCTGGGCAGCATTGTTCAATCCTTCCGGGACGGCGGGCTGGACAAGGGCGCGCTCAAGCAGCTGCTGGCGGTGGAAAAGGTGGATTCGTCGCTCCTGGGCGCCTACGTGCTGGTGACCGACGAAAAAATGAACACGCTGCTCATCAACGAAAACCTGCCCGCAGGATATCTGACCGCCATGCAGGAAGGCGCCGAGCGCGTGCTGGAGGGCGGGCCGGTGCAGGCGGACGAAATCGCGGCGCTGCGCAATACCGGCCTCGTGGGCGTGGGCATCCCCATGACCAGCGGCGACAGAACCACCGGCGCGGTGATGATGCTGGTGCCGCTGTACGAGGCCATGGTGGGGGCCAGCTCGCTCAACGGCGCGCTGATGATCTCGCTGATGCTGTCGCTGCCGGTGGTCACGGCGCTGGTGTACTACATCATCGGCCGCATCGTCAACCCGCTCCGGCAGATGCGGGACGTGGCTGTGGGCATGGCGGGGGGCAACTTCTCCGCCCGCGCCGACGACACCCAGCGGGGCGAGGTGGGGCAGCTGGGCTGGTCGCTCAACTACCTGTCCCAGGAGCTTTCAAAGACCATCTCCCAGTTGATGGTGGAGCGCAACCGCCTGCGGCAGACCATCGACGGCCTCACCGAGGGCATCGCGGCCGTGGACGCCGAGGGCAGCGTGACCCACCACAACCCGGCGCTGGACGCGCTGTTCGGCGCGCTGCCCCGGGGCGAAAGCCCGGACGCGCGCCTCGGGCTGATCCCCGACCCGGAGGTATGGGCCGATTTTGACCGTGCCGTCCGGGAGAGCAGCGCCGTTTCCCGGCGGATCGCGCTGCCCGACCGGGTGCTAGGCATGACCATTACGCCCCTTCAGGACGTGGACGGCCGGGTGGCCGGCGCGGTGGGCCTGTTTCTCGACATCACCGAGAGCGAGCGGCTGGAGCGCACGCGGCGCGACTACGTGGCCAACGTGTCCCACGAGCTCCGGACGCCCCTTACCGCCATGCGTGCGCTGATCGAGCCGCTGTCCGAGGGCATGGTGCGGGATGAGCAAACGCGGCGGCGCTACTACGCCATCATGCTGCGGGAAACGCTGCGCCTGTCCCGCCTCATCAACGACCTGATGGAGCTTTCGCGGCTGCAGAGCGGGCAGCTGTCGCTGACCGCCAAGCCCATGCGCCTTCAGGACATCCTGAACGACCTTTCCGAAAAATACACCGCCACCGCCCAGGACCGGGGCCTGGCGTTTTCGATGCACGCCGGCGATCTGCCCCTGGTGCTTTCCAACCCCGACCGGGTGGAACAGGTGCTGGTGATCCTGCTGGACAACGCGATGAAGTACACCCCGGAGGGCGGCACGGTGGCCGTGGAGGGAAGTTTTGACGACGAGAAGGTGACGCTCGGCGTCTCCGACACCGGCATCGGCATCAACCCCGCCGACCAGCCCTACGTGTTTGACCGCTTCTACAAGGTAGACCGCGCCCACACGGGCCTGGGCAGCGGGCTGGGCCTTTCCATCGCCAGCGAGCTGATGAAGTCCATGGGCGAAACCATGTGGCTCAAGAGCGAGCCCGGCGCGGGATCGAAGTTCTTTTTCACGCTGAAGCGCGCCTGACAAAAGGCGCGGCTTACCGCCCGGAGTCCGGCGTTGCGGCGCTCACCCGGATGACGTTCCAGCTGAGGGCCGGGAGCCTGACCGAGAACCGCCCGCCATCGAGGACCGCCCCTTCCCCCTTCGAGGGCGCCACGTTGTCCGGGCGCTCCTCGGTGTTGACCGCCTTGACATCGTCGTGGTGCAGCACGATGTGCCGCGCCGCGGCCAGGCCGTCGAAGGAGCGCATGTCCACCGCCAATTCCACGTCTTCCTTCATATCGCGGTTGACCGCGAAGATGCTCACGCTCCCCGCCTCGTCCAGAACCGCCGCGACGTCCACGAGGGGCACCGCCTCATAGTCCCGGCAGTCGTAGACCGGCGAAGTCACCACCGCCTTCAGCGACGTGCCCCGCCCATACCTGGAGGCGTGGAGCAGCGGCCAGTAGATGGTCTGCGCCCACGCGCCGCCGCCGTTTCGGGTCATGATGGGCGCGATCACGTTGACCAGCTGCGCCAGGCACGCGATCTTCACCCGGTCCGCGTGGCGCATGAAGGTCATGAGCATCGATCCGCACAACAGCGCGTCCTCAAAATTGTACACGTCCTCGAGCAGGGGCAGCGCGCTGCCCCACTTATCCCGCTTCCAAGCCTCCTTGTCCTTTTCCGCGGAGTGATACCATACGTTCCATTCGTCAAAGGAGAGGTTGAGCCGCTTTTTCGAGCGCAACCTGCCCTTCACCGCGTCGCAGATGGACACCACCGTGTGGATGAAATCATCCAGATCCATGGAGCGGGCAAGGAAGCCCGGGGTGTCGCCGGTGGGGTTGCCGTAGTAGCGGTGCAGCGACACGTAATCCACCTGCTCGTAGCATTCGCCGAGCATCTGCATTTCCCATTCGCCAAAGGTGGGCATATCGCTGTGAGAGGAGCCGCACGCCACCAGCTCGATGGTGGGGTCCACCCACTTCATCACCTTACCCGCTTCGGCCGCCAGCCGGCCGTATTCCACCGCGGTCTTGTGCCCGATCTGCCAGGGGCCGTCCATTTCGTTGCCCAGGCACCACAGCTTGATGCCGAACGGGTCCCTGCGGCCGTTTTTGATCCGCAGGTCGGACCAGTGCGTGCCGGACCTGTGGTTGCAGTATTCCACCACGTTTCGCGCCGCGTCCGCGCCGCGGGTGCCCAGGTTGACCGCGTACATCATCTCGGCCCCGACCAGCCCGCACCAGCGGTCAAACTCGTGCAGGCCCACCGCGTTGGTTTCCGTGGTAAACCAGGCCAGGTCCAGCCGCCTGGGGCGCTCGCCAACGGGGCCGACGCTGTCCTCCCAGTTGAAGCCGGATACGAAGTTGCCGCCCGGATAGCGCACGATCGGCACGTTCAGCGCCCGGACCAGATCGATCACGTCGCGCCGGAAGCCCGACTCGTCCGCGGCGGGGTGCCCCGGTTCGTAGATCCCGCCGTACACGGCGCGGCCCAGATGCTCGATGAACGAGCCGTACATGCGCGGATCAATCGCGCCGATTTGATACTCCCTGTCCAGAACAAGCCTGGCTTTTTTCATTTTCATCAAACTCTCTTTCGTGTGCGTTTATCCCTTGACGCTGCCCGCGGTCAGCCCCGCCATGAACGCCTTCTGACAGAACAGGTATATGACGATGATGGGCACCACCGCCATCACCGCACCGGGCATCAGCACGTCGTAGGCGTTGCCGTAGGGCGTGATGGTCGTGCCCATGCCGATGGGAATGGTGAATTTTTCGTTGCTGTTCAGCACGATCAGCGGCCACAGGAGGTTATTCCAGCTGTTCATCGCGGACAGAATGGTCATCGCGCCGAAGGCGGGGATCATGATAGGCACCATGATGCGGAAAAATATGCCGTAATCGGTGCATCCGTCAATGCGCCCGGCCTCCAAAAGCTCGCGCGGCAGCCCCGCCACGTACTGCCGGAAGAAGAACACCATGAACGGCGGCACGAGGTACGGCAGGATGACGCCCAGGTAGGAATCGGTCAGCCTGACGCGAATCAGCGTCCGGTACAGCGGCAGCAGCAGGATCTCAAAGGGGATCATCATCAGGATCAGCACGACGGTAAAGATGACCCCCCGCCCCCGGAACCGGTACATTGCCAGCCCGTAGCCCACCGCCGAGCCGAAAAAGAGCCCGACGGCGGTCTGCAGCACCATGATCAGCGCGCTGGACTTGTACCATTGCCAGTAGATTCCGTCCCGGTAGGTGTTTAGCGCCAGATAATTGGAAAAGGACGAAACGCCGGGGTCAAACCGGAAGCTCAGCCCCATGCGCAGCACCTCGGTGCCCGGCTTGAGCGAACTGAGAAACATAAAGTAAAACGGCATCAGCACGATGGCGGCGGCCACCGCCATCAGCGCGGTCGCCAGGACGGACAGCGCGCCGCGCTTTCTCCGGTCGATTGATTTTTTCCCGCGCATTGCCGCTAATCCTCCCTTTTGAAAAAGCCCATCAGCGCAAGCTGCACCAGGTTGGCGGCCAGTACCATCGCCAACAGCGTCAGCCCCACCGCGGAGGCCATGCCCATGTTGTTTTTGTAAAAGCCCATCATGTACATATAGCCCACAATCGTGCGGCCCACACCGCCGGGGTTGTTCTGCTGCCACAGCGCCACCGATTCGGTGAACATGGAAAAGCCGCCCAGCACGGTCAGTGTGGTGACGTAGATGATGACGGGCTTGATGCCCGGAAGCGTCACATGGCGGAACTGATTCAGCGCGTTGGCGCCATCAATCTGGGCCGCCTCATACAGCTCCCGCGGAATGGCCTGCAGGCCCGAATAGTAGTACACGATGTTGACCCCCAGCCACCGCCAGAGCGTCAGCAGGATCAGCACAAAATTGCCCGTGTCCGCCTGCATCAGCCAGTCCCGGGGTTTCAGGCCCAGGGCCGCCAAAAGGCGGTTGGCCAGCGCGGTATCGAGGCTGCCGAAGGCCAGGCGAAAGACGATGCCCGCGACGATGATGGACGTGAGCGCCGGGATGAAAAAAACCGATTTGAAAAAATTTGAGGCCTTGACCAGCTGCGAGCGCAGCAGTACCGCGAATAAGAGCGGCACCGGCACCAGAATCAAAAGATCCCAAAAGGTGTACCGGACCGTCGTGGCGAGGGCGAGAAAATAATTGCGCTGGAACAGGCGCTCATAGTTTTGCACGCCGATGAACGTGGCGTTTGCCGGGCCCTCGACGCGCTGAAAGCTCATAATGATGGTCGCAATGGTCGGATACAGGTAGATCAGCAGAAAGTAAAGCACAAAGGGCAACACAAACACGTAGGGCACCACCCTGAGATCGCACAGCGGATTGCCGCGCGGACGGCGCTGCCGGCCAGACGCGCTCGTCATGGCATTCCCTCCTCATCCGGGGAAATGGGCTTCCTTTAGAAAAGGCCATCCGTACCGCGCCGGTGGGCCGGCACAATGGACGCCGGGCCATCGCGAAGCGGAAAGCGCGATGGCCCCAACGCGGCGTCCGCGCACCCCGCCGGGAAGGGCGCCTGAGCCTCGGCGCCGCTCCCCCCGCGGGGCGCGCACGGGCGCTCTTGGCTCAGTAGATCATGTTGCGCAGTTCATCCGCGCACGCCTTGGCGATTTCCGCGGGATCGCCGCAATCGACCACCAGCTTGTAGGCCATCTGATTCTTCACGATGTCCGCGGCACTGGGGTACATGTCGGTCAGGCAGGTGTTGGGCACGTCGTCCAGCATGGAGGACACCACATCGAACAGGTCGTCGCCAAAGAAGTCAAAGAAGGCGTTGGGCTCGGACAGCTCCGGCAGGCTGTACACATCCTTGCGGATCGGGTCAAAGCCCAGGATTCTCCAAAGTTCCACGTTGCCTTCCTTGCTCAGCTTGGCAAAGGCCAGGAATTCCTTGGCGGTTTCCGCGTTGGCGCTGGTCTTGACCACGGCGGTGCCGGTGCCGCCCATCTGCGCGGTCTTGTGGCCGCCGTCGGACCACAGGGGCATCGGCGCAACCTTGATCTTCCCCTTCAGATCGGGCATGTAGTTGGTAAAGCGGCCCGCGTACCAGAAGGGCATGACCACGGATGCCGCGCCGCCCGCGTTCATCCAGCCGTAGTATTCCTCCGCGTGATGGTATCCGCCCGGGCAGGGAACGGCGGTGCCGTCGTCCAGCATGCCCTTCATGAACGTCAGGGTGTTGACGACCACCGGCTCGTCCATGCGGACTTCGTTATCGGGCGTGAGCCAGTCGCCGCCGTGCTGGTTGACCAGCGGGTAGATGTTCCAGCAGTCGGTGGATTCCCAAGTGGTCATGGGCTTTCCGGTGGCCTCCAGCACCTTCTTGCCCGCCTCGTGATAGTCGTCCCAGCTGGCGATCGACTTGTAGTCGACGCCGGCCGCCTCCAACACTTCGGTGTTGTAGAACATCACCGTCGCGCCGATGTGGTAGTCGATGCCGTAGTAATTGCCGTCCTTGGCGTAGTTCTCAAAGCGGCTCATGACCAGCTGATCCTTCAGCGGCTCCACGTATTCGTTCAGCGGGGCCAGTTGAATGTCGCCGCTTAAGTAGTTCGCGAACATGTTGATCTCTATGTCCACGATGTCGGGCGCGCCTTCGCCCGACTGCAGCGCGATGGTCAGCTTGTTGTGCATCTCCTCATAGGGATAGACCTGCATGTCCATCTCGATCGTCGGGTTCGCCGAGTCGGCGTTCCAGCGATCCAGCATTTCCTTCATGAATTGCGTGTGCAGTTCCTGGAAAGTCCAGTAGGTCAGCTTGACGGGAGCCTGCTCGGCAAACGCGGGCCAAACACCCAGAACCAACAGGAGCGCCAGTGTCAAAGCCAATGCCTTCTTCATGGGGCCCATCCTCCTTGAGCGGGTTTTTAGGATAACGATAACCCGCGCTTCTACTGTTTATGTTATCGTTACCCCTACTATTTGTCAATAGAAAAATTAGCGTATAAGCCTAATTATTTAAGAAATTTTATTACGGTTACGGGATCGTCCTTGTGTGCCCCGAAAAAGTGTGGTACACTTGGGCAAAATCATCGATAATCTACGGAGGGTGTATCGCCATGCCCCGTCGCGCCAGGGTCACCCTGAAGGACGTATCCAACGAATGCGGCTACGCCATCAATACCATATCGCGCGCCATGCGCGACGATAAGAAGCTGCCCGCCGCCACCCGCGAGAAAATCCGCGCCACCGCGAGGCGGATGGGCTACATCCCCAACTCGCTGGCGTCTACGCTGCGCTCCGGCAGGAGCCACATCATCGCGGTCATCGTCAACGACGTGCACAACCAGCACTTCTGCGTAATGCTCAGCAAGATGGACGAGGCGCTGCGCCAGGCGGGCTACAACATCATGATCCTTTGCATGCAGCTGGACGAGGCGCTGGGCGAGCAGATGATCCACACCGCCATATCCCAGTCGGTCGACGGCATTTTGTATTTCCCCTACCACAACAACCGCACCCACATCGATTACATGGTCAAAAACAGAATGCCCTTCGTCCTTCTGGACCGCTGGATTCAGGGCATCGTCGCGGACTGCGTGCGCTGCGACGACGAGCAGGGCGGTTACCTGGCGGGGCGGCACCTGATCGGGCTCGGGCACAGGCGGTTTCTGTTTCTCTCCGGCGTGCTGGCCAGCAGTTCCCAGCTGGACCGGCACAGGGGCTTTCTGCGGGCGCTGGCCGAGGCGGGCGTCTCCGCGGACAGCGTGCGCGTCGTGCCCTGGGAGGCGGTCAGCGAGGGCATGATGAACGAGCACATGGGGCCGCTGCTCGAGCCGCTCGACTATACGGCGATCCTGTCCTTCAGCGATGAAATCGCGTACCACGCGCTCAACACGCTCCGGCAGCAGGGCCGCGCCGTGCCGGAGGACGTGTCCCTCATCAGCTTTGACCACATCCGTTCGGGCATTCCCTACCTGCCCCGCCTGACCAGCATCTACGCGGCGGAGGGCGACGTGGCCCAGGCGGGGGTCAGACTGCTGCTCAACCGGCTGAAGCACCCGGATCTGCCGACCCAGGTGGAGATCCTGCCGGTCGCCATCTACGACGAGGGCACCACCGCCCCGCCGGCCCGATGAGAAGCACGTCCCGCGGCTGATCCAAAGGGGAGGGACCGTTTCCGATGAACGCGCTCAAGCACCGTCTCGGCACCGTGACGAACGGACTGACGCGCCGGATCCGGCGCATTGGCCTGACTGCGCGGCTTTGCGTCGCCGGCGTCGCGGTGGGCATCGTCCCGCTGGTGATTGTGGCGGTCGTCGCGTATGAAAACGGCAGCCGCTCCATCCTGGACAAGGTGAGCCGGGCGACGACCCAGACGATCGAACAGGTTTCGACGGTGGTCGGCACCAACCTGCAGATCATCATCAACGACGGCATCGAGATTGCCTATTCGGACCAGGTGCAAAAGGCGCTGGTCGACTATTCCTCCATGAACGCCATGGAAAAAACCAGCTGAAGCTGGACTTTTCGGAAGGAAAAGCGCGCGTACGTCGTCGTCATTATGAGCACCATGATGATTCCCATCAAAATTCTGATGCTGCCCGCCTTCGGCACGATGGGCATCCTGCAGGCGATGACGGCCTGGAACGACTTTCTGTGGCCGCTGATCGTCATGTCCACAAACGCCAACTTCACGCTGACGGTCGGCCTGCAGACCTGCCTGAACCCCTACGGCAACAACTACAACATGCTCTTTGCCGGGGCGGTTCTTTCGGTAGTTCCCATCATGCTTTTGTTCCTGTTCAATCAAAAGTCCTTTGTCGCGGGCCTCACGGCGGGCAGCGTCAAGGGCTGAGGAGGGCCTATGGAAGAAGTACGCTTCGCGAGGCTGCGCCCCCGCGAAATGACCGAGAGGCGGAATGCCCGCCCCGTTGTCTACATCCCGCTGGGCACGCTGGAATGGCACGGCCTGCACAACCCGCTGGGCGCGGACGGGCTGCAGGCGGAGGAACTGGCGCTGCACGCGCCGCGGTGCTGACCTTCAACCAGTGGAATTACGACCGGCCCTGGACCCCGATGCTCGCCTGGGCGTTCGCGGATTTCCAGCTGCTCGGGGACCGGTACGATCATCCGGGCGACCACGCCGGTGCGTGGGAGACTTCGCACCTTCTGGCCTCGGACCCGGATACCGTAGACATGCGGCTGACGGAAAAGTCGCTGCAGTACGGAATTCTGACCACGCGCGACCCCGCCGGCGCCACGGCGGAATTTGGCGAGGAGATCTTCGCCGCCGCCGCCGGGGCGGCCGTCCGGCGGGTGGATCAGCATCTGGCGTGCCCGGAGAAGCATTCCGGCCACGGGATGAACGTCGATTCATGAGCAGAGCGCCGGCGGTCATTTTCCGGGCGCGCCGACCTCGCAAACGCTCGCGGCCACCTTGAGCGCCGTATCCAGGTCCGCATCCACGTAGATGACGATCGTCCATCCCTCCGCCTGCCACGTCACCCAGGTAAAGCCCTTTTCCAGATTCTCCGCCGCCAGCGCCGTGGCGCTGCGCACGCCGACGCGGCTGATCCTGGCGCCTTCCAGGCGGATGCCGTGGCGGGCGTCCCCTTCGTAAACACCAAACTGCAGGATGTGATCCGCGTCCTTCCGGTAGACCACGTCTCCGAGAGCCGGGTCAACCGCCTCCAGCGTCCAGCCCTCCGGGATGTACGCCGGGTAATACTTCTCCGTCCATTCCGCCGGAACGCCGTCCCTTTGCGCGCCGCCCGGGTCCAATTCCGCCCCCACGCGAAGGGGCGCGGCGCGCTCCATCCAGGACAGAAGCCTGGCCCGGGCCCCGGCGTCGGCGGCAAGCGCCACGGTCAGCGCCAGATAAACCGCCAGCAGGATCCACGCCGCGCCGCAGACCATCCGGGGCAGCGTGCGGCGTGTGAATTTTTCGATTTTCGCGCGGCGTACCGCCCGACCGATGGCGCGGATCGCCCGCGGGTCCGGCGGATCGTCCGTCGCGCACGCCTCCAGCGCTCTCGCCTCGTCCCGCGCGATGTCCGCCAGCGCGACGCGCATCAGGATATCCTCGTACATCGCGCACAGTTTCTCCCGGTTCAGCGTCACTGGCCAGCCCCCCTCGTCCGGTGCATCCCCTATAAATAACAACGCCGGCCCCGGACGCGTAGCCGTCCGAGGTCAAATTCCGTCGGGAGCCGCATCCGTGACTGCTACAAAAGGCGCCCTGATCTGTCTAATAAATGGACGGGCCCGGCGCCGGACGGGTTGCCAGATTCCGGAACTTCGGCGCCACAATTCCGCCAAACGGATACGCGCGGCGTTCCAAATCGGGCGTCCGGGCGGAAAACGGGGGGATATCATGCGGAAGGAACAAACCAGAAGCGCGGTGTTCGCGCTGCTCCTCGCGGGATGGGTAGCCCTTTGCGGGCAGACAGCCCTCGCCGCCGGCGCGGCGACGGTCGCGCCCCGGCAGGCGCAAGCAGCCGTCGAGGACTGGGACGCCGGAGGCGAGGATGCCGGGGCGGAAGCCCCTGCGGAGGGGGACGCCGGAGACAGCCAACCCTCCTCCGGCGACTGGGACGACGGCGCGGCCAACGTGGTGAAGGGCCGCACATCGTCCGAACAGCAGGCCATCGGCCAGGCGGAGGAAAAGCTCCGGGCGGCGCTGCACGCTGAGGTGACAAACCCCGAGCTCTCCATCGAGGCCTCGCTGGGCTACGGGGGCATCGTCAGTTACGCAAGGCCGGTGCCCGTTGAAGTCACGCTGAGGAACACCGGAGCCGACATGGACGGCGCCGTGTGCGTCGACCTGTACCGGACCAGCAGTTCCTATGACCGCGTGGAATATCCGCTGTACCTGCCCGCGGGTTCGGAAAAGCGGGTTCGCTTCTACGTGACGCTGACGATGAAGCAAGACGTGTTCACGGTGGCCTACCGGTCGGGCGACACCGTGCTCGCCTCCGCCAATGTTTTGCCGTCCAAGGCCGTTTCCCCGGGCATCTGCCTGATCGGCGCACTGTCGTCGGGCGCCGGCTCGCTCAGCTATCTGAACATCGACGCCCAGCACGATCCGCTGCTGCGCGGCGAGTACTTTCAGACCGTACCGCTGGACGCGGACAGCTTTCCGGACACGGCGGAGGCGCTGGATGCCTTCGGCGTTCTGGCGGTGGACGGCGCGGACCTGACGGCGCTTGACGACGCGCAGAAGGTCGCCTTTGCCACGTGGCTGAAGGCGGGCGGCGTGGCGATCGTGGGCGGCGGCGCGCAGGCGGCGGCCGGTTATCCGTTTTTTGAGGCGCTGACCGGCGCCCGCGCGGGCGCGCTGTACCAGGCGGAGGACATTACGCCCGCGCTTTTCACCGCGCTGGGCGAAACCGGGGAGGCGCTGGGCCAGGGGATGCTGCTGAACCGGCTGGACGCGGGTGAAAGCGCCATTGCGCGGTTTTCGGGCGGCGATCTCGCGGCCCTTTACAGGGTCGGCGACGGCGCGGTGTTTCTGGCCGCGTTCGAACTGGGCGCGCGGCCGCTGACGGACTGGGCGGACATCGGCACGCTGTGGCAGAGGATCATGCTCAAGTGGGTGCCGGACGCCTACACCGACCTTTTTTCCGGGTCCGGGTACGATAACCGCGACGACTACCGGTCCTCGCAGGTGCTGAGCACGCTGCCGGTGAAGGACAAAGCCGCGCCCCGGACGCTGATCCTGTGGCTTCTTTTCGGTTTTGTGGCGGTATCGGGCGTCGGGATGTACCTGGTACTGAAAAAGCTGGACCGGCGCGAGCTTCTGTGGCTCACAATGCCCATTCTGGCGGTGCTCGCCTCCTTTCTGATCTTCCGGATCGGCGTGGTCGGCGGCAGTGCCGACCCCATTGCCACCTCCTACGCCTGGATCACCCTGGACGCCGACGGTCAGAGCGACATCACCACCGGCGTGGGCGCGGCGACGCCCATCCGAAGCGCCATGCGGCTGTCCGCCGGGGGCGACATTACGCTGGAGCCGCCGGAGCAGAACGGGTTTGAGGACAAATACTACGACAACACCACCTTTTTCAAAACGCCTTCCCAACTCCGCTACGTGCGCACGTTGGGCGCGGAAAACTCGGTGACGCTGCCCGCCCAGGCGGCCTGGACGATGAACGCGCTGAACGCCCGGAACAACCGCGCCTTTGAAGGGCGCGTGTCCGCCTCCATCTGGATGGAGGACGACGGGCTTCACGGCCGCGTGAAAAACGACACCGCCTATCCGCTGACGGACTGCGCGGTGATCACCAGCGCCGGCTACGCGGATATGGGCGATCTGGCGCCCGGCCAGGAGGCGGCGTTTTGTCTGCTCAAGCTGACCGACCAGGAAGCCGACCATCTGAAGGCCGCAAAGGCGGCCGACGACTACGACTTCGCGCCGGAGGGGCGAATCATCGGCGCCTCGCCCGACGGCACCTCCGGCCTTGCCGATCCCAACGTCATCTTTGACGGCGCCGTCACGAAGGAATACCGCATCGAGGACCGCGCCAAGCGCGCCGAGGCCTATCAGCGCCTGGACGCGCTGGAGCGCGCCCAGCGCCCGGCACGGCAGGACCTCATCTTCATGTCCATGGACAGGTGGGCCTACAGCGGCGGCTGGTGGGGTTCCGGCAGCGATCCGTTCTTCCGGTTTTGCGGCTTCAGCGACCAGGCGGGCGCGGTCCATCTGGCGATGGACGGCAAACCCGTCGCGCGAAGCGCGCACCTGGCGCTGGTGGACGCGGAGATCGCCTACCAATCGGTGAGCCCGACGGGCCTTGTGCTCTACCCGCTGGGCATGATCCCGGCCCATGTGGCCGAGGCCGCGAAGGGCGCGCCCACGCTGGGCGAGGCGGTCGACCGCGACCATTCCTTCCGCGTAACCACGAACCCCACATTTGGCTTCCAAATCCCCGACGCGAACGCGCTGGAGGATTTGTCCATCACGCTCCAGAGCCGGTACGACACCCCGCCCACCATCCAGCTGTACAATGCGCAGGCGGGCGCGTGGGACGACATGTCCCCGGCTGTCCTTTCGCTCAAGGGGGACGAGCTGGCGCCCTATGTGGATGCGGACGGCACGCTGTTCCTGCGCTATGAGCCCGGCCCCAAGAGTGACGGCTATCAGGAAATTGCGACACCGGTGATCTCGGTTTCGGGGAGGGTAAGAACGTGATCGAGCTGAAAGGGCTGACCCGCGACTACGGCGCGTTCCGCGCGCTGGATTGCCTGGACATGACCATCCGGGACGGCGAGTTGCACGGCTTTGTCGGGCCCAACGGCGCGGGCAAGACCACCACCATGCGCATCCTGGCGACGCTTTTGCCGATGTCCGGCGGCGAAGCCGCCGTGGACGGCGCGGACCTCAAAAAGAATCCCCGGGCCGTCCGGAAGATCGTGGGCTACATGCCGGACTTCTTCGGCGTGTACGACCGGCTCAAGGCGTGGGAATACCTGGACTTCTACGCCCGCTGCCATGCCATGCGCGCGGGCGAGCGCGCGCGCATGGTCGGCCAGTTGCTGGAACTTGTGAACCTCGCGGACCGTCGGGATACGTATGTGGACGTGCTGTCCCGCGGCATGAAGCAGCGGCTGTGCATGGCCCACGCGCTGATCCACGACCCGAAGTACCTGATCCTGGACGAGCCCGCCTCCGGCATGGACCCGCGGGCCCGGTCCGAAATGAAGGAAATCCTCCTGCGGCTGCGGGCGATGGGCAAGTCGGTCCTGATCTCCTCCCACATCCTGCCGGAGCTCTCCGAGATGTGCGACGCGCTGACCATCATCGACAAGGGCAAACTCGTGTTTTCCGGCAGCGTCGAGGCGCTGGCCCGGAAGATGCAGGGCGACGCGCCGCTGGAAATCCGCCTGGCAGGGGACGCGGACGAGCGCGCGCTGGACGACGCGGTGTCCATCCTTTCCGAGTTCCCGGGCGTCACGGCCATCGAGGCGCTGGAGGGCGGGCTGCTGGCGGTGGAACTGGTCCAGGACGACCGGAAGGTCGCCGGGCTGATCCGGCGGCTGATCGAGGGCGAAGTTCCCGTGGTGGACGTCCACCGGCGCAGGATGAACCTGGAGCACGTATTTCTGGAGGTGACGCAAGGATGACGAACCCCATCTTCGTGTTCTGCGCCAAGCGCAGAATGCGCTCCTTCCGGACGAGCGCGGTGTTTACGCTGTACACCCTGATCCTCCTGGCGCTGTCGCTCTCCATGTCGCTTTCGGGCATCGGGCGCGGCTATGTGACCACCCAGATCATGCGCTCCGGCATCGAGGGCTATATCTGGCTGACGTTTTTGCAGTTCGCGCTGATCGTGCTGATCGCCCCCGCGATGACCGCGGGCGCGATCTCCGGCGAGCGGGAGCGGCAGACGCTGGATCTTCTGCTGGTCACGGATACCGGTTCCTTCAAGATCGTATTCGGAAAGCTGATGGACGCCTTTTTGTTCCTCGCGGTGCTGGTGCTCTCCTCCGCGCCGTTTCTGTCGCTGGTGTTCGTGACCGGCGGAATCGAGCCGGCCGAAGTTCTGCGCACGCTCCTGTTTCTGATCGTTTCGGCGTTCGCGGCGCTGTCGGTGGGCATTTTCAGCTCGGCGCTGTTCCGGCGCACGGCCACCGCCGCCGTGACCGCCTACCTGATCGTGTTTGCCATCGGCCTGGGCACGCTGCTGCCGCTCTTTTTCGGCACGGATGCCGCCATCCGGCGCCTCTCCCAGGACGCGGCGCTGATGCAGTCCATAACCCCCGATCAGGCAATGGCCCTCATCCCCAAGGTGACGCTGGTCAATCCGGCCATCGGCCTCGTTTCGCTGCTGGTGGATCAGACCGAGCTGATCCGGACCACCTTCAGCAACACCATCCCCTACGGCTACATCTATTACTCGCTGTTCCAGCAGATCCGCTTTGACCTCGTCTCGGACATCAACATGGCGCTGATGGCCGGGCTGGGCATCGTTTTCGCGCTGGCCTCCGCCATGCTGATCCGCCCGCGGGCCTTCAGGCTGCGCGGCAAGGCGAAGCAATGAAGGCCCTTGCCCGCGCGCTGAGGCCCGTGCGCCTGCGGGTGCGCCTTGTCCGCGCGTCCCGGGCGGCGGAGTACGCGCTTTTTGCCGCGACGGCCTTTATTCTGGGGCTTCGCGTCGCCATGTTTTTCACGCCCGTCGAACGCCCGGGGACGCTGCTGGCACCGCTGCTGGCGCTGGCGGCGCTCGCCGTCGCCGCCGTCTTTCTCTGGCCGGTTTCAGGCCGCCGGGCTGCCCGGGCGGCGGACGGGGGCGGTCTCAAGCAGCGGGCGCTGACCGCGCTGGAGCATGGGGCCGATTCCTCCCCCATGGCGCAAATGCAGCGGGAGGACGCGCTTGCGGCCCTCGCGGCCCTCGACTTGGGACGCGCGCTGCCAATCCGGCCGAATCGCAGATGGCTGGCGGCCACGGCGTTTTTCATGCTGCTCTCCGGCGCGCTGGCCTTTTTCCCGAATCCGCAGCGCGCGGTGGTCGCGGAAAAACAGCTTCTGCGGGAGGCGCTTCACGAACAGGCGAAAAAAATTGAAACGGCGGCGGAAGCACTGCCCGCGTCCGCCGACCCGGATCAGCAGGCCCGGCTGAAGAAACTGGCCGGGACGCTTTCCCAGGCGCTCAAGGCCAGCGAATCCGCGCGGGACGCGCTGCTGGCGCTGAACGAAGCCGACGACGCGATCCGCCGGATTGAGCGGCAGCAGACCCGGCGCGCCCTGGACGAGGCCGCCGAGGCGCTGGCGGCGGGCGGACTGGAGGCGCTTGGGCAGGCGCTGGAAGCGGGCGACGCCGGCCACCTGCAAAAGGCCGCGGAGGACCTGGCTTCGGGCGACGCGAATGCGGTGAACCGGGCGCTGTCCGCCGCCGCGGCCGCGGCGCCCTCGGGCAGCGCGCTCAAGACGGCGCTCCAAAACGCGGCCCAAGCCGCTCCGGGCCCGGCCCGGACGGCGGCGCTGAGCCAGTTGGCCGCGGCCCTGTCCGCCACAACCTCCTCCGCGTCCGCCGGGCAGCTGCGCGCACTGGTCGCCTCGGCCAGGGCTGGGCTGGGCGGGAGCACCGCCGGAAAGGACGGCCTCGGCGCCGGTTCCGCCGCAGGCCAGGGCAGCGGCGCGGGCCAGGGCGGCGGCGCGGGCGCCGGCATGGGCTCCACCAACCGGGATGCGGGGTCAAAAGAGGGCAATGCCGGGCGGTCAAACGCCGGCGGAGGCGCGGGTGCGCCGATCGTCAGGACGGGCGCCTACGAATCCATCTACGACCCGACCCGGCTGGGCGACGGCGGAGAAATCAGCCATTCCGCCGGCCGCGTCGGCGACGGCGACGTGGCCCGCGCGGATCTCGCGCCGGGGCTGGGCACGGCGGACGGCATGGTGCCCTTCGCCCGGGGCGCGTATTCCTACGGCCAGGCGGCCGCCCAAGCCGCCGACCGGCCCGGGGTACCGGAGGATGTCCGGAAGATGGTGAGCGCGTATTTCGACGCGCTGATCGACGAAAGCGAGGGGTAGACTTGTCCGATACGGCTTCCAAAGAGCAGATTCTGGCCTTTCAGCAAAAAATCGAAGCGATCCGCGCGGAGGTCGCGCGGGAGATCGTGGGGCAGAAGGACGCGGTGGATCACCTCCTGATGGCGCTGGTGGCGGGCGGCAACGTGCTGCTGGAGGGGGTGCCGGGCCTGGGCAAGACGCGGCTCGTGCGCGCGCTGGCCAGCGCGGTGCGCCTGCCCTTTTCCCGCATCCAGTTCACGCCGGACCTGATGCCCGCCGACATCACCGGCACCAACATCGTCGAAAAGGGCGAGGCGGGCAACGTGTTCCGCTTCCAGAAGGGGCCGCTTTTCGCGCAGATCGTGCTGGCGGACGAAATCAACCGCGCCACGCCCAAGACGCAGTCGGCGCTGCTTGAGGCCATGCAGGAGCACGCGGTGACCGTGGCGGGAGAAACCCGGGCGCTGGCCGAACCCTATTTTGTGCTGGCGACCCAGAACCCGGTGGAGCAGGAGGGCACCTATCCGCTGCCCGAAGCGCAGCTGGACCGCTTTCTTTTCAAGGTGGTGGTGGGGTTCCCCAGCCTTGGCGAACTCCGGACCATTGTGGACATGACGGTGACAAAGGACGCCCGCTCCGCGCGGCCCGTGGCCTCCGGGGCGGACATCCTGCAGATGCGGCAGGTTGCCAGGCAGGTGCCGGTGGCATCGGCGGTGATGGATTACGCGCTTCGGCTGGTCATGGCCACCCATCCGGAATTGCCGGACAGCCCCGAAAAGGTGCGCCGCTACGCCCGGTTCGGCGCCAGCCCCCGGGCCGCGCAGGCGCTCATCGCCGCCGCGCGGGTGCGCGCGCTGATGGACGGGCGCTTCAACGCCGCCTTCGACGACGTGCGCGCGCTGGCGGGGCCCTGTCTTGCCCATCGGCTCGCGCTGGGCTTTGAAGGCGTGGCCGACGGCGAAACGGTGGATTCGCTGATTCAAGCCGCGCTGGAGGCCGCCGGGCCATGCTGAGCGAGGGCTTTCTCCGGCGGCTGGACGCGCTTCGCCTGGCGCTCGCGGACGCGGCCCGCGGCGCTTCCGGCGGCGCGCGGCGGTCGAAGCTTCTGGGCACCAGCGCGGAATTTTCCGACTTCCGGGAATACGCGCCGGGGGACGACATCCGCAGGATTGACTGGAACGCCTACGCCCGCTTTGACCGGTTGTTTTTGAAGCTGTTCACCGAGGAGCGGGAGACCACCCTGACGGTCCTGATGGATGCCAGCGGATCGATGGCGCCGGAGGGAAAATGGGAAACCGCGGTCAAGGCGGCGGAGGCGCTGGTATACCTGGCGCTCTCGGGCGGCGACCGGGCGCGGATCGTGCTGATGTCCGAAGGCCTCCGGGAGAGCGCCGTCTTTACGGGCCGTGCCGCCTTCTCCCGCGCGGCCGCGTTTCTCGCGGGCGCAAAACCGGAAGGCCGCCTGCTGCTTGGCCGCGCGCTGCCCAGGGTGCCCTTTCACGGCGGCAAGGGCGTGGCGGCGGTGATTTCCGACCTTTTGTCCGAGGACGGCTTTGACGCGGGGTTCGCCGCGCTCCGGTTTTACGGCCAGGCGCCGATGATCGCGCAGGTGCTGTCCGGCCCGGAGCTCTCCCCCGCCTTCGAGGGCGCGCTGCGGCTGCTCGATTCGGAGAACGGACGCGAGGTTCGCATTCAGGCGGGCACCGCCGCGTTTGGGGCCTACGCCCAAGCGCTTGAAGCGTTTCTTACCGACGTTTCCAGAACGGCCGCGAAGTACGCCGCGCCCCGGGCGCTTCTGAACGCCTCGGAGGATTTTGAGGAAACCGCGCTGAGCGCCCTTGTCAAAAGCGGCGTCGCGGTTCCATAATCGGAGCGTGCCATGCAACTATTGAACCCCTCCGGCGCCTGGGCGCTCACATCCCTGGCGGCCATCGCGGCGCTGTACCTGCTCAAAAGGCGCTACGTGGACCAGGTGGTGCCCAGCACGCTGATCTGGCGGCGGGCGCTGAACGACCTGAGCGCCGACAGGCCCTTTCAAAAACTGAAAAAGAACCTGCTGCTCCTCTGCCAGCTTTTAATGGCGCTGCTGATTGCGCTTTCCCTGATGCGCCCGGCGCTTTCCGGCGGCGCCGGATCGGAGGCCGTATTCGTATTTGACGTGTCCGCCAGCATGGGCGCGATGGACGCAGGCCAAAGCCGCCTGGAAAGATCCGCGGAGGACGCCTGGGCCATCGCCGGGCGCATGGGCGCGGGCGCCAGAATCACGGTAATCACGGCGGGCCGGGAAGTGCGCCAGGTGCTGGCCCGCTCCGCCGATTTGGCCGAGCTCCGGCGCGCGCTGGACGCGCTCTCCCCCGAAACGGGCGGCGCAAAGGTCGCGGGCGCACTGTCGGTGGCCCGGGCGCTGTCCCGGGAGACCGAGGGCCTCGTCACCTACCTCTACTCCGATTCCCCCGCGCCCGAGGGCACCGGCGCGGTACTGCGCGCGCCGTTTTCCGGCGCGGACAACCGCGCGGTCGCATCGCTGGCGTTTGACGGTGCCCAGGCGCTTGCGCGCCTCGTCAACCACGGCGCGGCGTGCCGCCTGACGGTCGAATGCTACGCCGACGGCGCGCTGTGCGACGTGCGCAAGGCGGACCTGCCCGAAGGCGGGGACGTGGGCGTCCGGTTTCAGATTCCGGAGGGGGCGAGCCGGCTGATGGCGCGCATCGTGGAGGGTGACGCGCTGGCCGCCGACAACGCCTTCGAAGCGGCGTCGGCCCCGGAAGCGCGCAGGACCGTCGCGCTGGCGGGCGCGGACGATGTGTTTCTGGAAAAGGCGCTGTCCCTCCGGTCGGACGTGACGCTGGTGCGCGCCTCGGCCCGGGATGCGGTGGCGACGGGCGGCTTTTCGCTGTACGTGTTTGAAGGGGACATTCCCGAGGTATTGCCCGAGGGCGCGCCGCTGATTCTGATCGAATTTGCGGACGCGACGGCGCGGCCATCCAAAATGACGGCGGCGGACGGCGCGCTCGCCCGGCAGCTGACCGAAAACATGCCGCTGGACGGCCTGGCGGTCCGCGCCTACCGGGCGCTGGAGGGTGGCACGCCCATCCTCACGGCGGGCGGCGACGCGGTGCTCTCGGTTTACGAGGAGGACGGCCGCCGGGTGGCACGCCTCGGCTTTGACCCCCACGCGAGCAACCTGCCCGCCCGGATGGACTTTCCGGTGCTGATCGCCAACCTGCTGAACTGGCTCATGCCGGAGGACACCGGGGCGCCGGCGGTGCCGGGCAACATCCCGCCCGCGGAGAGCGACATCCGCCTTGTTCCCGACACCGAGCGCGCGCCCGCCGCCGCGACCGCGCCGGGCGCGGGGCGGGAGCTGACGGTCATCCCGCTCCTCCTCTTCTTTGCGATGCTCTTTGCGGAATGGGAGGTGCGCGCGCGTGGGCTTTGAATTTGCAAAACCGGTCTTTCTGGGGCTGATCCCGCTGGGCCTGGGCGCGCTGTGGCTGCTGGCGCGAAGGGGCGGCGTCCGGGGGCCGAAAAGGCTGCTGATGCTGGTCAACCGCGCGCTTCTGATCGCGCTGGTGGCGCTTTCGCTGGCCGCGCCCGGCGCGGTGTTTGAGTCCCGGGACAGCATGACCTGGGTCCTTTTCGACGCCTCCGATTCCACCAAAGGCATCGGGAGCGAAATGGATGCGGCGCTGAAAACGGCGCTCGCCACCGCGCCGGACGACATCCGGATTGGTGAAATCGCCTTTGCGCGCGGCGCCGGGGCGGTGACGCCGCCGTCCCTCGCCCGCGAGGCGGGACAGCCCGATCTGAGCCTCGCCAGGGACGACAGCCGCCTGTCGGAGGCGCTTTTACTGGCCTCCTCGCTGACGCCCGGCGCCGGACGCATCGCGGTTTTGAGCGACGGCCTGGTGGACGACGTTTCCGAACAGGCCGAGCTTCTGGCCGCGCGGGGCATCCCGGTGGACGTGATGGCCTTTGCCGCGCCCGACGCGCCCGACGCCCAGTTGACCAGCCTTGCGCTGCCCGGCTCGCTGCGGGAGGGCCAGTCGTTCCAGATCGGCCTGACGGTGGACGCCACCCATGCCGCCGGCGCGACGCTGGCGCTCTACGAAAACGGCAAGGTGGTCGCCACCCGGGAAGTCACGCTGCGCAGGGGTGAAAACAACTTCTCCTTCCGGCAGACGGCGGGCGCGCCGGGTCTGGTCACCTACGAGGCGTACCTGGTGGCGGAGGGCGACGGGGAATCCCGCAACAACCGCCAGGCCGCCTACGCCCGCGTAGACGGCCGCGCCGCGGTGCTGATTGCCGAGGGAAGCGCCGGGGAGGGCGCGGCGCTCCGGGACATGCTCATTGCCGCCGCCTTCGACGTCCGGGCGGTATCACCCGCGCAGCTTCCGGCGTCCGCGGACGAATTGAGGCGCTATGACGCCGTCGCGCTGGTCAATGTGGATGCCGGCGACCTTTCGGACGCCCAGACCGCCGCGCTGGACGAAGCCGTCCGCACCTTCGGGCGGGGCCTCGTGGTCACCGGCGGCGACCGGAGCTACGCGCTGGGCGGGTACAGGGGCAGCGCGCTGGAAAGGATGCTGCCGGTCACGATGGACGTACGGGGCCAGCTGGACATGCCGTCGCTGGCGCTCGTCCTGGCGATCGACAAATCCGGTTCCATGACCGAGGGCCGGTACGGCGTGACGCGGCTGGAACTGGCCAAGGAAGCCGCCATGCGCGCCTGCGAGGTGCTGACGGGCGAGGATTCCATCGGCGTGATCGCCTTTGATGACACCGCCAAGTGGGCGGTGCCGCTGAAAAAGGTGGAGGACATGCCGTCAATCCAGGCGATGATCGGCACCATCCGCCCGGGCGGCGGCACCGCCTTTGCCGGCGCGCTGAGCGAGGCCTACCGCGCGCTCTCGGAATCGGACGCCGCCCAAAAGCACGTGATCTTCCTCTCCGACGGCGAACCGGGGGACGGCGGGTTTCAGCCGATCGTCTCCGCCATGGCGCAGGAAGGCATCACGCTGACCAGCGTGGCCATCGGCTCCGGCGCGAACGCGGCGCTGCTTCAGGACCTGGCGGTCCTGGGCGAGGGCCGCGCCTATCAGGCGGGGGAATTTGACAGCCTGCCCAAGATCTTCGCCAAGGAGACCTTCATGGCCACCGGCCGCTACGTGCAGAACCGGGCGTTTACGCCGGTGGTGACCGAAAACAATTCCATGACCGCCTTTGACGGCCTTCCCCCGCTGACCGGCTACCTTTCGACCACCGCCCGGCCGCTGGCCCAGATCTCGCTAGTCAGCGACACCGACGAGCCGCTCCTGGCCGACTGGCGCTACGGCGCGGGCCGCGTTGCCGCCTGGACCAGCGACGCCTCGGGCGCGTGGACAGACGCCTTTCTCTCCTGGGACGATGCCGCGGCCTTTTTTGGCGGACTGGTTGCCTACGTGCTGCCCGACGCCCGCCACGAGGGCGCGCTTGACGCCCGGATTGACGACGGCGCGCTGCGCCTTCGCTACGAACCGGAGGATGCCGCGCCCGGTCAGGACCTGTCGGCGGAGGTATTTGCGCCCGGGGGCGAAGCCCAATCCGCCGCGCTTCGCGAAACCGCGCCCGGCGTTTACGAGGCGGAACTGCCCGCCCAGGACCAGGGCGCGTACGCCGTCACCGTGTCGCGGACGAAAGACGGCCAGGCGGCGCTCGTGGCTGAAGGCGGCGCGGTGGCCGCCTGGCCGGAGGAATACGATCTTCGGCTGCGCCGCGAGGAAGGAAAGCTCGAAGCCCTCGCCCAGGCGACCGGCGGTCGGGTGGTGACCGACGCCGCCCAGCTGCTCTCCGCCCGGAGCCGGCCCGCCCGAACGCGCCGGGACCTTTCAAGCGCACTTACGCTGGCGGCGCTGATTCTGTTCCTTCTGGATGCGGCGCTGAACCGGCTGCCCTGGGAGCGCGTGCTGGAGAATGTCCGCGCGCCGCGCCGCCGCCCGCGCGCAAAGAAGGCGTCCCGGACGGCGGAGCCGAAAACCGCCGCGCCGGCCGCCGCCCCGCAGGACACCGCCGCCCGGCTCCTGTCGGCGCAAAAGTCCAGAAAGCGCCTGTAAACCGACCCCAAAAGGCGATACGGGGCGCCGCCCGCGCGGGCGGCGCCCTTTTGCGCGCTCCGATGCCAAAAAACGGAAATATTGCGGCGAAAGGATGGCAAAAAGCGGCAACCTTCGCGGCGGACAAACCGTCCGATACATGGGATAGGCACATCGCGGCGCCCACGCGCCGTTTCGGCGAAATCATCCATCCGTCGCAAAGGAGTGAAAACATGACGGCCCTGCCGCTGATCATTCTGGCGATTGAAAACGATGGCGACCGCGCGTTTATGGAGAAGCTCTACCTGGACCACTACCGGCTGATGCGCGCGGCGGCGCGAAAGGTCCTGATGACCGGCGACGACGCGGACGACGTGGTGAACGAGGCGCTCATCCGGCTGATCGGCAAGATTTCCGTGCTGAAGGCGCTGGACTGCTACACGCTGCGCGCCTACGTTGTCTCTGCCGTCAGGAACACCGCCATCAACTGGATCGTGCGCCGCGACCGACGGGCCAAGCACGCGTTTCTGATGGACGACGAGGCGCTCTCGGGCCTTCCATCGGAGGACGAAGCGCCGGACGCGCCGCTGATGAAGCGGGAGGACGCGGAATCGGTCAAGCGCGCGATCCTGCGCCTTTCCGAGCGCGACCGGCTGGCGCTGACCATGAAGTACTTTGACGACCTCTCCGACGCCGAAATCGCGCGCGCCCTGGGCGTCGGCAAAAACAGCGTCCGACCCATGCTGATGCGCGCCAGACGGCGGATGCGGGAGGCGATCGGGGAGTGACCCCAGACAGGCGGGAGCTCATCGCGATGCAGGAGGAGATCCTGATCCGCATCGCGCTGATTGACATCGCGCGGGAGGCGGCGGACGCGTTGACGGCGGAGGAGTCCGCGCCCGATCCGCGCGCTTTAAGCGGCGTGGAGCGCGCCCTCAGAAAGCGGGCGCTTCTGCGCTTTGCGACGGGCACGCTGCCGAGGATCGCCCGCATCGCGGCGGCGGCGGCGCTGGTCTTTTATCTCGGGCTGACGACGGTGCTGGCGGTCAGCGCCGACGCCCGGGAGAAGTTCATGACGCTTTTCATCAACGTCACCCCCTATTACAGCGAGCTGAGCCTGGACCCCATCGAGCCCCACTACGTGACGGCCCCCGCGGGCTGGACGGAAAAGTACTACCCGGACGACATCCCCGAGGGCTGGAGGCTGGAGCGCATCGACGAAATCTTTTCCGGCGCGCTGTATCTGAACGCCGCCGGAGACAGGCGCCTCCGCTTCGGCGTGTACACCGAGGGCGCCGCCGTCAACATCAACACCGAGGGTGCCGAGATCAGCCACGTCAGCCTGAACGGCATTATGTCCATGGTGGCGGAAAACAAAAAAGAGGGCTTTACCTGGGTGACCTGGTCCACCGGCGACCGGATGATCGTCCTCTACCTGGACGGCGGCGCCGACGAGGCGCTGGACATCGCCGTCAGCGTGGGCGAGGTGGAAGGCTACCGGGAGCCGGCCAAATGACGCGCCCGGCCGCAGGAGGAAATCTATGTTTGACTTTGGCCCCTTCGGGGGCTCCGATCCCTTTTTCCCGTGGATGGAGGCCGTCGGGCCGATCCTGTTTTTTGTCGTATTCGCGGTCATCGCGGTCGTGATCGTCCGCGGCATCGTGCGGTGGTTCCGCAACAACGCGGCGCCGGTGCTGACCGTTCCGGCGCGGGTCGTCAACCTGCGGATGAAGGTCACCGGGGACGCGTTCATGAACGACGGGATCCTGCGGGATACCACCTCGACGAGTTATTACGCGACCTTTGAGGTGGAGAGCGGCGACCGGATGGAGCTTTCCGTCGACGGCAGGGCCTATGGGCTGCTCGCGCAGGGCGACATTGGCTCGCTCACCTTTCAGGGAACGCGTTACCTGGGCTTTCAGCGGCGCTGAGCGGCCGCCGTTTAGCGATCACCTCCCAAAAAAAAAGAAAAGGACGGGCGCGGAAATGTTCACGCATTTCCGCGCCCGCCGCTGCGATCACGGCTCCGGCGTGGGCGTGGGTTCCGGGGCCGGGGTGGGTGTGGGCGCGGACGTGGGCGCGGGCGTGTTTGCGGCGGACGGCGCGTCCGCCGCAAACAACTTCTCCAGCAGGCTCACGGTGGCGACGCCGGTTTGCTTGACGCCGATCGCCTTCTGGAATGCCTTGACGCCGTTTCTGGTCTTCGACCGGAAGTGGCCGCCGATCTCGCCGTCATAGTACCCCAGCGCCTTGATCCGCTTTTGCAGCTCCTTGACGCGCGTGCCCGTATCCCCGTACTTCAGCTCAATAAAAGCCTTGCACTTGGGCGCGCCGGACGCAAAGAGCCTCTTTTGCAGCTTTTCGTTGGCCGCGCCCGTCTGTTTCACGCCGATGGCGCTCTGGAACTGCTTGACGGCCTCGGCCGTCCGCGAATCGTAGCTGCCGTCCCGCGCGCCCGCGTAGTAGCCCAGCTTGTACAGGCGCTCCTGCAGCTTTTTGACGCGGCTGCCGGAATTTCCCTTCTCCAGCCGCAGGTACTCGCTGTAAACGGGCGCGTTTTTTGCCGTCAGCGCCTTCAGCGTTTCCACAGAAGCCGCGCCGGTCTGCCCGAGGCCCGCCTTTTTCTGAAACAGGCGCACGGCCTCGGCGGTGCGGGCACCGTAGTCGCCGTCCACCGCGCCGGTGAGGTAGTTCAGCGCGTTCAGACGCGACTGAAGCGCCTCCACCCGGACGCCGTGACTGCCCCTGTCCAGCGCGACGTACGCGCGGTATTCAGGCGCGCCCTCCGCGAGAATCTGCGCCTTGAGCCCGGGCGTCACCACGCCGGTCTGATCCTGTCCCAGCACGTCCTGGAAGTAGCGCACGGCCTGGTGGGTCTTGTAGCCGAACACCCCGTCCGCCGTGCCCGTCGGATAGCCCAAATCCGCCAACCGCTGCTGCACGCTTCGCACATTCTCGCCCTTCGAGCCGCGCGAGAGGTTCTGTTCGGGCTCCGCCGTGGGCTGGGCGGCCCCGACCTCGGCGGGCATCGAAACGGCCGCCACGACGGTCCGCTCCCCGGATTCCGAAGTGGTGTAAACCGTGACCCCGCCGTCCGCCAGCGCGATCTCCGGGTCCTTCGGCGCGGCGTCCTCCAGGTCCAGCGGCAGGAGCAGCATCTGCCCCGTGGCCGCGTCCAGCGCAATCAGCTGCGGCGCGCCGGGAAGGAACAGAAAGTAGATTGTCCCTGTTTCCGCGTCGTATACGGCATTCGAGGCCAGGTCGCTCACCCGCTGAACCGCCCCGTCCCTGTAAACCCAGAGCGAATTCACCGCCTCCGCGGCCCCGGCTTCCGGGCCCTGCGTGAAGTACACGGCGGCGTCCGTTTCCGCCACGATGGATTGAACGTTTTCCCCGATCCCGGCGGGCTCGCCGTCCGGCAGCATCAGCCGGCCCTCCGGCCCGATGGCCGCGCCCGTCTCGCCCAGCGATGACGGCGCCAGCAGCATCAGCCCCGCAATGAGCATCGCCATTATCCGTTTCAAAATGATCCCTCCTCGATGCTCTTCGCCGCCCCAAACCGTTCGGACAGGACGGCAAGAGCGCGCCGCATTTCGGCGCTTCATCTATATAGACAGCGCCGGGCCCGCCGCGTAGCAGCATGGATCGGTCCGGAAGAAAAAAGGAAGGCGGTCAGGACGGACTGGCGCCGTCCTCCGGCGCGGCCCCACAGCCCGGTTCCACGCCGGGGGCGCCGCCCCGGTCCTCCGCGATGTGGTACACGCGCCGCACGTCCTCGATGACGTGCTTCAGGTGGGCGCACATGGCCTTCCGGGCCCGGTCGCCGTCGCGGCTGCGGATCGCGTCGAGGATTTCAAAGTGCGCCGTCACCTGGGCGTCGCGCTCCGCCTCGCCGGCCCGGGAAAACTCGACGTAGGCATTGTTGTCCGTGAGCAGCAGCTCCAGAATCTTGCTGAGCGTCTGGTTTTGGGATACGGCGGCGATGGAGAGGTGAAAATTGAGGTCCTCCCGGTTGGCCGCCTTCCCCTGGAACAGCAGGTAGCGGTGGCCGAAGGCATAGTTTTCCAGCACGGTAAGCTCCTCCTGCGTGGCCCGCAGGGCCGCCACCGCGGCGCAGCCCGGCTCCAGCATCTCGCGGATGCGCATGACCTCGATCAGCCGCTCTTTGTCGCCGTCAAAGGAAATGTTGACCAGATCCCGGGCAAGCCGCCTTTTCACATCAGACGCGCTGTGCTCCCGCAGCCGCCGCAGCCCCTCGGGCGTGAGCTTTCTGCCCTTGTTGCTGACGGGCTCGATCAGCCCGTCCTCCTCCATCCGCCTGAGCACCCTGCCGACGGTGGCCTGGGAGGCGTCCGTCGCCTCCGACAGCGCCTTGGCCCCCGCCGGAACGCCCGCGCTCTGGAGCGCCTGAAGGATCTCGATCGTCATGTCCTGTCCGCGCACAAAACGCACCTCTGTTTCATCCGTAAATTCATGGTTGACGCCGCCGCTTTTCTGTGGTATCATACCCACAATAGATCATATAAGATCATACATTAATCATAATTGATCAACCAAACCTTGTCAAGCGTTTTTGACGCAAAATGCCCGACGACGACGGCGCGGCACCCGAAAAGCACGACACCAGCGATAATCCCCGAAAACAGGCGCTTCTCCCGCCGAAGGCGGCCGGAGGAGAGGCCGGTTTTTCGAACGATCCCATCCGGCGAGGCGCCCCAAGAGGGGGAAGGAGGAAGCGGCTTGTCGCACCAGATCATGTTTGACCGGCCTTCAATGCGCTATGACGAAGGGCTGCCCCTTGGAAACGGGCGGCTGGGCGCCATGGTACTGGGGGGCGTCCGGGAGAAGTTCATCCATCTGAACGAGGAGACCGCCTGGTACGGCGGTCCCCGGGACCGGGTCAACCCGGACGCGGCGGCGCGCATGCCGGAAATCCGGCGCCTGATGCGCGCGGGGCGCGTCCGCGAGGCGGAGCGCCTGGCGGTGCTGGCGCTGACCGGCACGCCGGAGAGCCAGCGCCACTTTACCACGCTGGGGCTGGCCGTGCTGGACTTTTTTGACCACGACGACGCCCGCGCCTCGGACTACCGCCACACCCTTGACTTTCGCACCGCCACCGCGACGCAGGAATACGCGCTGGACGGCGTGCGGTACCGGACGGAGGTGTTCGTCAGCATCCCCCACCGGGTGGCGGCGGTCCGGATTGAGGCGGACGCGCCGGTGCTCAACTTTTTTGCCGGCGTCGAACGGGGCGAGCGGGTGGGGCAGTTCAGCTACGGCACCCACGAGGATACCGCGCGGAAGATCGCCGGCGGCGTTCTGATCGAGGGCAGCCTGGGCGGTCGGAAAGGGCTGGGCTTTGCGGTGGCCCTGGCGGGCCGCGCCGACGGGGAGTGCCTTGTGATTGGGGACAAGCTGGCGGTCAGAAACGCCCGCTCGGCGGAAATCTACATCGCGGGCGGCACCGGCTTTGAGGGCGGCAACCCGGCAGAGGCGTGCGAGGCGTCCCTGGCCGCGGCCCTCGGCGCGGGGTACGACGCCGTGCGGGCGGCGCACCTGCGGGCGTGGACGCCGCTGTACGATCTGGCGGAGATCCGGCTGGAGGGCGCGCAGCCGCTGCCGCCGATGAACCGGCTCTTTGACGCGCTGCGCTCGGGCGAGGCGCCGGAGAAGGCCCTGGGCCTGTCCCTCCGGGCGCTGGATGACCATCTGGCGCTGCTCCTTTTCCACTTCGGGCGGTACGCGCTTCTCAGCGCGGGATACGAAAGCCGTCTGCCCGCGGCGCTGCAGGGGCTCTGGTGCCGGGATCTTCTCTCCATCTGGGACGGAAAGTACACCACCAACATCAACCTGCAGATGAACTACTGGCCGGTGGACAGCGCCAACCTGCCGGGCTGCTTTGAGAGCTACTTCCGCCTGATCCGGCGCATCCGCGAAAGCGGGACGGACACCGCCCGCCGCATGTACGGCTGCCGGGGCTTCGTCCTTCACAACAACACCGACCTGTGGGCGGACACCGCCGTGCAGGACGCGGGCGTCCACTGCTCCTACTGGTTCTCCGGCGGCTTCTGGGTGGCGGCGGATCTGTGGGAGCACTACCTGTACACCCGGGACGGGGACTACCTGCGCCGGGCGTGGCCGGTCATCCGGGACGCGGCGCTCTTCGCCCTCGATTTTCTGGAGGAGGACGAAGAAGGCCGCCTGGTGATGGGCGTGACCACCTCCCCCGAGAATTCCTACCTGGACGCGGGGGGCCGCCGGGCTTCCTTCTGCCGGATGACCGCCATGGATTCCCAGCTGATCGAACTGAATTTCTCCAACTGCCTCGAGGCCCTGCGCCTGATGCCGGACGCGCCCTGCCCCGCGGACTTTGCCGGGCGGCTCCGCGACGCCCGCGCGCGGCTCTACCCCACCCAGGTGGGCGCGGACGGCGCGGTGCTGGAGTGGGGCGAGCCCCGCCCCGAGGCCGAGCCCGCCCATCGCCACCAGTCCCACCTGATCGGGGCTTACCCTTACGCGCTGATCACCCGGCGCACGCCGGCGCTTTTCGCCGCGGTGGAGGCGGCGCTGGACAAGCGGCGGCGCGCGGGCGGCTGCAATACCGGCTGGAGCCGCGCCTGGGCCGGCGGGCTCTACGCCCGGATGGGCCGGGGCGACGACGCCCGGGACATGGTGGGCGGCATGGCGCGCCTGTCCGGGCAGCCCAACCTCTTCAGCTGCTGCAACATCGGCCGGGTCCCCAAGCTGATGGAGGACGCCATGCCCATGCAGCTTGACGGCAACCTGGGCGCGGTGCAGGCGGTGGTGGAAATGCTGCTGGCCAGCCACGGCGGCGAAATCCGCCTCTTGCCCGCGCTGCCCGCCTCCTGGCGGGATGGCGAATTCCGGGGACTGGTGGCCCGCGGAAACGTGGAGATTGACGCCCGTTGGCAGGGCGGCGCGCTGACCTTGGCGCGGCTTACGCCCCGGGTGGACGGCGAGATCCGCCTCGCGGGCATGGCGGGCTTTGCGCTCTCCGGCGGGGACGCCCGGGCGGAGGCCGGCG
>JARKQG010000026.1 GCA_029974035.1 Eubacteriales bacterium | reverse complement strand
AATCGCCTTCGCGGAAAAGACGCTGCTGTTCCATCTGAGCCACCACGAAGGCGCGGCCGACGAAGCCCAGGAGGCGGGCGCGGCCACGCTGCGGCATCACCTGCGCTGGGACGAGGCCTTCGCCCAGAAAATCCTCCGGAGACTTCTGCGCGCGCGGCTGGTGGAAAACCACCGCGGCCTCATCCGCCTCACAGACGCCGGACGCGTCAAAAGCCGGAAGGATTACGAGGAAATCTTCGGATGAAGCGGCGGGGATGGTATGAAGATGCGCTGGACCCTGAGGTGCGGAGGATGCTGCGCAGGAAGGTGCCTACGCTGATTCTGGTTGGGCTGATCCTCCTGACGGGCCTGATCGTCCGGCTTTCCGGGTAACGATCACAAAAGACGGCGCCCATGTTACGCCCGCACAAAATAAAGCGGGAAAACAGGGGCGCGGCCAGCTGCGGAAAGATTGCGGCTGCGCTCAATCCGTCCGTGGACACCGTGCGGTCATACTGCCGCCCGAATCACCTCGAATCTGGTTGCGGGGCAAAACTGTCCCGCCCGCGGGATTTCCGGTCGGCTACTGTTTCGCTTTCTGTCCGTTATTTTAACATAGACCCGTTTTTTGCAACACCCTGGATCAGATCAGACGACGGCTTCGCACGCTCCCGACTGAAGGAAAGCCTTCCGAACCTCCAACCCATCGTACACCGTCAGGCGAATCCCCTTGTGCACGCCGTCCACGGTCACGCGCACCCTGTCATTGGCTTTTCGCGCGGTGACAGTGAGCCGGTGGACGCCCTTATTGTCCACGATCGCCGCATCGGTCCCCTGCTCGCCCGGCTGATAGACGCGCAGTTCGAGCCCGTCCAAATAGTCGTAATCCACCAGGGTTTCGCTTTCGCCCACCGGGAAGATGCTGTTTTCCCGGACGAAAAGTGGCAGGCCGTCAAAATCATGCTTTTCCATGCGCCACGCACCGCCCTCGACCACCTTGCCAGTCAGAAGGTGCGTCCATCTTCCCTTGGGCAAGTAGTACTCCGCCACGTTGTCCGCCCGGAAGACGGGCGCGACCAGAAGGCCCTCCCCCAGCATGTATTGGCGGTCAAGATCCTCGCACATCCTGTCGCCGGGGAATTCCATCACCATCGGCCGCATGATCGGTATCCCGGTTTCGCAGGCTTCCACCGCCGCGGCGTACAGGTAGGGCATCAGGCGGCACTTGAGGTTGACGAACCGCTTCACAACCCCCGGTGCGCGCTCGCCGAAGAGCCACGGTACCCGGTAACTGTTGGAGCCGTGCAGCCGCGAGTGGCTGCTCAAAAGCCCGAACTGCGACCAGCGCATGTAGACCTCGGGGGATGCTGTGTCCTCAAACCCGGAGATGTCATGGCTCCAGAACGCGAACCCACTCTGGCAGAGCGAAAGCCCCGCCCGCATCGACTCCGCCATCGAGACGAAGGTGCTGGTGCTGTCGCCGCCCCAATGCACCGGATATTTCTGTCCGCCCACGGTGGCACTGCGGGCGAACACGCAGGCCTCGCCGACGCCGCGCTCCCTTTCCAAGAGTTCAAACACGCAGCGGTTGTAGAGGAGCGTATAGTAATTGTGCATCTTTACCGGGTCACTGCCGTCAAAATAGACGCAGTCCGTCGGAATGCGCTCGCCGAAGTCGGTCTTGAAGCTGTCCACGCCGATGTCCAGAAGCGCCTTGAGTTTCCTCTGGAACCACGCGCGGGCGTCGGGGTTGGTGAAGTCCACAAGGCCCATGCCCGCCTGCCACATGTCCCACTGCCATACGTCGCCGTTCGGGCGCTTGAGGAGGTATCCGGCCTCCTTCGCCTCCTTGAACAGCGGGGACTTCTGCGCGATGTAGGGGTTGATCCAAACGCAGGTTTTGAGACCCCTCTTCTTGAGCTTCGCGATCAGGCCTTCGGGATCGGGGAACATCTTTTTGTCCCAGGCGAAGTTGCACCACTCGTATCCCCGCATCCAGAAGCAGTCAAAGTGGAACACGTGCAGCGGGATGTCCCGCTCGGCCATGCCGTTCACGAAGGACAGGATGGTCTTTTCATCATAGTCGGTGGTGAAGGAGGTGGTCAGCCACAGCCCGAAAGTCCAGGCGGGGGGCAGCGCGGCGCGGCCCGTAAGCGCGGTGTAGTTCTCGATCACCTTCTTCATGGAGCCGCCGCCGATTACCATGAACTCAAGGCCCTCGCCCGGCACGGAGAACTGTGCGCTCTCCACCGCCTCGCTGCAAAGCTCGTAGCTCACCTTGTCGGCGCTGTTGACGAACACGCCGTAGCCGCGGTTGGTCACGTAGAACGGAATGTTCTTGTAAGCCAGTTCCGACGCGGTGCCGCCGTCCTCGTTCCAGATGTCCACCGTCTGGCCGTTTTTGACGAAGGGCGTGAACCGCTCACCCAGCCCGTAAATTTTCTCGCCCACGCCCACATCCAGCTTGACGCGCATATGGGGCCCGGAGGGCGTCCTGGCGCAGCCCATGTGGCGTGCGCCCAGTCCGGTCAGCCGGACGCCGTTTTCGTAATAGTCCAAGCTGAACGCACTGCGCTTCACGACTGCGGACAGCAGCCCGGATGTTAGGGTGATGGCGTCCCCATCCTCGGTGGCCATCAAATCTCCGCCCTGCTCGTCCAGTTCAAACTTCGGCTCATTGCCCGCGCCGCCCTGGAAGTGCTCAACCCTCAGCGCGAGAATGCCCGGCCGCGGCGCGCGGAAGGTCAGCGTGATGAGCGGCGCGTTCAGGGTCATGCCCCGGTCGGAAACCGGCACGTGAGAACAGTATACCACAAAGGCATCGCCTTCCCATCGGGCATCCTGCACCTGGGCGCAGTTAATCAATTGTACCCCGGGCTTGACCACCCAGAAACCGTCCGTAAATTTCATTGGATCAGCACCTCATCCTATCCCTTAATTGAACCGGCCACGACGCCCTCCACGATGTACTTCTGAAGGAAGATGAAGAACACCACCGAAGGAAGGAGCGCCAGCACCATCGCGGCCAGCGCGTAGTGCCATTTTGTGTTGAGCTGTCCCACAAAGTTGTAGGCGGCCAGAACCAGCGTGCGCGTCTTGGGCGAGCCGTTGACCATGAGCAGCGGCAGTAGAAAGTCGTTCCAGATCCACATCACGTCCAACACGATCACCGTGGCCGTCACCGGCTGCAAGAGCGGAAAGATGATGCTTCGAAAAGTTCGGAAGGTGGACGCGCCGTCGATGGTCGCGCTCTCATCAATCTCCCGGGGCACGGTCTTCATGAAGTTGTAGTAGATAAACGCCGCCATCGGCACGCCAAAACCCCAGTACTGCACGCCCAGGCCCCAGGTGCTGCCGGACAGGCCGATGACATTCATCGATTTCAAAAGCGTGATCATGATCGTCTGGAACGGGATCAGCATGGGCGTGATGATCACCGCGTACAGAACTTTCGTATAGCGGGTCTTGCGCCGGTCCAGGATGTAGGCCGCCATCGCAGAGAAGGCCACAATGCCCGCAATGCCGATCAGCGTAATGGCCAGATTATTCCAGAACAGGCGGAAGTACTCCATCTTCTCTATGACGTAGGCATAATTGGAAAGCGCCGGCTGCTGCGGCAGCGCCAGCACGTTTGTCAGCACTTCCTTGAAGGGCTTGAGGGAGTTGATGACCATCAAAACCACCGGGTAGATGTAGATCAGCGCAACGATTAGCATGACGAATACCGTCAACGCCCCGCGCGCCGTATGCTTTTGTGGGTTTGCGACGCGGCTCGTCATCACAGATCCACCTCCCGCCGCTCAAAGATTTTCAAAACCAGCTGCGTCAGGATCAGAACCATCACGAAAAACACAATCGCCTTGGCGGAGCCCAGGCCGTAGTGGTTGTTCTGGAACGCCTCGCGGTAGATTTCAAGCGTCGCGGAATAGGTTGCGCCGCCCGGACCGCCCTTGGTTAGTGCCAGAATGATGTCGAACACTTTCAAAGCGTTCGTCAGCGACATGAAAACGCAGGTGGTAATGGACGGGCCCAAAAGCGGCAGCACCACCCGGAAGAATCGCTGGGAGCCGTTCGCGCCGTCAATCTGGGCGGCCTCCAGCACGTCCGGCGGCACCGCCTGCAACCCGGCGATATAGAGCACGATGTAAAAGCCCAGCGACTGCCACACGCCCACGATCACCACCGACCAGAAGGCGAGGTTCGCGTCGCCCAGCCAGCTCAAGTTCCAGACACCCCAGCCAGTCAACTCAGCCAGTTTCTCGAATCCCTGGGAGAAGATGAACTTCCAGATGAAGCCCACGATGGTCATGCTCATGATGTAGGGTACGAAAAACATGCCGCGCAACACGTTTGCAATGCGGAATTTTTTGGTCAGTGCCACGGCCAGCGCCAGCGCCAGGACATTTGTGAACAGGATGAAGAAGAACGCATACCGCGCCGTGAACCACAGCGCCTTGAGAAAATCCGGGCTGCCGGAGAAAATCTGGCGGAAGTTTTCAAGCCCGATGAACGTTGGCACCTTGGAAATCCCGTTCCACTCGGTGAGCGAATAATACCCGCTCAGTACGAAAGGAATGTAAATCGTTATGGCCACCAGGATCACGGCGGGCAACGTGTAGAGAAACGTCTCCCGGATCGCCGCAGCGCCCAGCGCGCTTGAACGGTTTTTGTGCACTGTCACCCCTCCATGGAACGGGCCGCACCGTACCCTTGGATACGGCGCGGCCCGGCTTGAGCTTCGGTTAATTCCCGCCTTCGAGCTCGGCCCACTTCTGCTCAATCTGAGAGCAGGCGTCGTCCTTGGTGATCGTGCCGCCCACGTAAGCCTGCAGGATCTCGCCGAACGCCTGGTGGAAGCTGTCGGTGGAGTAGGAGATCGATACCGCCGCGGCGCCCTTGGCAGCGGACAGCTCATCGCCCTGCTTGATGATCTGCATATCAGGCGCCTTCGCGTCCTTGATCGGCGGGATCACGCCGGCCACATCGCAGAACCAGTTCTTGCCGTAGTCGCTGGTGTACCACCAGTTGACGAAGTCGAGCACCGCCGGAAGCACCTTAGAGTCCTTGTAGATGCGCATCGCCTGATCGCTGCCGCTGACCACTTGGCACTTGGCGGCATCGTCCGTGACCGGATAGCCATTGAAACCAATCTGGAACTCGGGGTCGATGTTCATGATGTCGGTCTCGACCCACGCACCCTGGCCCAAGATCATCGCGGCCTTGCCGGTGCCGATGGCGGATTCCTCGGCTGCCAGGTCGGTCTCCAGAGGCTTGGCGTCACCGTATTTGACGGCGAGATCAAGGAAGTCAAAGAAGTTGTTATACAGGATGGGGTAGTCCTTGAACTTGGCCTCGCCCGCCACGAACTTCTTGACCAGTTCTTCCGGGTTGTCGCTGGCGGCATCCAGGAAGTGCTGGAACACGTGCTTGTACACCCACCACTCGGCAAAGCCGGTGGAGAAGGGCTGGTAGCCGGCGGCGGAGAGCTTCTCGCAGGCGGCTTTCATCGCTTCGACGGTGGACGGGAATTCGGTGATGCCCACTTCGTCAAAGATCTTCTTGTTGTAGACAATGCCGAAGTAGTTGCTCTTGAGCGCGAAGCCGTGCACTTCATCACCGCTCATCATGACCGCCTTCACAGAGTCCTGCATCGCGGCGGCCGCGGGCTGATCCGCGAAGTTGTAGGAGTAATCGAGGTATACGCCGATCTCCTTGCCGGAGGTGGTGGAGAAGATGTCCGGGCACTCGCCGGCGTTGATCTTGGTCTTGAGCAGTGTCGGATAGTCGTTCTGTGTGGTCTCGTAGTTGATGGTCACGCTGGGGGCGACTTCCTTGTAGGCGTCGATCAGCGCGCGCACCTGGTCGGCGTACTCCGGCTGGCTGATGAACATGTTGATCTCCGCCGACTGCTCGGCGGACGCGAACGTCGCAAGGGACAAGAGCATCGCGATGGCCAGCACAAGGCTTACAAGCTTCCTCATGGTGATCCTACCTCCACATCCCATATTTGTCAAGGCGCACACGGGCCTTAACGTTATACGCTTATTTTATCCGAATGTACCTAACTTTCAAAGGTAATATTCGGGCCAAGCAGGGGTACAATCGCGCACAAAATCTTTACCTTCCTTCAGCCTTTGTGGTAAGATACTTACGAAACGGTGGTGATCCACTCATGAAAGTCTTCAAAGAGCATTTCCTTGCCTGGCGGAACCGCACCACCATACGAAAGCAGCTGAGCCTCATCGTAGGCCTGGCGGTTTCTCTGACAATGGCGCTCATCATTATGTTCAGCTATTTCAGCCAGGCGAACGCCAACACCCAGCGGCAGGTCTTCATGCTGCGCCGGGTGCTCGAGATGGAGCTTGCGAACCTGGACAAGTACGTGGAAGAACTGCGCGCGTTTTCCATTCAGCTCAGAAATCACGCGCCTTTTATGGATCTGGTGATCAAGACCGCACCGCTCAATTATACCCAGCGCCAGGCTGTAGAGTCCGCGCTCAAAACCTCCTTCTATTCCCGCAGCGACGTGAACCGGATGGACCTGTACCTCATCCGCCAGCGCGTCAGGTACTCTCTGGCGCGGCCGACCCGGAAGATTACGCTGATCAAGAGCGCAGACCCCAGACAACTGCCGGACTACCATGTCTTTATTGCGAAGCCGGACTTTTGCAGCGTCACCTCCGCGGAAGACGGATTCCTGGAGGTCACCCGCACGATCATCGACTCCCCCCGGGAGACTCCGCTGGCCGTGGTGCGCTTCTCCGTGAACCTGGATTTTGCCCAGGCGCTGGAATTAAGCCACGAGCCGGAGGAGCAGCTGTGCGTGTTCGGCACGGACGGCGCACTCTACTTCCGCCCGGCCTCCATGGCGGACGAGGACGTACAGCTTTTGAAAGCGCTCATCTCCAGCGGCGAGGAGAGCGCGACGCTCCGGCTTCAAGGGCGGGACACGCTGTGCGTCGCGGCGGATGGCAGCGCCTACGGCTTTACGCTGATCGGAATGAAGTCTATGTCGGTGGTCAACGCGCCGCTGTTCGCCACGCGCAACGGCTCCATCCTCCTGGGAATCATCTCCCTCGCGCTCACGGTGCTCATGGTGATCTACTCCATCAAATTCGTCACCACGCCGCTGTCCAAACTGGCACACCGGCTGCGTCGGGTCGGCACCGGGAACTTCACCACAAAGGCCGCCCTGGAAGGCAGCTATGAGATTCGCGGGCTGTCCGAGGATGTCAACCAGATGATGGACAGCATTCAGGAGCTGATCGAGAAAACCTATGTGGCGCAGCTGAGCGAACGCACCGCCCAGCTGACTGCGCTGGAGGCACAGACCAACCCCCACTTCCTGTTCAACACATTGCAGGCGATTTCTACCCAGGCCATCGTCCGCGGGCAGGAAGAAATTTACAATATGATCACGTCGCTGGCATCGCTCCTCAGGTATTCCGTCAAAGGCGGGAACCTCGCCGCGCTGGAAACGGAAATTGACCATGTGGAAAAGTACCTGTCGCTGCAAAAGGCGCGCTTTGGCGACCGCCTCGCCTACGAACTGTCCGCGGAGCCGAGCCTCCTGCTGATGATGGTCCCCAAGCTGGGCCTTCTCTCACTGGCGGAGAACTCCATCACCCACGGATTCAAAGGCGGAGTGACGGAAATCCGCATCCTCATCCACGCAGAGAAACAGGGCGGCGACATGGTGCTTCAGGTGTGGGACGACGGCTGTGGCATCGAAAAGGATAAGCTTAACGAGCTTCGCGGGTCGCTCGCGAAGCCCAACGTGGTCATCACCCAGAACATTGGACTCATGAACCTGGCCAGCCGCCTGAAACTGTTGTACGGCGACCGGGCGCGCATCGAAATCCGCAGTCGTACCTTGTCGCCCCGTGAGACGGTCGTCTCCATCATCATCCCGCTGGAGGTGCTCGAAAGTGTACAAAGTGCTGTTGATTGATGACGAGAACCCGGTGCACCTGGCAATCTGCTCGCTGATCGATTGGCCAAAGCTGGGCCTGAAGGAGCCCCAGTCTGCCTATAACGGCCAAGAGGGCCTGCATATGATGGAGCGGCTCAGGCCCGACATCGCGTTTGTGGACATGAACATGCCGCTCATGGGCGGCGCGGACTTTCTGCAGATCTCCAGCCGCAACCATCCCTACTGCCAGTACATCGTGGTCAGCGGGTACGACGACTTCCATTATACCAAGGCGGCGATCCGCGCGGGCGTGGTGGATTATCTTCTCAAGCCCATCAACCGGGGCGAACTGGAGCGGGCGCTGAAAAAGGCAATGTCTCGGCTGCCGGAAAAGACGTTGGACTTGAAGGAACAGACCCCCGCCGAGGTGATCGCCGCCGTGCGAGATCACATCGACCGCCACTACCACGAGGACATCCGGGTGGAGGCCTTGGCGGAGAAGTTCTTCTTCAGCAAGGAATACCTGAACCGTCTCTTCCGAAGTCAGTACGGCTGCCCGATCTACGAGTACGTGCTGCAGGTGCGCATGAACAATGCCAGGGAGTACCTGCTCGATTCCCAAATAGCCATCCAGCAGATCGCGGAGAAGATGGGCTACAGCAACGCCAACTACTTCGGCAAGGCTTTCAAGCGCCGCTACGGCATGACCCCGTCGGAGTTCAGGGAGCGGGAATGGAGCCGCTGACACTAAATCACCGAAGAAACCAATAATGAACTTAAGGCGATACCGCACAGAATGAGTTCGCTTGCGGGTGGGAGATGCAGTATAATAAAGCACATGAACAAGCCAATCCGGAGGGGACCCATGATGCGGCCGTTCGCGCGCGGTACACTTGGTCGCCGAGGAACAACCGTGTGATCCTGCTGTTTCCGTCGGTCCTCAGCGCGGCGATGGCTGCGCGGGCGGGCGGACGGGTCAAGGGCGAAACGAGGATCATGTGCTGCATCCTTCTTCCCGTTTGTACAGCCTCGCCAGCGGCACGTTTCCCACGGATGAAAGTGGGCGGACAGTGTTGTAATGTGGAATATACGAGCGCAGCACGGTCTGGATGGGCTGAAGGATATGCCGCCCATCCCCAAATCGCAGCCGAACCAGACCACACCGGGGACTGAGGCGGCCACACTGGAGTGCAGCCTTGCGCACCCGTCCTGGGGTTGCGTCAAGCTGTCGGATTTCCTGAAATTGCAGGGGGTTTCTGTCAGCTCGCCTACCGTCCAGAAGATCCTCATCCGAAACGACATGGCCAGCGTGTATGATCGCTGGCCAAGGTGGAGGAGCGGCATCTGGAGACCGGCGCGGGACTGACGGCGGAGCAGGTGGCGAAGATCGAGAAATACAACCCATGCTTCAAGCGCCGCCCCGGTTAATTGGCATTTTGCCTCTTCCGATGCCAGATTCAGGCTTCGTTCTCTCTATCCTGTCGTTCTGTAATGGATGGAGTACCAGTAGTCCACGAAGTCTAAGAGCCGATGATAGGGCGCAGAGATTTTCCTGCCCGGCACGAAGCCGGAGCGCAGGCGTAGCAGCGCTACGTCAAGCGGAGAGCGACACAGCCGGACAGGAAAAGATCCAGCCATAGCGTGGTTCTTAGGCTTCGCGGACGACTAGTCCAGCATCAGCCCCGCGTAGGCCCGGGGCAGCGAGACGCCCGGAATCAGCGCCCGGGCCATGCCGTAGGGCTCGGCCGGCTCGCCGGGGCCGAAGGCGACGGCCTCGGTTTTTCCCAGGCGGCGGAGCGCCGCTTCCTTGAGCGCCCGGAAGGCAAAGCCGTCCGCGGCGACCATCTCCCGCACGCCACCGCCGGGTTCGAACACCGCGTAGCCGGCGAGAGCGCCCCCGCGCCGGACGCCCACGGCACGGAGATATGTCAGGGAACGCGCCCAGTCGGCCTCCGGCCGGGCCACGCGGTCGCGCCCGGCGAGGGCGGCCTCGTATAGCGCCCGCATCCCGGGGATGTCCGGCGCGTCGTCCTCCTCAAAGCCCTCCGCCCCCGCGCCCTCCGCCGCGATGAAGCGGCGCGCGCGAAACAGCGCGTCTGAAAATCCCTGGCGGCGGTAGTATTCAAACAGCGCCCCGGACTGGGGCACCAGCACGAGCATCGCCTTTCCGCGCGCCCTTTCCAGCGCGGCCGCATCCTCAAGAAGCGACGCCGCGATCCCGCGGCCCCGGCATTCGGGCAGCGTCGCCACCGCGTACACATAGGCCGCGGCCAGATCCCGCCCATTGGAGCGCAGGGAAACCGGCATCAAGTGCAGCATGGCGCGGGGCGCGCCGCCCTCCTCGAAGACCAGCGCGCGCTCCGGCGCGTAGGCGTTTTCCAAAAACCATCGGGCAAACGCCTCGTCCCCCGGGAACGAGGCGTTCCAAATCCGCTCAAGCGCGGCCCGGTCCTCCGGGCGGGACAGCCGGACGCCCTTCACACCCGCGTCGCGACGTACTTCATCGCGATCTCGTCGGGCTGATAGGACAGCTTGGCCTTGCGCAGGCCCTCGATGCCCATGTCATCCTCGCGGTTGATTTTGCCGATGTCCGCGCAGTAGGCCCGGGCGACCTCGTTGGTCAGCACCTGATAGGCGCCCGGAATCATCCAGTCGGCCTTTTCAATGTGGACGCAGAACACCTGCGGCGTGATGAAGGTGCCCAGCGAGAAGCCGATCACCCGGCCGTCCAGCCGGAGCGCGCCACCCTTGACGCCGAGCGCCCGGCCGTTTTCCAGCAGGCTCACGATGGCCTGGTTCTCCGCCGCCAGATCGCCCTCGGAGGTGCGGTTGTCGCGCCACCAGCGGGCCTCGTAGTCGTACAGTTCATCCAGCTTCTCGGGGTCAAAGGGCTCGAATTGCCAGCGCCCCTCGTAGGCCGACCGGAAGCGGTTGATAAAGTTGCGCTTGGCGTGCAGCTTCTGCCCCGGCAGATCGATCATCTTGCGCGCGTCGTAGAGGTAGTCGGCGCTGTCGCGCCGGGCCTCGTACCGGAACGCGCCGGGAAATTCCGCCTCGAGCATCGCCTTCATCTTTTCGGACAGCAGCCCCAACTGGAGCGCCTCCCCCGCCGCCGCGCACTGCGCCTCGATCGCCTCGATATTTTTTCTCAGATCCCCCCCGGCCGGAAAGCCGTACATGCGCGCGCCGTCGCACCCGAACCGGGTAAACGCCGCGCCGTCGCGAAAGCAGATCTCGGTGCGGTACTTGCTCCGCCAGATGTACTGGACCGCGAAGGCGCAGTCACAGATGTCATCGTCGAGCTCGCGCATCGCGCGGTCGAAATTGGGTTTGTCGCAGACGCAGACGGGGCGAAACGGGAGGCCGGCGGCCTCCGGTCTTCGCGCGGGGTCTTCTTCCAGGTTTCTCATGGATTGCTCCATCGACATAAAAACGATCCCTTTCGGTTTTTGTTTTGCGCCCGCCCTGCGCGGGCCTCAACTACAATATTATACCACGGTGGCCGCGGACGAAAACGCGCGCGGCGGTAAAATTCGATGCCGGGCGCGCCGGGTGCGGGATCCGCGTTTCAGACGTCAGGGGGGCGGGTATGTATGAAGTACAAAGCATCTATGGGGAGGAAGTACCATGCTGCACCCGGATATTTCAAAGCTCCTGATCGAACAGATCAACAAGGAATTCTACTCGTCGTACCTGTATCTGGCCATGTCCAACTACTATGCCGACAACAACCTGGACGGCTTTGAGAACTGGTTTTTCGTTCAGGCGCAGGAGGAGCGCGACCACGCGTTGCTGTTCAGAAGGTATCTGCTCAACGAGGGCGAATGCGTGACCTTTGACGCGATTGAGGCGCCCGACGCCGCGTTTGATTCCTTCAAGGCGCCGCTTCTTAAGTCGCTGGAGCATGAAAAATACGTCACCGAGAGCATCAACCGAATCTACACCCTGGCCAGCGAGCACAAGGACTACCGCACGCTGCAGGTGCTCAACTGGTTCGTCAAGGAGCAGGGCGAGGAGGAGAAAAACGCCGACGACCTGATCCGCAAGTTCGATCTCTTTGGCGCGGACCCCAAGAGCCTGTACATGCTCAACAGCGAGTTGGCCGGCCGCACCTACGCCGCGCCGTCGCTGGTCCTGTAGTCCGGTCCTTCCTTTCAGACGGCGCGCGGGCCTTCACCAGGGACCTGCACCAGCCGGCTTAACGTCCGCGCCGCCGCCGGGGAAGTTATCGAGCCCTTCCGGGTTTCCGGGAGGGCTCGGCTTGCATCCTATCCGATTACTTCCACGGTATGATCCAGGGGAGGCGTCAGTTCCGCCGCGACTCTGCCGCCCACCCGCGCCGCGGAGAACGCCGGCGCCACCATCTGGCCTCTCCCAGCATGTACTGCCTGTCCGGGCAGGCGCAGGCCGGGTCCTTCGGAAAAACGAGAAACGTGGGGCGCATCAGCGGCGCGCTGGTTTCGCGGGCCTCCACCGCCTTTTGATGCAGGCAGGGCATCAGGCGGCACTTGAGGCGCATGAAAAAGCGCAGCACATCCACGGCCTCCTCGTCAAACAGGGCACCCGGTAGCTGCGGGAACCGTGCAGGCGGCTGTGGGAGGATATGAGCCCGAAAGCGCACCAGCGCTTGTACACGTCTGCGGGCGCGGTGTCCGCGAACCCGGAGATGTCGTGGCTCCAGAACCCAAAGCCCGACGCCGCCAGCGAAAGCCCCGCCCGAAGCGTGTCGCCCATCGACTATACGGGGTTGCGCCGGGGCCCGCAATCCCGCGGTCAAAAATTCTCCGCGCGCTGTTCAAATTGTCGGAATCCATTGACTTTTTTCCAAATTATTGCTAGAATAATTAACGATCCTCAAGAACAATGTTTAAATCCGCTGCCGGCGCGGCGCTTGAAGGGGGCGACCCTTTGGACAATCTGATCGAAATGCACGGCATCACCAAGACCTTTCCCGGCGTCCGGGCGCTGGACGATGTGCACTTTGACCTGCGCGCAGGCGAAGTGCACGCGCTTCTGGGGGAAAACGGCGCGGGCAAATCCACGCTGATGAAGATCATCAGCGGCATTTACACGCGGGACGGCGGCACCTACCGGATGGAAGGGCGCCCCGTCGAGCACCTGACGCCCAAGAAGGCGCAGGAGATGGGCATCGCCATCATCCACCAGGAGCTGAACATGTGCCAGCACCTGACGGTGGCGGAAAACATCTTCCTGGGCCGGGAGGAGAGCCGCTTCACGAAGCTGCGCCAACGGGACATGAACCGCCGCGCGGCGGAATACCTGAAGCAGCTGAGCCTTTCCATCAGCCCGGAAACCCCGGTATCCAAACTACCGGTGGGCGGGCAGCAGATGGTCGAGATCGCCAAGGCGGTCTCCACCAACTGCAAGGTGCTCATCATGGACGAGCCCACCAGCGCGCTGACCAACCGCGAGGTGGACGAGCTCAACCGCATCATTCACGAACTGAAAAAGCGCGGCGTCGGCATCGTGTACATCACCCACCGGCTGGAGGAGCTGGCCCCCATCGCCGACCGGGTCACGATCCTCCGGGACGGCCGCTTTGTCGCCACCCGGGATTTTGCCGACATCTCCATCGACGAGATCATCTCGCTGATGGTGGGCCGCGAGATCACCGAAAAGTTCCCCCACGTGCAATGCCCCGTGGGCGACGTGGTGCTGAAGGTGGAGCATTTAAACGCCGGGCACATGGTGCGCGACGTGAGCTTTGATCTGCGAAAGGGCGAAATACTGGGCTTTGCGGGCCTGATGGGCGCCGGGCGCACGGAAACCATGCGCGCGATCTTCGGCGCGGACCCGGTGGAAAGCGGCACCGTGACGCTCAACGGCCGGGCGGTCGCGATCCACTCCCCCGCCGGCGCGATCCGCGCGGGCATCGCCTGCGTGCCGGAGGACCGCAAAAAGGAGGGCCTGTGCGTGGACCTCTCCCTCCGGGAGAACGTGGCGCTGGCCAACCTGGATCTTCTGCGCGGCCCGCTGGGCAGGGTGCTCCGGCGGAAGGAGGCGAGCCTCACCCAGCGCGCCATCGACGATCTCAAGATCAAGGCCTCCAGCCAGCTGATGCTGGCGCGCAACCTGTCCGGCGGCAACCAGCAGAAGGTGGTCGTGGGCAAGTGGCTGGTGCGGGACGCGGAGGTGGTGCTCTTTGACGAGCCCACCCGCGGCATCGACGTGGCCGCCAAGGTGGAAATCTACCACCTGATGAACCAACTCAAGCAAAAGGGCATTGGCGTTTTGTTCGTCTCCAGCGAAATGCCGGAGATTCTGGGGATGGCCGACCGCATCGTCGTGATGTGCGACGGGCGCGTCACCGGCGAATACGAGGCCGCCCAGGCGACCCAGGACAAGATCATGCAGAGCGCTACGCAGTTTGAATCCAGGAAGGGGCAGGCAGTCTGATGAAAAAGGACAATGTATTCCGGCGCATCCTGCAGGTGCGCGGCATGGGCCAGGTGATCTCGGTGACCACGGCGCTGGCGGCCATGTGCGTGGTATTCGCGTGGCTCAACCCCAGCTTCATGACCTCCCGCAACATCACCTCGCTTTTGCGCCAGGTGGCGCCGATCCTGATCATCGGCATGGGCCAGTCCTATGTGCTGATCACCGGGGGGATTGACCTTTCCATCGGTTCCGTGGTGGGCATGAGCACCATGATGAGCGCCACGCTGATGACCCACGGCGTTCACGCCCTCGTGGCGCTGCCGCTGACCGTGCTGGCGTGCCTGTTCGTGGGCTTTCTCAACGGCACGCTGATCGCGCGGGCCAAGCTGCCTCCCTTCATCGCGACGCTGGGCACCATGATCACCGCCCGGGGCGTGGCGCAGATCGTCAACGGCAACATGAACACCGACCTGATCTCCGCCGGCGGCAGCGAGGCGTTCCGGGACCTCTTCTACTACGGCAAGTTCGCGGGGCTTTTTACGCCCATGTGGATCGCCATCCTCCTGTTCCTGATCTTCAACTACATTCTGTCCTCCACCCGCACGGGCCGGCACATCTACGCGCTGGGCTCCAACTATGAGGCGGCGCGCTTCTCCGGCGTCAACGTCAAGTGGGCGATGACCAAAGCCTATGTGATCTCCTCGTTCATGAGCTGCATCGTGGGCTTCATCCTGATGGCGCAGAGCGGCATGGGCACCCTGGACGCGGGCAACACCTACGAGCTGAACGCCGTGGCGGCATCGGTCATCGGCGGCGTGTCCACCATGGGCGGGCAGGGGCTGCTGTTCGGCACGGTGATCGGCGCGTGCATCTGGGGCGTGCTGCAAAACGGGCTGCAGTTCGCCGGCGCGCCGCTGGCGCTGAAGCAGATCGTCATCGGCATCGTGGTCATCCTGTCGGTGCTCATCGACCGCGTCGCCCGCGGCGACGCCATCGACCTCAAGAAGCTGTTCGGACGCGGCAGGCGCGCCGGCGCAGACTGAGATTGCAGGCGCCTTCGGGGCGCTTAGCATAAACATCAAGGAGGGTTTTTCGCTATGAAGAAAATCCTGGCGCTCACGCTCGTACTGCTCCTCTCCCTGGGCATGGCCTCCATGGCCAATGCGGAAGGCAACCTGGTATACCTGATCACCATGGACAAGATGGACATGCACTGGGTGTCCGTGGACGCGGGCGCATCCGCCATGGCCAAGGCGCTGGGCGTTGACTACAAGTGGGACGCGCCGGACGGCAAGGACAATGCCGACCAGATCGAGGTGCTGAACAACGCCATCGCCGAGAAGCCGGCCGTCATCCTGCTGGCCGCCACCGACCCGCAGGGCATCGCCAAGACCGTCGAGGAAGCCCAGACCCAGGGCATCACCGTGATCTACGTGGACTCCCCGGCCACCGCGCCCGTTCCGGTGACGCTGTCCACCGACAACTACGCCGCCGGCAAGCTGGCGGGCACCACCATGCTTGAGGAACTGGACAAGGCCGGCAAGACCTCCGGCAAGATCGCCATCATCGGCGTCAACACCGCCACCAACTCCACCATGAACCGCGAGGCGGGCTTCCGCGACGCCATCACCGCCGATGGCCGCTTTGAGCTTCTGACCACCGAGTACAAGGATGGCCTGGCCGCCGAATCCCAGGAAGCCGCCACCAACTTTATCATGGGCAACGCGGACCTGGTGGGCATCTTCGGCACCAACGAAGGCTCCACCGTGGGCACCGGCAACGCCATCAAGGCCGAAGCGCCGGAGATCATCGGCGTGGGCTTTGACAAGTCCGACGCGATCATGGGCCTGCTCAAGGACGGCTCGCTGAAGGCCGCCATGGCGCAGAACCCCTTCACCATGGGCTATCTGGGCGTGGCGGAAGCCTATGCCGTGATCAATGGCCTCTCCACCGGTCCGTCGGTCATCGACACCGGCGTCGCGGTGCTGCGCGGCTAAGGCGCGTTCCACCGGAAGCAGACCGCGCCGGGAATCCTCCGTGGATTCCCGGCGTTTCCGTTGGGGCGCGGCCCCGCGGGCGAAAGGAGGGCGCGATATGGCGCGGCAGCCCCGTCAGGTGCACGTATTCCTGTACAGGAAGAATCCGAATGGCGAATACGAGTACGCACTGTTTCAGCGATCGGAAAACCCGCTGTGGTGGCAGGGCGTGTGCGGCGGTGTGGAGGCGGGCGAAACCGACGAAGAGGCCGCGCGGCGGGAGACCCGGGAGGAATCGGGCGTTTTGAGCGACGCCCCGCTGCGCCGCCTGACCACCGTCAGCTACCTGCCGGTGTACCTGTTTTCCGCCGAAACCCAGGCGCGCTGGGGGCGGGATGTGGTCGTGATCCCCATGACTTTTTTCGCCATGGCCTACGACGGGCCCGTGACCCTTTCGGAGGAGCACACCGGCTTCGGGTGGCACGCCTATGAGGCGGCCGAGGCGCTGGTGTACTTTCACGATCAGAAGGTGGCGCTCTGGGAGCTTGACGAACGGCTGCGAAGGGGCAACCTGGGCGGATGAGGCCCGCGGCCCGGAGCGCGGCACCGCGCCGCCGCCGGGCGGGTTATTCGTCCGCCTTCAGCGGCTTCAGCTCGCCTTTGTCGATCGTAAACTCGTAGACGAGCGTGGCCGCGGGTTCGGGGTGGTTGGTATTCCCAAAGTCCGCGTCCTTATCGTAGAGGGGAAGCTCGAAGACCACCCGGTCGCCGTCGCCAAATTCCGAAATATTCAGCGGCGGGTACACGTAGTATCCGGTGGGGATGTCCTCTTTGCCCCTGGAGCCGCTGCCCGCGGCGTGCGCCTGGTAGCCGTTGATGGTCACACTGGGTTCATTCAGCCACAGGTACGGGCTGCCCGCGTAATCCCCCTCCACGCTGACGTAGAACTCCAGTCGGCTGACGTCCGCGCAGAAGCTTGCGCCGGTAATGGTCATGGATACGCCGTCCTTCTCCTGCGTGAGGGCCAGCGGCGTCAGGTCATAGCCGACATTTTCCGTATACTGGCCGTAGATCGCCTTATTCAGCGCTTCGGCCTCCTCCACCCAAGCCTTCCGCTCCGCTTCGTCCCTGGGCAGCGCGGCTTTTTTCTCCTTCCAGTTGTACCGGAACGCCGCGCGCTCCGCGTTTTCAACCCCGCCCAGTTCCAGCGACAGCGCGATCAGCGATTCCTCCGGGAGCCGCCTGGGATCGCGCCCCAGGGCGCACTGGTAGAGCGCGGTATAGCCGCTTTCCGCCTGGGCCGTGGTTTCCGAGCTGCCCGAGCCCGTCATCATGCCGTCCACGGTGACGCCCGCCAGCCAGAAGTCCGCATCCCCGGCCGCGGAGCCCTTCCCTTCAGCGGCGCCGAAGGCCGCCGTGAAGTACAGGTTCTCATTGGCGTAGGACATCTCCGAAATCACCCAGTCGTATCCTTCCGCGCTGCCGGTCAGCCCCACCGCCGCGGCGCCCGCCTCCATGGTTTCCAGCTCGGCCTTGTCGTGCTCGTAATTCTCATCCACCAGCTTTACGCTGGTCCTGGCCATTTCGACGGCGTTCTCGTGGGCCTTGACGGGATCAAACGCAAAGGGGATCGAGAACAACTGACCGTCGATGGTCGCCTTCAGTTCGAGCGCCCTGGGTTCGTCCCAGCGCCAGGAGTCAATGTCAAATTCCAGCCAGGTGATAAGCTCGCCGTCCCACGTCTGAGAATTGCTGCCGGAAGTATCGTTCGCCCAGTCCTCGGCGGTCAGCGTGCGCCCGCCTTCGTCGCGGTACGCCCGGAGATCCCCGTCCACCCGCATCGGAATTTCCTCTCCGTCGACGACGATGGAGAAGTCCACCCGGCTCGGGTCAAAGGACGGAACGTCCGAAAACTTCAGCCACAGGTTCATCTCGCCCTTTCCGTCCTTGTCGTCCGAATCCGCGGGAGACGTGCGTATCGCCATCACGGAGGCCGTCACGCCGCCGACCCGGGCCTCGGCACCCTCCACATCGTATTCGCGCCGCGCGTTTTCGTATTCCGCGATCATCGCGCTGAGCTTCTCGTCCTCGGGCAGCGCCTGTTCGGTCCGGATGTACGGATAGCGCCACCAGTGTGCGCACTGATGGTGCGATCCCGTTCCCGGCGTGCACGCCGCCGGGAACGATTAAAGCATAACGGGCACTTTGTGGATGGTCTGTGCAAATCGCGCCGCCGGCATGCGTACCGGCGGCGCGTTTTACACCATCCTATGAAAGGGCTATGCCTTCCCGCGGGGCTTTCGCGCGGGCTTGGCGGGCGGTTCCGCCGGGGCCGCGCCTTCCGTGGCGGCGGCCTTTTTGGCGCGTGGCTTTCTCGCGGGCTTGGCGGGCGCTTCCGCGGGAACGGGGACCTCCGCGGGGGCTTCCGCCGGTTTCTCTGCCTCTTTCGCAACCCTCGCCTTGCGGACCGGCTTTGAAAGCTCCGCGTAGAGGTCCACGTAATGGTGGGCGGACTGATCCCAGCCGTATTGCCCCGCCATGGCCCGGGCCATGAGCCCGCGCCACACGTCGGGATGGTCGCGGTAGTAGCCCACCGCGCGCTCGATCACGTGCAGCATGTCGTGGGCGTTGTAGTTGAGAAAGGTGAAGCCGTTGCCGCTGCCGGTAAAGCCGTTGTAGGAGAGCACCGTGTCCCGGAGGCCGCCGGTCTCCCGCACGACGGGCAGCGTGCCGTAGCGCATGGAAATCATCTGCGAAAGACCGCAAGGCTCAAACATCGAGGGCATCAGGAACATGTCCGCGCCGGCGTAGATGTGGTGGGCCAGCGTGTGGTTCATCTCAATGCGGGCGGCGATGCGCCCGGCATACTTCCACTGCGCCCAGTTGAACAGGTCCACATACCGGTCCTCGCCCATGCCCAGCACCACCATCTGGCAGCCGGTGGCCATGACGCCATCCAGCACCCGCTCCACCAGATCCAGCCCCTTCTGGTTGCTGAGCCGACCCACCATGCCGATCAGCGGGATGTCCGCACCCTCGGCGAGGCCCATCTCCTTCTGCAGCGCCAGCTTGTTCTGGAGCTTTTTGTCCAGGCTGTCCGCGCCGTAGCGGGCCTCGATCAGCGGGTCGGTCTCGGGGTCATACTCCTCGGTGTCAATGCCGTTCAAAATGCCCACCAGGTCCTGTGCGCGGGCGCGCATCAGCCCGTCCAGCCGCTCGCCGTAATAGGCGGTTTTGACCTCCTCGGCGTAGCTGGGGCTGACGGTGGTGATCTTCTGGGCGAAGGTCAACCCGCCCTTCATGAAGGAGCACTGGCCGTAAAACTCCAGGTGGTCCGGCGTGTAGGCCAGGCCGCCCAGGCTGACCAGCTCCTCAATCTGGTCGATGGGGAAGATGCCCTGGTACTGCAGGTTGTGGACGGTGAACACGGTCTTGATCTTCTGGTAGGGCTTCAGCACCCGGTACTGGATTTCCAGCATGGCGGGGATGAGGCCGGTCTGCCAGTCGTGGCAGTGGAGCACGTCCGGCACAAAGTCGATCTTGGGCAGCGCCTCCATGACGGCCCGGTCAAAAAACGCAAACCGCTCGCCCTCGTCTCCGCCGAGGCCGTAGATGTAGGATCGGCCGAAGTAGTATTCGTTGTCCACGAAATAGTAGATGATGTCGTTCAAAACCAGCTTTTCAATGCCCACATACTGCCTGCGCCAGCCGAGGTTGACGTAGAAATAGAGCAGATGCTCCATTTTGGAGCGCCATTTTTCGGGGATCGCGCTGTACAGCGGGGTAATGACCCGCACGTCCACCCCGGATTTTTTGATCTCCTTGGGCAGTGCGCCCACCACGTCCGCAAGGCCTCCGGTCTTGGAAAACGGCACGCATTCCGAGGCCGCAAACAGCACCTTCACGGGGTCATCGCCTCCTTGAAATGGAATCCCTTGGGGATTACAGGGTCATGTTTTTGCCGATTACGATGGGGTAGGCGCGCTGACCGATCAGCTTGCCGCTGCGGATGGTGACCGCCTTGTCCAAAATGACGTTCTCCACCTCGACGCCCTCCTGGATCTCGGACTCCTGCATGATCACCGCGTTGCGGACCACCGCGCCCGATCGCACCCGGACGCCGCGGAAGAGCACGCTGTTTTCCACCGTTCCCTCGATGATGCAGCCGTCCGCCACCAGAGAATTGGCGGCCCGGGCACCCTCGGCGTACTTCGCGGGCACTTCGTCCCGCACCTTGGTGTAGACGGGGCTTGCAAACAGTTCCTGCCGTATGTCGTAGTGTAGCATATCCATGTTAAACTCAAAATAACTCAAGACAGATTCTACGCGGCGATGATAGCCTTTATACTCGTATCCGCGGACTGACAGCAATTTTTGCTTTAAATACTGGGGCAGCATGTCGCGGATCACGTCCCGCATGCCGTGGGACAGCGCCTGATCCACCAGGTGTACCAGCATGGAGCGGCGCATCAGCACCACATCCATGCAGAAGTTCGGATTTTCCGGGATGTTGGGGCCGATCTCAAAATCCAGCACATTGCCGTCCTCGTCCAGCTTCAGGTAGGTGTGCTTGGCCAGCATCGACGGCGACACGCGGCTGTCCCGGTAGCGGGTGGTGTACATCAGCGTCACATCCGCGCCGGACTCCTTGTGCTTTTTCACCATGTCCTCAAAATTGGTGTTGAACACCGAATAGCTGCCCAGAAGGATCACCAGGTCCTGGTTGGATCGGCGCAGGTAGGCGATGTTGCTCTTCAGCGCGTCCAGCGTGCCGTCGTAGGTGCCCACGTTCTCCC
>JARKQG010000022.1 GCA_029974035.1 Eubacteriales bacterium | reverse complement strand
GCGCGCAAGATGACCAAAGAGGAACTCAACGAGGTCGAGAAGCTGGTCAACGAGGCCATTGCGGCCGACCTGCCGGTGGTCTGCGAGGAGATGTCCATAGAGCAGGCGCGGGACAGGGGCGCCATGGGCGTTTTCGATTCGCGCTACGACAACGTGGTCAAGGTGTATTCGGTCCCCGGCGTGTCCATGGAGATCTGCGGCGGTCCCCACGTCAAAAGCACCGGCGAGCTGGGCGCCTTCAGGATCAAGAAGGAGGAAAGCTCCTCGGCCGGCGTGCGCCGCATCAAGGCCGTGCTGGAATAGCCTTGGGATAGCTGTCGCAAAGAACCTGACAATTATGATGACCAGGGAACAGGAAACACTTCTGTGCTGCTTTTTTGTACAGAAGTGTTTCCTGTTCCGGATATTGTTGCTTAAAGCATTATTTCAAGGAAATACGGGCCGTACATGGCGTGACCCGCACACGGGCGGCCGGTCCGTCTGACAGCACGCGCACCGCGATGCCCGTTTCCTCCCCTGAATCCAGCTCGGAAGCGTCGAACACCGAGATGCCCGCGGCTGAAAAATAGTGCTCGTAATCGGCCTCGAACTTATAATCGGGCGCATCCAGCTGAGCATACCCCAGCGCCTCCTGATTCGCCTCCTCCAGGTCCACGCCCTTGTGTTTTTCGTCGTCGTTGACCGTTTCGATGCTCTCAAACCCGTCGATGTCCATTGCGGCGGCCCGGATGACGGCGTCGTTGACGTGCCACACGCAGACGCCGCCGTGCGCGATGTATTGCCCGAGCGTCGCGTCATAGCCGGTAAACTGCCTGTTCTCCACCAGAAAGTACTGGTCCGGGTCCTGCGTGGGGATCAGGAGCACGTTCCCCAGCGGGCCGTCCTCCAGCGGGTACTCGCCCTCCTGCGTTACCACCTGCGGCGCGCTGAACCCGAGATACAGCCGGGACCACGCGTCCAGCTCGACCGGCAGCTCGTTTATCCTGCCGTACCGGTCCTGATAGATGCAGCCGCCCATGGCCGAGTGCATGCCCACGCCCAGCGTGCTGCCGTCGGTGTCATACAGGTCGGGCAGGCCCAGCATGTGCCCGGTCTCGTGCGCGATGATCTCCAGCGTGTTGGGGACGTCCTTATTATAGTACATGTCGTACACCAGCTCGCCGGACATCTGGTACGCTTCGACGAACACGCCGTCCAGCCAGGGCGCGTGCCTGCGGTCGTCGGTAAAGGCCATGTGCGCGCCGGTCGACGCGGCGGGACGGCCTATCCTTTCAAAATCCTTTTCGTAGCCGGCCACCACCAGCGCGGGCGTGAACTCGGTCGGCCACAGAACCCCGTCCCCGTTCCGGTCGTACGCCGAAAAATCGACGTACGGGCCGGCCGCTTCCAGCACTTTCTTGACGAACTCCTGCGCGGGTTTCTCGCCGCTCAGCGTTTTGCGCGGATGCGGCGCGTCCAGGCGCACGCGGACCACGCCGTCAGCGGCCCCGAAGGTCTCGGCGGCCGGGGCGACAGTCAGCTTCCCGCCGGACATTTCCCCGTAATAATGGGCAAGCGAGGCGTCCGGGCCAAAGAATTTCCGCGCCCAGACCGCCTCGTCGGTGGAAAGCTTTACGTCTGTGAATTCGACCAGGACGACCAGCACCGCCATCTTATCCGTCGTCGAACCGGAAACAGAGAGGTTGTAGCCCACGCCGGCGGCCGATTCACGCGGCATCCGGGTGCTCAGGGGCAGCTCCGAGCAGCCCGACGCCAACAGCGCGAGCAGGACCACAACAGCGGCTAACCGCTTTTTCATGGGCACCCTCCTCCCCTGTATATTCATACGAGGCGCACGGCTTCCCCCGCGCGCAGCAGGACCACCCAGCGCTCCTTCACCGGCCGTCCGGTCAGCGCCTCCAGCGCGCGGGCGTAAAACGCGAGCTGCGCCGCGTGCTCCCCGGCGGCCTCTTTCAGGTCCCGCCCGGCCACGCGGTCGGTCTTGTGGTCCAGCAGCACCCACGCGCCGTCCTCCAAAAAGCAGGCGTCCATCACGCCCTGCACCAGCAAGGCCCGGCCCTCCGGCGCGCCCGGCACCACCTCGTCCGCGTCTATCCGCAGGGTGAAGGGCCATTCGCGCCGCACCTCTTCCGACGCAGCCATCCGCCGCCCCAGCGGGCCGTCGGCAAAGGCCCACAGCGCTTGGACGTCCACCATCTCAGCCTGTTCGGGCGATAAAAGCCCCAGCGCGGTCATGCTCTCCACCTGCTCGCGCACGTCGCCCGCGCCGCACAGCGCGCGCAGATTGATGTGCTGCAGGGCGGCGTGCATGGCCGTGCCCTGCTCGGCCGCCAGCGAGGGCGGCGCCGCGCCGCGCCGGACCCGCACGGCCGGTCCGCCCGAGAGACCCCCGGCTTCCTTCGCGGCGTGCAGCCGCGTGACCGGGAGCTTTGCCGGAATCTGCGGCGCCTCGTCCAGACGATAGAACGCCATGGCTTCCCGCGCCCGTTCCAGTGCGTCCGGGCCGGGCGGGTCCTCCCAAAACGCCTGCCAGCGGGACGCCTCCCGCTCCCCGGGCGGCGTGAGGTCCCCGGCCTGCACGCCCCGCACCAAGAGCGCCGAAGCTTCCCCCACCGGTACCGAAAACTCCCCGCCGTCCAGCGTGCGGACGCCAGGCAACGCGCCGCGCCTGTGCAGTGCGCAGAGCACGAGGTCCAGCAAACACCGTGCGGCCCGCACGCCGGCCTCGCCCGGCAGGCCGAGGCTTTCCACGCGCTTTTCGAGGGTAGAAGTGGTTCCGGTCATTATAAGCACGTCGCGCGCGCGGGTCATCCCCACATACAGTATACGCAGCTGCTCGCTCAGGTCCTCCTTTTCCTGCCCATCGCGGATGGCGGCCCGGATTATGTTCTCGCGCCGGGTGCGGAGCACGGGGTCGTAGGTTTTTATCCCCACGCCCGCCCGGCCGTCGAACAGCACGCGGTCGCTGTTCTGGCTTCGGTTAAACCGGCGGCCCATGTCGGCCAGCACCACCACCGGGAACTCCAGCCCTTTGCTCTTGTGCACGGTCATGATGCGCACCACGTCGTCGTTTTCCCCCAGCGCGCGGGCCGTGTCCCCCCGGTCCCCCGACGTGCGCACGTGGTCGAGAAAGCGGATGAACCCGCTCAGCCCCTGCCCGGTGCCGGCGAAGTCCTGGGCGCGGCTCAAAAACTGCTCGAGGTTCTTGCGGCGTATCGCCCCGCCGTGCAGCGCGGCCACCGTGTCCGGCAGCCCCGTTTCGGCAAACAGGGTTTCTATCAGTTCATGGACCGTGCGCACGCAGGCCAGGAACGACCAGCGCTCCAGCTTCTCAAAGAACGCGCGGAGCGTATCCGCCGTCGGTCCCCGCTCCTCCTCGGCGTACAGACGCGCGGCCTCGTAAAAAGGCGGGTCCGGATACCGCTCGCGCACCGACAACAGCGCCTCCGCACTCAGCCCGCACACCGGTCCGAACAGGACGCTCAGAAGCGGGATGTCCTGCATCGGGTTATCTATAAGGCGCAAAAGGTTGGTGAATATCTCTCCTTCCACCGTTTCGATGTGGGACTCGGCCGCGTCGGCGAAGCTGGGGATGCCGGCGCGGAAAAACGCCTGCGCGTAGCTTAACGCGCTGTTGCGGGCCGAGCGCAGCAGCACCACCATGTCCCGCCACGCGTATTTCCCCTCGGCCCGCAGCTTGAGAAGACGCATGGCCACCAGCCGGGCCTCGCGCTCCAGCGCGGTCAGGTCCTCCAGCGCGTCCTCGGCTTCCTCCTCCGCCGGGGCCTCCGCGCCTCTTTCAAGGACAATGAGCTCGCAACGTCCTTCGTCCTCCCGGTGCGCTGTCAGCCTTTCGTCCGGGCCGTAGTCCACGCCGCCCACGCCGCGGGTCATGATCTGCTCGAACACAGCGTTGACAGTATCCACCACGGCTGGCGTGCTGCGAAAGTTTCTGGCCAGATCGATGCGCGTGCCGCCCGCGCCGTCGGCATACGCCTCGTAGCGGCGCATGAACAGCTCGGGCTGCGCCATCCGGAACCTGTAGATGCTCTGCTTCACGTCCCCCACCGTAAAGAGGTTGTCGCCCCTGCATACGCGGGCGATTATCGCCTCCTGCAAAAAGCTGGTATCCTGATACTCGTCCATGAACACCAGGTCGTACCGCGCGCGGTATTCCCCGGCCGCGGCCTCGTCCTGCAGCACCCTGTGCGCCAGCCGCTCCATGTCCGCGTAATCGATGACGCCGCGGCCGCGCTTGCGCTCGGCGTAGGCGGCGTCGTACGCGTCGGTAAGCGCGAACAGGGCCGCGAGCTGTTCTCCGGCCAACGGGAGGTCGCCGGCAAGCCGCGCCGCGTCCCCGGTGAAAAGCTCCTTGGACAGGAGCGCGTTCACGTCCTTTTTTACCTTCTCGCGCAGTGCGACCGCCCGCTCCCGCCGCGCCCTGGGTTCCCCCTTCTCCCGGGGCAGATCCCCCGGCCAGCAGAAGCTTTGGGCCGCGGCCGCAAACGCCTCCATCGAGTCTTCCGCCGCCGCGGCCAGCCTTCCGAGCAAACCCGCCGATGCCAGCATGTAGTCCCTTGTCGCGGGAAAGGCCTCCCCGCACAGCCGCGCGGCCTCGTTCAGGCGGGCGGTATGCCCCCGGAGGCTGTCCGCCGCTTCTTTCAGCAGTACGCGCGCGGCCCGCTCCATGCCTGCCCCGGTATAGTTGTCCAGCGCCATCCGCCTGAAACCCGCAGGGTCGGGCAGGGCGCAGAGCTTTTCGTGCAGCGCACGGACACAGTCCTTCAGACCCTCGTCGTCCCGGCCGCCAAACGCCTCCAGCAGCAGAAAGAAATCCGGGTCCCTCTCCTGATACTTCGCGTCGAACAGCGCGTCCAGCGTTTCGGCCTTGAGCACGCGGATCTCGGCGTCGCCGCCGGCGCGGAAAGCCGGATCCAGCCCCACCGCCTGAAAGTGGCGGCGCAGGACGTTGAGGCAAAAGGCGTGGATGGTGCTGATGTCGGCGCGCTCGGCGTCGGCCGCCTGCAGATGCAGCCGCATTTTATCCTCTTCCCCGGCTTTCTCGGCCAACTGCGTCAGCCGGAGCACGATACGCTCGCGCATCTCGGCCACCGCCGCGTTGGTGAAGGTGACCACCAGCATTTTCCCGATGTCCGCGCCCTGCGCTATCAGCCGCGCGATGCGCTCGACCAGCACC
>JARKQG010000112.1 GCA_029974035.1 Eubacteriales bacterium | reverse complement strand
GACGGTCACCAACTGCGGCTGCTGGGCACATCTGAGGAGAGAATTTCTAAAGTCGACGGGAGGCAAAATCCCGGACGAGGGAACCGGGCTGAGAAAGGGCTTTGATCTCGTGGAGGCGCTGTTCATGCTGGAGCGCGAATTCCGCGATCTGTCCCCCGACGAGCGGCTCAACGAGCGCCGGAAACGGAGCAGCCCGATCCTGGATGAATTCTGGAGATGGTGCACGAGCGAAAATCGCCTGAAAAGCGATCCCTGCTCCAAGCCGAGTGGATACGCGACAAATCAGAAGCGGGCGCTGTGCGCCTTCCTTCTCGACGGCAGAATTCCAATCACCAACAACGACGCGGAGAATGCGATTCGTCCCTTTGTCGTGGGTCGGAAGAATTGGCTGTTCTGTAACACGACCAACGGCGCGCAGGCAAGCGCCTCGGTGTACAGCATTGTCGAGACCGCGAAGGCAAACGGACTCAAGCCGTTTCAGTACTTCAAATTCCTGCTTCAGCGCATGCCCTCCGCGGACAGGCACTATTCTGATGCCTTCTTATCCAGTCTAAAGCCTTGGAGCCCCGATGCCCAAGATCTATGCCGCTAGACGCCCTGTTATTTGACGCTTACCATCCATTGGTTGCGAGGGACACAAATACATAAAGGCCGGAGCGCAATGCGCTCCGGCCTTTCGCAAAGGTGCTTATTCGATCGTCGTGTAGGTCAGGTTCACGTCGCCGTTGGACATAATCATGGTGTTCTTGACATTGGGCTTGAGCATATAGGGGTTGGTGTAGAAGTACAGCGGAGCGACGCCGCCGGTCGCCATCAGAATCTTCTCGGCCTTCGCGCTGATCGCGGCGCGCTCAGCGGGATCGGTGGACAGCTTGATCTGGTCTACCAGCGCATCAAAGGCGTCGGCCCAGGTCTGATCCCCGTTCTCTCCCCAATAGGCGCCGAGGCCGGCATCCTTCGTGGTCTCGCTGTAACGGGTATAATCGCCCACATCGCGGCCCAGGCGCGGGTAGTTGTTGCCCGACGCGCTGATAAAGATGTCCAGGAAGTTGGTGACATCGTTGTAGTCAGAGATCCAGCCCATGCGCGCGGCTTCCGCGTCGCCGGCCTTCAGCTTCTGCTGCAGGGTCGACCAGGCCTCGGTGTTGATCGTCGCGGTGATGCCAAAGGTGTTCCACACCTCCTGCACGTACTGGATGATCGCCGCGTTGGCGCCGGAGTTGTTGAACGCAAACTCGATGGACGGAACATCGCTGAACACGATGTCGCCGGTCTCGATGGACCCGGTGTAGGAATAGCCCAGATCAATCAGCGTCTTAACGGCCGCTACCTGATCCTCGGTGTAGTTGGCGTTCTCGGCGGAAGGCGTGTTGGTGCCGGTGTACCAGGTGCCGTAGTCCTCAACGCTGCGCACATCGGGGTTGAGGCCGTCGGACAGGTCTTTCGGGAAGAAGCCGGTCGCGGGCACCTGACCGCCCTGGGTCACGTACTCAACGACTTCCTGACGGTTGATCAGCTGGCCCAGCGCAAAGCGCGCCTTGGACATTTCCTGCACGGTCAGCTGCTTCGTGGCGGGAGACATATCCTTGTGCACGTTGAAGAGGATATACCACGTTCCGAGGTAAGGCCCGAACACCAGCTCGCCCGGATAGGTGGACTGCAGGCGCGGGAACTCGGTGGGGTCAATGGCGTTGATAAAGGAGGCGGTGTCGTTCTCGTAGGCGGTCAAAATGGCCACGTTGTCCTCGGACAGGTAGCAATTGACGCCGCCCAGCGAAACGTTCGCAGCGTTCCAGTAGTTGGGGTTCTTCTCGAAGGAGATCACATCGTCCACCTTGTAGGCGGTCATGCGATAGGGGCCCATGCCAATGTAGGTTTCCGGTTTGGTGGCCCACACGCCCTCGTTGTCCGCAGTCTCGGCCTTGACGGGCATGAAGGTCGGGAAAGCGCACAGCTCAAGGAAATACGGGGTCGGGGCAATCAGCTTGACGGTCAGCGTGCGGGCGGCGTCATCCACCACCACGTTCATGCCACCGTTGCCGTCATTGCCGTCAATCACGTCAAACAGGAAGCCGTAGTCGGCGCCCAGATCGGCGGAGGCGGAGCGCTTCCAGGAGGCCAGAATCTCGCTGGCGGTGAAATCGCTGCCGTCGGACCACTTCAGACCCTCGCGGAGCGTAAAGGTGTAGGTCAAGCCATCTTCGGAGACGGTGTAGCTTTCGGCCAGTTCGGGCGAGAGCTTGGGCTCACCGTCCACAAACTGCCAGCCGATCAGGCCGGCATGCGCCAGCTTGAGGACGTTGGAGCCGTTGACCGAGCTGTTCAGCGCCGGATCGATCGAAAGGGGGGTGCCGCCGCCAAAGAACACGGAAATAACCGGCGCGCTGGACTCCGCCATGCCGACCATTCCGGTGCCCAGCAGCAACGTGAGCGTGAGTAGCATCGCAAGTGCCTTTTTCATAGTTCTCCTCCTCAAAATGATACTGGACCAGGATGCAAGTAACTGCCCCAATGATAGCATGCTGGCTGCATGCTGTCAAGGAAGCAAAACAAAAAATGAATTATATGTGGTGGCAGGCGGCAAAATGTCCCTTTTCCACCTCGACAAATTCCGGGTTGATTTCCGCGCAGATGCTGGTGGCGCGGCTGCAGCGCGTGCGGAAGGGGCAGCCCGACGGCACGTTGAGCGGGCTGGGGATATCGCCGCCGAGCACAATGCGCCGGGAGGCGCGGGCCCTGTCCGGGTCCGGGATCGGCACCGCCGACAAAAGGGAGATCGTGTAGGGGTGCAGCGGGTGGCGGTGCAGCTCCGAGGAGGACGCCAACTCCACCATCTTGCCCAGGTACATGACGGCAATGCGGTTTGAAATGTGCTTGACCACCGCCAGATCATGGGCGATGAACAGGTACGCCAGCCCTAACTTCTTCTGCAGGTCTTCCAGCATGTTGATGATCTGCGCCTGGATGGACACGTCCAGCGCCGACACCGGCTCGTCGCAGACGATGAACTCCGGGCTGGACGCCAGCGCCCGGGCAATGCCGATGCGCTGCCGCTGTCCGCCGGAAAACTCATGGGCGTAGCGGGTGGCCTGTTCGCTGGAAAGGCCGACCATGCGGAGCAGGCTCGTAATCTTCTCGTCCCGCTCCTTTTTGTTTTTGCACAGCTTATGCACGTCCAGCGGCTCCGCCACGATATCGCCCACCGTCATGCGCGGGTTGAGCGACGAGTACGGATCCTGGAACACCAGCTGCGCGCGGCGCCGAAAGGCGGGCAGCGTCTTTTCCTCTACCCGTACGCCGTCAAAGAACACCTCGCCGGAAGTGGGTGTGTAAAGGTGCAGAAGGCTCCTGCCCACGGTGGTCTTGCCACAGCCGGACTCCCCCACCAGGCCCAGCGTTTCGCCCTTTCCTATGGTGAAGGAAACGCCGTCCACCGCCTTCAGCGGTTTCTTTTTGAAAAAGCCGGTGCTGATGGTAAAGTGCTGCTTGAGGTCCCGGACGTCCACCAGGGGCGCTTTTCCGGCGTTCGCGTTGTCAGGCATTCTGATCACCATTCCAATCGGTGTTGATGCGGACGATCTCGCCGTCTTCCCCGGTCTCGATCGCGCCGTGCGCGAGGCCGTCCCGCACGTTGACCCAGCAGGCGGACAGGTGATCCTCCGCCACCCACACCTCCCGGGGATGCTCCCGGAGGCATACCTTCATCGCCTGCCCGCAGCGCGGTGCGAAGGCGCAGCCGGCGGGCATGTTGAGCATGTCGATCGGGGTGCCGGAGATGGGCACCAGCCGTTCCTGGCTGTCGCTGTCAATGTTGGGGATGGACCGAAGCAGGCCCTTGGTGTACTCGTGGCGCGGGTTGTAGAAGATTTGCCGCGCAGTGCCACGCTCGGCCACCTTGCCCGCGTACATGACGATCACCTCGTCGCACATGTTGGCAATGACGCCCAGATCGTGGGTGATCATGATGATGGCCATGCCCAGCTTTTTCTGCAGCTGGGTCATCAGCTCCAGAATCTGCGCCTGGATGGTCACGTCCAGCGCGGTGGTGGGCTCATCGGCAATCAGGATATCCGGTTCGCAGGCCCGCGCCATGGCGATCATCACCCGCGGGCGCATGCCGCCGGAGAGCTCGTAGGCGTACTGATCCATGCGCTTTTTGGGTTCGTTGATGCCCACCAGCGTCAGCATTTCCACCGCGCGGTCAAAGGCCTGGCTGTGGTTGCGCCCGGTGTGCAGCAGGATGGCCTCCATCAATTGGTTGCCGATGGTGAAGACCGGATTGAGGCTGGTCATCGGGTCCTGAAAGATGATGCTGATCTTGTTGCCGCGGATCCTGCGCATCTCCTCCTCGGAGGCCCCCACCAATTCCTTGTCCCGGAACTTGATGCTGCCGCCGACGATGCGGCCGGGCGGCGTCAGGATCTGCAGGATGGAGTAGGCCGTCACGCTCTTGCCGCTGCCCGACTCGCCCACAATGCCCAGCACCGTGCCCTTGCTGAGGTTGAACGAAACGTCATCCACCGCCTTGACTTCGCCGGACGGAGTGAAAAAGGAGGTTTTGAGGTTTTTGACTTCCAGCAAATTCATCGCGCGCCCCTCCTAAGACCTGAGTTTCGGATCGAAGGCGTCGCGCAATCCGTTGCCCAGGAGGTTAAAGGACAGCACGATCAGGAAAATGGACATCGCCGGCCAGATCAGAAGGTACGGGTAGGACACCAGGCCGCTGCGCGCCTCCGAAGCCAGCGAGCCCAGCGAGGGCATCGGGATCGAAACGCCCAGCCCCAGAAACGAGAGGAAGCTCTCGGTAAAGATGGCGGAGGGAATCTGCATGGCGGCGGTGATGATGATGACGGACACGCTGTTGGGAATCATGTGCTTGCGGATGATCCGCGCGGGCGAAGCGCCGATGGAGCGGGAGGCCAGCACGTACTCCTGCTCTTTAATGGAAAGGATCTGCCCGCGCACCTGCCGCGCCATGCCCACCCAGTACAAAAGGCCGAATACAATGAAGATGCTGACCATGCCGGCGCCCATCCGGACGATGAGCGCGTTTTTCGACGCGCTGATCATGTCCTTGATGGCCACCGACAGCAATATGACGATCAGTACGTCCGGCAGCGCGTAGATCACATCCACGATGCGCATCATGATCATGTCCACCTTGCCGCCGAAATAGCCGGAGATGGAGCCATAGATGATGCCGATGATGACCACGATGATCGCGGACACAAATCCCACCAGCAGCGATATGCGGGTGCCGTAGATCACGCGGCTTGCGTAGTCGCGGCCCAGCGAGTCGGTGCCCATCAGGTGCGGAAACACCTTTTCGCCCTGGGCGATCTTGGCCTGCTCCTTGCGGGAGTACTCCATCGGCGCCAGGTACTTGGCGGTCACATCCTGACGCGTATAGCTGTAGGGATAAATGGAAGGCACGATGAAGGCGATCAGCGCCACAAGAATCAGCGTAACCACGCAGGCCATCGAGATCTTGTTGCGGCTGAGCCGCCGGAGCGCGTCGCGCATGAAGGAAACCGATTCGCGGGTCACAACCTGCTGCGCCTTCTCCTCCTCGGTCGCCTGCTGAAACAGGTTGGGATCCAACTGAAGGCTGAACGGGTTCCGCTTGAGTGGCTTGTCCATCTTTTCTATCAACCTCACCGCAAATCGATTCTGGGGTCCATGACCTTGTAGAGGATATCCGTCACAAAGTTGAGCATGATGATCAAAAACGCCAGGAAGATCGTCACGCCCATGACCATCATGTAATCGGTGCGCAGCATGCTGTTGACGAAGAGCCGCCCCAGGCCCGGCACCGAGAAGATGTTCTCCACCACCATGCTGCCCGTCAGGATAAAGGCAATCATCGGGCCTGCGTAGGTCAGGACGGGGCTGAGGGCGTTTTTCAGCGCGTGCTTAAAGATCACCTTGTTCTTCCGAAGGCCCTTGGCGCGGGCCGTGCGGATGTAGTCCTGCCCCAGCACGTCCAGCATGCTGCTGCGCTCCAGCCGGGTGACGTAGGCCAGCGGGTACAGGCTCAGCGAAATGATGGGCAGCACCAGGCCGCCCGGCTGGTTGCCCATGCTGGGCAGCCAGCCCAACTGCAGCGAAACCACCAGCAAGAGCACCGTCGCCATGACGAAGGAGGGCATCGACACCAGCGCGGTGGTGACCACCTGGACGATCTTGTCCGGCCACCGTCCCCTGGTCAGCGCGGCGATGGCGCCCAGAATAATGCCCAGCACAATCGCAATCAGCGCGGCGCTGAGGCCGATCAGCGCCGAGTAGCGAAAGCCGGACTTGATCAGGTCGAACACGGTGCTCCCGACCCAGGCCGTGGAAAGGCCGAAATCAAACCTCACGACGTTTTTCACGTAATTCAGAAATTGAATACCGACGGGCTTGTCAAAGCCGTATTTGGCTTCCAGCGCGGCGATCGTCTTGTCGGACTTGGCCTTTTCCGAACTGAAGGGGCTGGCCGGAATCGCGTGCATCGTAAAAAATGTGATCATGATGACCAGAAAAATCGTCAGAACCGCCATGCCCAGACGCTTTAGCGTGTACATCGCGAACCGTGCACTCATGGGCTACCTCCCGCCTGTATGCCAAAAAGAATACTCTTTATTATACAACCCCGACACCCGAATGTCAAACAATTCGGCAAAATGCTGGAAAGGTTTTTGGCGTCTGCGCGCAGACGGCAGGATCGGTTTACAAGGGCCCGGGGATCGTGTATAATGGTATGAAGAATCTCTTCAGGAGGACGGATTATGGCACGTGGCGGATTCCCTGGCATGATGGGTGGAAACATGCAGCAGCTGGCGCGACAGGCGCAGAAGCTGCAGCAGCAGATGGCGGAAATGCAGGCGGCGCTGGACGCGCGTGAATTCGAGGCTTCGGCGGGCGGCGGCATGGTTTCGGTCAAAGTCAACGGCAAAAAGGAACTGCTCTCCCTCGTCATCAAGCCCGAGGCGGTGGACCCGGAAGATGTGGAAATGCTGCAGGATCTGGTGATGGCGGCGGTCAACGAGGCGATGCGCCAGGCGGCCGAAACCATCGAGCGCGAAATGGGCAAGATGACCGGCGGGCTCAATATGCCCGGACTCTTTTAGAATGAACGACATCGAGCCCATCGCAAAGCTGGTGAACCAGCTTTCCAGGTTGCCGGGCATCGGCCGCAAGACCGCCGCCCGGCTGGCCTATCACATCATCGCGCTGCCGGAGGAGCAGGTGCGGGATCTGGCCGTGGCGATCTTTAGCGGCAAAAAGCAGGTGCATTTCTGCGCGGTGTGCGGCGATTATACCGACACCGACCCCTGCAAGCGCTGCGCCGACCCGACGAGGGATAAGTCGATCCTCTGCGTGGTCAAGGACCCGCGGGATGTGGCCGCGATGGAGCGGATGCGCGAATACAGCGGCCAGTACCACGTGCTGCACGGCGTGATTTCCCCGATGGACGGCATCGGGCCGGACGACATCCGCATCCGCGAACTGATGACGCGGCTCGCCTCCGGCGAGATCCGGGAGGTTGTGCTGGCCACCAATCCGGACATCGAGGGCGAGGCCACCGCCGCCTACATCGCGCGGCTGGTGAAGCCGCTGAACGTCCGGGTCACGCGCATCGCCCACGGCGTGCCAGTGGGCGGCGAACTGGAATACACCGACGAGGTGACGCTGTCCAAGGCCTTTGAAAACCGGCGCGAGCTTTGAAGGCACTCCCCCATTTTTTACCGCCGCATCGGCAAGGCCCCCGGACGCGCGTCCGGGGGCCTTGCCGATGCGGCGTGCCCTCGTAGTCCACGAAGTCTAAGAACCGATGATAGGGCGCAGAGATTTTTCTGCCCGGCACGGAGCCGGAGCGCAGGCGCAGCAGCGCTACGTCAAGCGGAGCGCGACACGGCCGGACAGGAAAAGATCCAGCCATAGCGCGGTTCTTAGGCTTCGTGGACGACTAGCCGTCGCCAGGCTCCGGACGGCAGGCCCGAATGCGCAGCACCGACTGGGCCACGACGCCCGTCAGAACACCGGTGACGACGCCGATGGCCACCAGCACCGCCATGTAGTAAACGAGCTTGGGGGTGTGGAGGATGAGCATCGCCATCGCCACCTGCCCCACGTTGTGCATCGCGGCGCCGCTCACGCTCACGCCCAGAATGCCCGTCCCGGGAATGCGCCGCACCAGAAGCATCGCCGCCATGCTCAAAACTCCGCCGGCCAGGCTGTACATCATGGCGTTTACGCCGCCAAAGGTCAGGCCGGAGAGCAGCACCTTCACAATCATGAGAACAAACGCCCGCCGCGCGCCCAGCACGTAGATCGCGTACAGCAGAACGGAGTTCGCCAGCCCGATCTTGATGCCGGGGACGGCGGCGCCCAGCGGAATCAGGCTCTCTATATAGCCGAGCACCAGCATCACCGAGACGAGAAGCCCCGACAGCGCGACGCGCTTTGTCGCCGCCTTCATTGCGCGCCCTCACTGTCGGCGCTGATCTGCGCCGCTTCCTCCGCCGTGAGCAGCTCCAGGGTGACCTCGTTGGGCAGGCAGATGATCATGTTGCGCAGGAGCCGCTTTCCCCGGTTATCCAGCGATACGGTGCCTTGCTCCACGCAATCCTGGTTTTCGCAGGTCGAGGCGGCCATCCGGATGCTGTCCTTGGTCACGTGGATGGTGTTCTCCGCGCCGGTGTCCTTTTGGCGGAGCGTGTACTCCGCCTCCCCATCCAGCAGGATCGGCTCATACTGAACGCCGCGCACCGTGACCAGCAGATAGGCCTGCTCCGAGTCCGCCGAGGGCGAAGCCGAAGGCCGCGCCGCCTCCGGCGTTTGCGCGGGAATCGCGGCAACGGCTTTTGTCGGAGCAGGCGTTTCCGTCGGAGCGGGCGTTTCCGTCGGAGCGGGCGTTTCCGCCGCCATTTCAATCTGTCCGGCATTGGCCGTCGTCAGCGGGGCGGGCGCCGCCGTGGGCATGTGCCTGGACAGCAGAAAAAGGCCCACCGCCGCCACCAGCAGGATTCCCGCAATCAGAACGTCCCGTTTTTTGATCATGCTGCGCTCCTAACACACCGGCCCTTTGGGAAGGCGATCCCCTTTGCGCCATTGGCAAAGGGGATCGCCCAAGGGGCGTTATTCCACAGGAATGAAATCCGGAAGTTTGCCGGTTGCCACATAGTAACCGGAGATGTAGCCCATGCCGCAGGCGTCCGCGTCCGCGTTGGAGCCCAGCCGGTTGGTGCCGTGCACGCCGCCGGTGACTTCGCCCGCCGCGTAGAGGCCCGGGATCACCTGTCCGTAGATGTCCTTCACCTGGGTGTACTTGTCGATGACAAGGCCGCCCATGGTGTGGTGCACGGAGGGATACTGGGCGATGGCGTAGTAGGGGCCTTCTTCCATCTTGACCATGGTGGAGGACATGACCTTGCCGAAGTCCTCGTCCACGCCGCTGTCGATAAAGCCGTTGTGCTTTTCAATGGTTGCCTTCAGCGCAGCGGGGTCCACGGTGGGATACTGGTCCTTGATGGCATAGGCGTTGATGGCCGCGGCCAGCTCTTCCAGCGTGTCGCCCTTCAGGACGCGGCCGCTGGCGACGCCTTCCGCGATCTCATCGGCGGACACGAAGCTCGCGACCTTTTCCGTGAAGATGCAGTAGGTGGAGATAAAGCCGGAATTGACGGCGGCGTTGGCGCACACGTCGCGGCGCTCGCCCTCGTTGACGTAGCGGTTGCCGGTGTAATCCACGTACACCACGCCGTAGCTGGGGCCGGTGAAGGGCCACACCGCATACTTGTCCAGCACGCCGTTGCTGGGATCGGCAAAGGGATAGCGCTGGATGTTGGACATCTGCGTCGTGTTGGCGCCGATGGCCTGGGCCAGGTAGATGCCCTCGCCGGTGGACACGGCCGTGTTGTTGGTGGTGGGGATGTCCGCCGTCAAATAGGGCACCTGGGTTTCGCGCATTTCCACGTTGGAGCTGAAGCCGCCGGTGGCCAGGATGACGCCCTTCTTGGCTTCGATGGTCTTGTAGCCGTCCGGCGTGGCGACGCGGATGCCGAGGATCTTGTTTTCGTCGTCGCGGGTGCGGTAGATTTCCACCATCTTGGTGTTGAGCTCAACCACCGCGTCGGTGCCCGCCAGAATCTTCTTCTGAACCTCGGTGATGTCCGAGCCCACCTGGTTCTTGGTCACGTAGGTGCGGTATCCGTAGTGTCCGCCGGGCCGCGCCAGGGTATCGCGAACCTCCAGCCCGTTGTCCAGCAGCAGGTCGAGGTAGAAGGGCGAGGCGTACACGAAGTTTTTCACAAGCTCGATGTTGGACATGTAGTCGCCGCCCGCCATCGTATCCTCGATGTGCTTTTCGGCGGTGTCGGGCTCCAGGTTGAATTCCTTCTGGAGCTTTTCGGCGATCTTGGAGGTGTAGGCCGCATACTGGCCTCCGTTGATGGCCGAGTTGCCGCCGGTGGTGGACAGCTTTTCGACCAGCACGGTGCTGGCACCGCTGGTCACCGCGCTGTAGGCCGCCGCCATGCCCGCGTAGCCGCCGCCGACCACGACGATGTCATAGCTCTCGTCCCACTGGGTCGGGACTTCAAAGGAACCCATCGTCGGGAAGTAGGACACGGCTTCTTCCTTGGATTCCACCTTATTGGAGAACGCGGCCAGGTCCGCGCCCGCCTCTTCCAGCGCGGCCTTCACGGCCGCCTTGATGCCGCCGGAGGACATGGTCGCGCCGCTGATGCTGTCCACCTCGATGGACTGGGCATCGACGATCGCCTGCGGGAGCTTTTCAATGGCCGGATAGCCCGGAGGGGTTTCGTTGTGGGACTTGACCACGACGCTGACAATGGCGTCTTCGGAAAGGGTAACCTCCACCACCATGCCTTCCGCCATGCCTTTGACGGTTTCGGTGTACACGCCGGGCTTCATGCCCTGGGCAAACGCGGTGCAGGTGAGGCCAAGCAGCATGGCCACGGCCAGTACGATGGACAATATCTTCCTGCTCATAACAATCTCCTTTCGATGCTTCAAGGACAAGGCAACCACGTTCCATCCGTGTGGGTTGTATCCTTCCTAGGTTTTCACCCTCTTTCCCCAAACTGCCCCAAAGTGCAAAGGCGCCGGACAAGCCTGCATGTCCTCGGACGCAGACATACAGGCTTGAGAATCCTCCGATTCTCCGCGCGACGCCTTCGGACACCTTAATCAGTATAAATCTACCGATATAATTTGTCAATGGTCTAAGTAATTATTTATTGATACGAAGCAATCGATACGCCGATATTTATCTTTGCCTGAAATCCGCGGTGTCAGGCGCTCCGCCCCGCTCGAATCCCCGCCGACCGGTAACGAAAACGCCTTTCGCCCGGTACGCTTTGCGCGCCGCCCGGCGAAGGGCGAGGGTTCCGTTGTAACGCTTTTTGCATACCGCCCAAAGGAGCGCTCTCTCAGGAAACGTCCGTTTCCTTTGCGCCGAAGCGGGAGGGCGCCGGCGGCTCGACCACCGTGTCGTCGATGCCCACGGCCATCACGTGCGGAATCTGCACCCATTTCGGCGGGCGCGTGACCAGCGCCAGCATGTTGGCCGGCATCCAGGTCAGCAGATAAAAGCCCATCATGACGAGGCATTGAAGCCGCGCGCGGCTCCACTTCTTTTCCGTCGTGCAGACCAGCACCACCGCGACAAAGCCGCCGAGAAAGGTGCTGGCGACGGCCATGAGCAGCGTCCAGGCCGCCCATACGCTGGCCACGCGGGGACCGCTCACCACAATCTGGCGAACAAACTCCGCCGCGCAAAGGCCGAAGGACACAATGCCCAACCCCTGCAGCGGCGTGCCGGCAAATACGATCAGCACATCCAGCGCGTCCCGGCTGCGCTTTTGGCGGACCGCCCGAAGCAGCGCCTTTCCATAGCGCCTGAAGCACTGCAGCGTGCCCGCACCCCAGCGCCTGCGCTGTACAAAGGAGTCCCGGATCGTGATGGGCTGCTCGTCATAGGTGATGGCATCCTCCATCCAGCCAATCTTTACGCCGTTGAGCGCGCAGATTCCGGTAAACTCCTGGTCCTCCGTCAGCGTGCAGGTGTCAAAGCCAATCTTGCGGATGGTGTCGGTGCTGAACATGATGCCGGTGCCGTTGAGCGCCGCGGACATCTTCAGTATAAAACGGGCGTGGTTGAAAAAGCGGTTCATGAACCAGAAGAAGATGGACGTGCAGCCCGCCACCCAGTTGTCGTCGGGGTTTTTGCTGTCCCGATACCCCTGCGCCACGCCGTAGCCCGCCGCCAGCGCGTTGTTGACCGCCTGGAAAAAGCCGCCGTCCGCCACGTTGTCGGCGTCAAAGACGCAGAAGGCGTCGTACTGCCTGTCGCCGTTCATCAGCTTTTCAAATGACCAGCGCAGCACCTCGCCCTTGGAGTGCACCGGCACGTCGCAGTCCAGCACCTGCGCGCCCGCGTCCAGCGCGGCCTTGCGGGTCATGTCCGTGCAGTTGTTGGGCACCACGTACACGTCAAAGAGCGTGCGCGGATAGCGCTGCCTGAGCAGGCTGTCCACCAGCTTGGGCACCACGGCCTGTTCGTTCCGGGCGGGAATGATCGCCGCGATGCGGCTGATCGGCGGCGCGGGGGGGATGCTGCGCCGCTTCATCAGATTGCCCGCGATGGCCACCGCCAGAAAATAGCAGCCGTACACCGTAAACGCCAAGCCCATAATCAGGGCCCATCGAAGAATCAAGTGTGTGCACCTCAAATCATTGGAGGTTGTCCGCGAGTTCCTGACGTTTCTGCCGATTCATCAAGCGCACCAGCCGGGGCCGGTTGTAGCGCTGGATCATCACAAAGGGCAGGTTTCCCAGCGCGTAGAGCACCGTGCCGATCCATCCGGCCAGTCCTTCCATCAGGACCAGAAACACCGGGCTGATCAGCACCAGCATCCAATGGACAAATTCCGCCACACAGGTTTCAAGAATCAGCTCCTTTATATATTCGAAGTCGCGGAATACGGAGATCTTCTTCCGGAACATGCTCTTGACGTACTGGCTCATGTCCGGAACCTTGTCCTTCCAGAACTGGATTCTCAGCCTGGTGTAGAACATGCCGTCCCGCTCCCAGTGATAGGAGGCGTACGGAGGGGCGGTATAGTCAAAATTCCTTCTGGGGAGCAGCTGCCCCACGTAATGCGCGACCGCGCCGATGATCGCAACAATCAGCGCAAACTTGAAAAACTGCCCGATAAACACGGGCAATGTCATCATAAAGCGGCTAAACATCTGAGCGTATCCCTTCTCATTCCAACCGGTTGCTCCCGTGCCATTCTAGCACACAAGCGATGGGTTTGCAAATTAAAACATGATACACGCCCCGTTTTCCCCGAGAGCGCGGCCCGGCGACGCGGCCCGAAATCAAGACTTCGGTCTGTTGTGCAAATAAAAAACCGAAGTTTGCAGAGGGCGAATCCCCGCCCTATCGCCCAACAAACAGGGCTTCGGTCTGTTTTTCCTGGTTATCCGCATTCTGCCCCAGGGCGTAGGCGCTGTACAGCGCGTGATACAGCCCGCCCTTCTCCATCAGTGCTTCGTGAGATCCCTGCTCCTCAATGCCGTGGTCGGTCAGCACCAGGATCAGCTTCGCGCCGCGGATGGTGGTCAGGCGGTGGGCGATGGTGAAGGTGGTGCGCCCCTTCATGAGGGATTCCAGCGAGTGCTGCACCACCTGCTCGGACTCGTTGTCCAGCGCGGAGGTGGCTTCGTCCAGGATCAGAACCGGCGGATTTTTGAGGAACACGCGGGCGATGGACACGCGCTGCTTCTGGCCGCCGGAGAGCCGCACGCCGCGCTCGCCCAGGTAGGTGTCGTAGCCCTCGGGCAACTGCATAATGAACTCGTGGGCGCCCGCCATCCTCGCGGCGGAGACGATTTCCTCCTGGGTGGCACCGGGCCTGCCGTATTCGATGTTGTCAAACACGCTTCCGGCAAACAGGTATACATCCTGCTGCACGATGCCGATCTGGGAGCGCAGGGATTCCAGCGTAAAATCCCGGATGTCGACGCCGTCGATCAGAATCCGGCCCTTCGTGGGCTCGTAAAAGCGCGGGATCAGGCTGCACAGCGTGGTCTTGCCGCCGCCGGAAGGCCCGACCAGCGCGATGGATTCGCCCGGCGTCACGGACAGGTCGATGTCGCTGAGCACCTCTTCCCCGCCCGGTTCATAGGCAAAGCTGACGTGCTCGAAGCGCACCTCGCCGCGCGCAATCCGGTGGGCTTTCGCGCCGGGCGCGTCCACGACGGTAGGCTGCTCGTCCATCACTTCGGCAAAGCGCTCGATGCCGGTCATGCCCCGCTGAAACTGCTCGGTGAATTCGACGACGCGGCTGATGGATGTGAGCAGCGTGGTGACGTAGAGAAGGTATGCCACCAGGTCCCCCGGCATAATCGCGCCACGGATCATGTACAGCGCGCCGACCACCACCACCAGGATGTACATCATGCCGTCGAAAAAGCGCGTGCTGGAGTGAAACGCCCCCATCCACAGGTACATGTCGCGCTTAATCGAGAGAAAACGGCTGTTTCCGCGCTCAAACTTGGTCTTTTCCAGATCCTCGTTGGCGAACGCCTTCACCACGCGGATGCCCAGAAGGCTGTCCTCCACCTGCGCGTTGAGCTCGCCCAGCTGATGGCGTGCGCGCTTAAAGGCGCTGCGCATGTGCTTGTTGAAGTAGCCCAGCGCGACGAACATCATCGGCAGCGCGATGAAGATGATCAGTGTCAAACCGACGTTCATCGTGCACAGGATGACAAATACGCCCACCAGCTTCAGCGCCGCGATGAAGAATTCCTCCGGGCAGTGGTGCGCGAACTCCGTCACATCGTTGAGGTCGGTGGTGATGCGGCTCATCAGCTGTCCGGTTTTCGCATTGTCGTAGAAGGAATTTGACAGCGCCTGAAGGTGAGAAAACAGATCCCGACGCAGGTCGGTTTCGATTCGGGAGCCCATGATGTGCCCCACGGAGGCCATATAGTAGTAAGCGGCGGTGTCCATCAGCCGCAGGACCACATACACGCCGCCCAGCCTCAGGATGGTCTGGGCCGTCAGGCCGGCCAGATCGCGCATGGCGGTGTCGGTAATATACCGAACGATCAGCGGCAGCACCAGTTCGCACACCGTTGTCAGCGCGGCGCAGCCCAAGTCGGCGACGAGAACGCCGCGATACGGCTTGTAGTAGGGCAAAAACCTCCGAATCAGGACCCAGGACTTTTTCGCGCCCGGACGGCGCGCGACCCGCTCGCTCATGCTTCCTCCGCTCGTTTGATGACAATATAGATGATGATACTCCAGCTTGTGCGGGCTGTCTAGCGCAATATGTAAACAAGCACAAACAGTCGCGCCCGCCGACGGATTTTTGTCCGCCATCGTTCACAAACATCGCGAGACCGCGCCACAGAATTGCCGCACATTCCCAGTAGAATAGCCCCATCAACACGTTTGGGAGGGATTTTCCATGATGAAAAAGCGCGGCGTGGGCGCCAAATGGGTCAAATGGGTCATCCTTGTGGTCGTCCTTGCGGTGCTCGCGGCGTTCGCATGGCCGACGATCTCGTCGATGGTCGGCGGGTCCTCGCGCACGAGCCGTCAAACTGCGTCCACCTCCGGCAGCTCTAGTTCCGGCTCCACCCGGAGCGGCGACTCCAGCAGCGTATCGGCCGGTACCTACTCCACCGCCAAAAAGGGCGAGCTTCAGGTTACGGTGTACGGCTCCGGCAGCCTGAGCCCCGCCTCCACCAAGGAAGTGTACAACGAGGCCGAGGGCAAGGTCGAGTCGGTCAACGTAGAGGTGGGCGATACGGTGAAGGCGGGCGACACGCTCCTCAAACTGTCCTCCACCGACCTTGAGACCGAGATCTCCTCACTGCAGTCCGATCTCTTCGCCGCGCAGGTGGCGCTGAGCGAGGTGCGCGACACAGGCACGGACTACTACGTATACGCGCCGTCTGCCGGCACCGTCAAGATGATCGAGAACAACGAGGAGGGCGACGACATCTCGGTCACCATGAAAACCACCGGCTACCTTTGCATCATCTCCCGGGATGACAAGATGAAGATCGAGTTTGATCCCCTGACGGACAGAGATTTCGCCGTGGGCGACGAGGTCAGCGTCTGGATCGACAACGCGGAGGTTGCGGGCGTCGTGGATCAGGTGGACGGCTTGGGCGGCAGCATCTCCGTCACCGTGACGGACGACGACTACGACGTGGGCACCGCCGCGCTGGTCACCACCCTGCAGGGTGAAAAGATCGGCGAGGGCGTGCTGGAGATCAACATGCCGGTCCCGGTCACCTCGATCGGCGGCACCATCGATACCATCTATTATGAGGACAACGAATCCGTCGCCTCCGGCGCAAAGCTGTTCTACGTGACAGGCCGCATCCCGTCGGCGGAGCTGCAGCAGGCGCTGTACACCTACGACGAGGCCCGCACCGCGCTGGACAACGCCCTCACCGATCAGGAGAACCTGACCATCAAGGCGCCCATCGACGGCGTCATCACCGCAGTCAGCGCCTCCGTCGGCCAGCTGCTGGAGGAGGGCTCCACCGCGGCGGTCACCATGCAGTCCGACAACGCGTTCAACGTGGTCGCCTCGGTGGACGAGCTGGACATCGTCAACGTGGCTGTGGGCCAGGAGGTCGAGGTTGAAATCGACGCCTATCCCAACCAGACCTTTACCGGCGAGGTCACCAAGATCTCGGGTGTGGGCACGGTGTCCGGCGGCGTCGCCACCTACACCGTCACCGTCGCGCTGGACAGCGCGCCGGGCCTGATGGACGGCATGACGGCTTCGATCAACATCGTTACCACCGACATCCAGGACGCGCTGCTGGTGCCCGTCGAGGCGGTTTCCACCTCGAACAACCAGAACTACGTCACCCTGGCCAGCGGGCAGACCTCCAACGTCACCATCGGCGCCTCCAACGACGAATACGTGCAGATTCTCTCCGGCCTTGAGGAGGGGGACAGCGTGCTGATCAAGCGCGACTCCTCCGACAGCAGCACCACCACCCGGCAGATGACGGGCGGCGGCATGGGCGGCGGCGACTTTGGCGGCGGCGGTGGCGGCATGCCCGCCGGCGGCGGCCCGGGCGGCGGGTTCTGATCGCCCTCAAAAGCCAGATAAACAAAAAAAACCGGTCGCGGGGGCGGGATACGCCCCCGCGAAGGGAAAAACGCAGTGCAAACCGCCTGACAGGAGGGATTTCATTGATAGAGCTTAAACAAATCGTCAAGCGCTACAAAATGGGCGGCGAGATCATCACCGCACTGGACCGGGTGGATCTTTCGATCGCTGACCGCGAGTTCGTGGCGATCATCGGCCCGTCTGGCAGCGGAAAATCCACGCTGATGAACATCGTCGGCTGCCTTGATTACCCTGACGAGGGAGAATACCTGCTGGACGGCGAGGATGTGTCCGACTTTTCCCCGCGCGAGCTGGCCGTCATACGCAACAAAAAAATCGGCTTCATCTTTCAGCAGTTCAACCTGCTGGGCAAGCTTACCGCCTATGAAAACGTGGAGCTTCCGCTGATCTATCAGGGCCTGCCCGCCGCCGAACGCAAGGAGCGGGTCACCGAGGCACTGGAGCGCGTAGGGCTGGGTGACCGCATGAAGCACCGCCCCAACCAGCTATCCGGCGGCCAGCAACAGCGCGTGGCCATCGCCCGGGCGCTGTCCACCCACCCGTCGCTGATTCTGGCGGACGAACCCACGGGCAACCTGGACTCCAAGTCCGGCCAGGACATCATGCGGATGCTGCATGAGCTGCACGAGCAGGGCAACGCCATCATGCTCATTACCCACGACAACGCCATTTCGCTGGAGGCCGAGCGCCGCATGGCGATTCGTGACGGCCGGATTTCCCAGGTAAACGGCAACCACGACGTCACCAAAACCCTGGAAGCCGCGGAAGGAGAAACACCCGTGAGAGAGGAGAGCGCATCATGAAAGTGCTTCAATGCCTGAAGATGGCCGTGAGCGCCATCCTCGCCAACAAGATGCGCTCCTTCCTGACCATGCTGGGCATCATCATCGGCGTGCTTTCGGTCACGGTGTTGGTGGCCATCGGTCAGGGCTCCACCAGTGACATCACCAGCCGCATCACCAGCCTCGGCACCAACCTGATCACCGTGCGCAACAACGCCCGACGCATCGTGCAGCTGGACCTGGATGACATCGAATCCCTCCGCGGCGTGGGCGGCGTCAACCAGGTCGCGCCGCTGATCTCCTCCTCGCTCACCTGCAAGGCGGGCATCAATACCTACGACACCACCGTCTATGGCACCACCGAAGGGTATAACTCGATCCGCAACTACACCCTGTCCTCCGGCCGTTTCATCACGGCCAGCGACGTGGAAAACCGCAGCAGCGTGTGTGTGATCGGCGTCGAGGTGGCGGACGAGCTGTTTGCGCAGCGGGATGTGATCGGCGAAACCGTCCGCATCGACGGCCGCGCCTATACCGTGGTGGGCCTCTTTACCGAGATGGGCGACAGCGAGGGCACCTCGCTGGATTCGATGGTGTTTATCCCCTTCACCATCGCCCAGCGCACCTTCCGGAACACCACCATCTCCACCTTTTACGCCAGCGCGGACAGCGACTCCGACGCGGACATCGACCGCGCGGTGGAAACGCTGGAGGCGTTCATGTATGAAAAGACCCAGGATGAGGACTACTACACCGTCACCAGCCAGTCTCAGCTGCTGGAGACGATGAGCGAAGTCGCCAATACGCTGTCGCTCTTGCTGGCGGGCATCGCGGGCATATCGCTTCTGGTTGGCGGCATCGGCATCATGAACATCATGCTGGTTTCGGTATCCGAGCGCACCCGGGAGATCGACATCCGCAAGGCCATCGGCGCGCAGAAGATGGACATCATGCTCCAGTTCCTGATCGAGGCGGTCTCGATCTCGCTGATGGGCGGCCTGATCGGCCTGGGGCTGGGCTACTTCGTGGTCAATGTGGTGGCACCGGCCATCAACGTCACGATGGTCATGTCCTCCGGCGTCGCGCTGTTGTCGGTCGTGTTCTCGGTGCTGGTGGGCGTCATCTTCGGCTCCTATCCGGCCAACATGGCGGCGTCGCTGCTGCCCATCGAGGCGCTCCGGTACGAATAATCATCCCTGTTGCACCTTGAGGGTCCCGGGCAGCCGGGGCCCTCAAGGTGCTCAAACCCGCCCCGCGGGGCCTAGCCCCTCCCCTTCCGGCTGCAATTTGGGAAAGGGCACCACGCTCTCCGGCGGGGTTTCATGGTCGCCCAGAAATTTTTCCATCCACACCACGTCGTGCCACGCGCCCATCTTGAAGCCGGCCTTTGAAAAATGCCCGACGGTCCGAAAGCCCGCCCGCTCGTGAAAGCTCACGCTCTCCGGATTGGGGTATGTGATGCAGGCGGTGAGGTTCTGGATGTTCATTCGCTTGAGCGCATCCTCCAGCGCGCGGTACAGCCGCGCGCCGATCCCCTGCCCCCGAAGGCCCGCGCGGACGTAGACGCTGGTTTCCACCGTCCAATCATAGGCCGCGCGCGGCTTATACGCCGACGCATAGGCGTAGCCCGCGATTTTGCCGTCCACCACCGCCACCAGATAGGGGTACCGCGTTAGCGTGTCGCGAATCCGCCCGGCAAACACCCCCGCGCCGGGCACGTCGCATTCAAAGGTGATGGCCGTACCCTCCACGTATGGTCGGTAAATCTCCACGAGCTCCAACGCGTCCTCTTCCCGCGCGACCCGGACCGTCAACCCCACGTCCTCCACATTCGCTGCCCCCCGCATTTTTTTCGATCATACGCCGATTTGAGCCGCGCTTCAACGCATTCCGGTAAATTCTGGCCGGAGGATTTGCCGCGTCGGGGCCTTCCGTGGTATACTTGCGTCAAATCCCATCATAAGGAGCACCGAGTCGTGAATCAGGATTACACAGATATCAACGCCGGCGTCATCGACCGTTGGGTGGAAAACGGCTGGGAATGGGGGCGGCCCATCGACCGCGATACCTACGCGAGGGCGAAAGCGGGCGATTGGAGCGTGCTTTTGACGCCCACGAAGCCCGTGCCCCGCGAGTGGTTTGGCGAAATGCGCGGATCGAAGGTTCTGGGTCTGGCCTCCGGCGGCGGGCAGCAGATGCCCGTATTTGCCGCGCTTGGCGCGGAGTGTACCGTGCTGGATTATGCCAGGCGGCAGTTGGAGCAGGAGGAGGCCGTGGCGCGGCGGGAGGGCCACGCGATCCGGCTCGTCCGCGCGGACATGACCAGGCCGCTGCCCTTTGAGGACGGGTCCTTCGACCTCATCTTCCACCCGGTATCCAACTGCTACATCGAGGACGTACTGCCGGTGTGGCGGGAGTGCCATCGGGTGCTTCGGCGCGGCGGCATCCTCATGGCCGGGCTGGACAACGGCCTGAGCTACGCCTTTGACGACGATGAAAAGCGGATTGTGCGCCGCCTGCCCTTCAACCCGCTCAAGGATCCCGCGCTGTATGCGCTGTCCATGCAAAACGACTGGGGCGTGCAATTCTCCCACACCCTTGAAGAACAGGTGGGCGGCCAGCTTCGGGCCGGATTCACCCTGACCGACATCTTTGAGGACACCGCCGGGTCCGGCTGGCTGCACGAGCACAACATCCCGCTCTTCCTCGCCACCCGAGCCGTCAAGCCCTGAAGCCCCGTCGGGCATTGAAAAGACCGGTTCCTGCGCGCCTTCGCGGGAACCGGTCAACGCATTTCAGGCCCGACCCACGCGTCAGAGCGCGCCCAGGTCGATCTTGGGCTCCCGCGCCTGCCGGTAGATCACAAACCTGGAGCCGATCACCTGAACGGGTTCGGCATGGACGCGCTCGCAGAGCGCCTCGCAGGCTTCCCGGGCACTGGCGTAGGGGGCGTTTTTCTGCACCGTCACCTTGATGATCTCCCGCGCCTCCAGCGCGTCCCAGGCCTGTTTCAAAAGCGTATCGCCGATGCCTTCCTTGCCGATGTGCAGGATGGCGTCCATCCGGTTGGCCATCGACCGAAGCGCGGCGCGCTGTTTTGTGGTCATGGGTTCTCCTTCCTATTCGACAAAGTCGAATTGCATGTCGTCAATGGATACCGTGTCGCCCTCGCCGGCGCCCGCGGCGCGAAGCGCGTCGATGACCCCCCAGCGGCGCAGCGTGCGGTGGAACCAGCTCAGCGACTGGTCGTCGCCAAAGTTGACAGAGGCCACCAACCGCTCCACCGAAGGCCCGGACAGCACGTACACCCCGTTTTCGTTGCGGATGGTGAAGGGCTCCTGCGCCGGCTCCTCAAAGAGCGCCTCCTCGACGAAGGGCTCCGGCGCCGGCAGCGTGCGCAAAAGCGCCACCGTCGCGCGCATCAACGCGTCAAAGCCCTTTCGCGTGGCGGCGGAAACCGGGAAGACCGGGACGGCGTCCCCGAGCTGGTCCCGGAGCCGGCGGAGGTTTTCCTCGCTGCCGGGCAGGTCAATCTTATTGGCGGCCACCAGCATGGGCCGCTTTGCCAGATCGCCGTACTGCTCAAGCTCCAGCATGATCGCGTCGTAATCCTCGAGGGGGTCACGGCCTTCGCTGCCGGAGATGTCGAGCACGTGGATCAGCATGCGCGTCCGCTCCACGTGGCGCAAAAAGTCGTGGCCGAGGCCGACGCCCTGGGACGCGCCCTCCACCAGCCCCGGGATGTCCGCCAGCACGAAGGAATACTCGTCCTGCCGGACGATGCCCAGGTTGGGCTGCAGCGTGGTGAAATGGTAGTTGGCGATCTTGGGCCTGGCGGCGGTAACCACCGACAGCATGGTGGATTTGCCCACGTTGGGAAAGCCGATAAGGCCCACATCCGCGATGGACTTGAGCTCCAAGAGGAATTCCCGCGGGCGCGCCTTTTCGCCGGGCTTGGCAAAATTGGGCGCCTGGCGCGTAGGCGTGGCAAACCTGGCGTTGCCAAACCCGCCGTTGCCGCCCCGGAGGACCACCCTCCGCTCGCCGTCCTGAAAAAGATCAGCCACCACGCGGCCGGTCTCTTTATCGCGCACCACCGTGCCGCAGGGCACGGCAATCTCGACGGACGCGCCCGCCTTGCCCTTGCACCGGGCGGCGGAACCGTCTCCCCCGTTCTCCGCCTGGAAAAAGTGCCGGAACCGAAAGTCCATCAGCGTATTCATGCGCTCCGTGGCGACAAATACCACGTCGCCGCCCCGCCCGCCGTCTCCGCCGTCGGGGCCGCCCTGCTGCACAAACTTTTCCCGGTGAAAGGACACGCAGCCGTTGCCGCCATCTCCCGCCCTGCACTCAATGGATACCGCATCCACAAAAAGCGCCATGCTATCTCCTCAATCGTCTTTCGGGTCATTATTGCCCGCTTCGGGCGTATTCACACAATTCTTCCCGCAGCGGGCAGCGCTCGCACGCGGGCTTCCGGGCGGCGCAGCACCGCCGCCCATGCCAGATCAGAAGATGGTGCGCGTGACCGCGCATCCCCGCCGGGATCGCCTCGGTGAGCTGGACTTCGGTCTTTTCCGGCGTATCCGCGTGGGCCAGGCCGATGCGGTTGGCCACGCGGAACACGTGGGTATCCACGGGGATCTCGTCCCCGCCGAAGGCTGCCATCAGCACCACGCCCGCCGTCTTCTGGCCGACGCCCGGCAGGCGCATCAGCGCTTCCCGCGTTTCGGGCACGCGGCCGTCGTACTGCGCCACCAACGCCCGGCAGGTAGCCAGGATGTTTTTGGCCTTCGCGTGGTACAGCCCGCATTCCTTGATCTGGGGTTCAAGCTCCTCCTGGGTGAGCCTTGACAGCGCATATGCGTCCGGATAGCGCTCAAAGAGCCCCTCCGTCACCTGGTTCACCCGCTTGTCGGTGCACTGCGCCGACAGGATGGTGGCGATCAGCGTTTCAAAGGGATTGGAAAAATGAAGTTCCGCCCGCGCCTGCGGGTAGAGCGCCGTCAGCGCGTCCATTACGCGCATTACCTCCGGCTTCGTCATGACCGCCCCGCTTTCGTACAGTTTATTATACGATATAACCGGGCGCGCGCACAATCAAACCGCAGGATTTTACATTCCGGCGTGCGAGAGCGCCGTGAGTCTCGGCCGTCCGCCGCCCCGGCGGTCAATCTGGTACAGACCGATCAGGTTGGGCACATGGGCGCGCCCCAGGATCGACTGCACGGCCTGCGCGTCGCGGATTGGAAACTCCACCGAAAGACCGCAGCCGATGGCCACGTCCCGGGGCGTCGATATGACGCGGACGTTGATCCCCGCCCTCCGCAACACGCCCTCAAAGCGCATCACCTGCTGTCTTGAACGGAATGCGGCCACGCCGACGACTTCTTCCATGCCGACATCGCTCCTTTGCCCGCGCGACATAGCCGCGCGTTTTCATCCGTATATTGTACGACGAGGCTCAGGGGGGTGTGCATGATGATCTATCTGGACAACGCGGCGACCAGTCATCCGAAACCGCCCGCCGTACTGGACGCCGTCGCGGACGCACTGACGGCGTCCAACGCCAATCCGGGCCGCTCCGGCCACGCCCGGGCGCTGGCCGCGGCCCGGATCGTGCTGGAGGCACGGGAACGCCTGGCGGAAATGATCGGCGCCGGCGATCCCCTCTCGATCATCCACTGCTTCAACTGCACGGACGCGCTGAATCTGGCCATCAAGGGCGCGCTGCGCCGAGGCGACCACGTGATCTCCACGACGGCGGAGCACAACAGCGTGCTTCGGGTGCTGATGGCACTTGCCGACCGCGCTCAGATCTCGGTGACGCTGCTCCCGGTCAGCGCGGAAGGCATCCTGGACCCGGCCGCGGTAACGGGCGCGCTGACGAAAAAGACGCGCATGGTGGCGCTGACCCAGGCATCCAACGTGACCGGCGCGCTCCAGCCGGTTTCGGAGGTGGGTGCGTGCTGCGCAAAAAACGGACTTCTATTTTTGGTGGACGGTGCGCAGGCGCTGGGCTCCATGCCGGCGGACGTGGGCAAAATGGGCTGCCACCTGTATGCCTTTCCCGGGCACAAGGGGCTTTTAGGGCCCCAGGGCACCGGCGGCCTGTACCTCCGCCCGGGGCTCGCACTGAACACCCTCCGGGAGGGAGGGACCGGCGCATCCTCCGAAAGCATGCGGCAGAACGCGGACGGCCCGGAGCGATACGAGAGCGGCACCCTCAACCTTCCGGGCATCGCGGGGCTGAACGCCGGCGCGGGCTACGTGCTGGAGCATCTCAATACGATTGCGCGCCATGAGCGCGACCTGACGGACCATCTGCTGCGCGGACTGGCCGCCCAGCCCGGCGCAACCGTGTACGGACCCAAGAATGCGGAGGCGCGGGCGGGGCTCGTCAGCTTTAACCTGGCGGATTATCCCTCCGGCGCGGTGGCCGACGCGCTGGATCAGAGGGGCTTTGCGGTGCGGGGTGGGCTGCACTGCGCGCCGGGCGCGCACGCGGCGCTGGGCACCCTAAAGCGCGGCGCGGTGCGGGCCAGCGTGGGCCACGCCAACACCCATGAGGAGATCGACGCCTTGCTGGCCGCCGTCCGTTCCATCGCAAAAGAGGGCCTCTGATCCTGCTAGTGGTTCATCCATTACAGAAGATGATGAATCCGTCGGGGGATTTTTGTTCCCGGCAAGGAGCCGAAGCGCAGGAATACTGGAGGTATTTCAAGCGGAGAGCGACACCGCCGGGGGCGAAAAGAACCGACGAAAGCGCAGATTCTGTAGTGAACGAACACTAGGGCCACAGCCGCCAAAAGCGCATCAGCCGCTCCAGGATCGACGCGTAGTTCCGCTTTTCCACCGCCTCCGCCGCATAGAGCGGCGCGGAGGCGATCGTCCGGCCGTCCGCCACCGCGCGGGCAAAGCCCAGCGCCTGCCCCGCGGCCACCGGCGCCTCCAGGCGCTCGGGGAGGTCCAGCTTCAGCTCGCACCGCTCGTTGTCCGCGATCGGCACGGAAAAATCTCCGCGGATCGCGGCGCAGACGTAGTCCTGCACGCCGCCGTCTACGGAGATTTCCGCGGCAATCTCCCCGGCTGCCAGCAGCCGCACCGGGTGGAAATGCTCAAAACCCCAGTCCAGCAGAAATGCCGCCGCGTCAAACCACGCGCCACAATTCAGCACCACGCCCACCAGTTCCATCCCGCCCCGCTGCGCGGAGAACACCAGACAGCGGCCCGCGCGGCTGGTAAAGCCGGTCTTGACCCCCGTCGCGCCCTCGTAGGTTTTGAGCAGCCGGTTTTTGTTGGTCAGACTGCGGGGATAGGCGTTCCCGCGCCATGGGATGGTTGCCGAAGAAGTGGCGACCAGCGCCCTGAAAGACGGATTCTCCAGCGCCTGACAGGCGATCTTCGCCAGCCCCAGAGCCGACGCGCCGTTTTCCCCCTGGTCGAGGCCATTGGGGTTGGTAAAATGGGCCTCGGCGCCAAGCGCCCTTGCCCGAGCGTTCATCAGGGCCGCAAAGGCGTCCACGCTGCCCGCCACGTGCTCCGCGATGGCCACTGCCGCGTCGTTTCCGGAGCGCAGCATCAGCCCCAGCAGCATCTGCTCCATGGTCAACTGTTCGCCTTCCGACAGGTAGATTGACGTACCGGTGACGCCGGCGGCATTTTTGCCGGCGGTCACGATCTCATCGGGCCGTGAGCGTTCGAGCGCCAGAAGGGCGGTCATGATCTTGGTGGTGGACGCGATGGGCGCCAGCTCGTCCGCGTTCTGCGCGTACAGAACGCGCCCGCTGGCGCGGTCCATCAACACGCTGGCGCGGGCGGCGACATCGGGCGCCGCGCCGTCGGCCGAGGCGAGCGCCGAACCCTGCGCCAGGATAACCAGAAAAATCAGCCAAATGAAAAAAACGCGCATCCCTTACCTCCCTCGAGGGGCCTGGCAATGGGTATGCGCGGCGCTTCTCCGGTAGACTAGAATTCCTCCAGTATTTCAAAGCCGTCCGCGCCGAGATAGCGGGCGAAGTCCCGGAGGCACGCCCGTCGGGCCGCCTTCATGCCGGGGGCGGGCCGCTTCTCCCACCACCAGCGCGCAATGGTGAGCTTGCCCCCGCGAAAGTGCCTCGGCTCAAACCGGGCGACAAATTCATCCCGGTAGTGGACCGGCAGCACATAGTAGCCGTATCGGCGCTCGGCGGCGGGCACGTAGACCTCCCACCGGTACGAAAAGCCAAAGAGCGACTCGATCAGCCGCCGGTCCCAGATCATGTTGTCCAGCGGCGCGATTGCGCGCATGCGGCCGTCCGGTTCCGAGGCGAGCGCGCCGTAAAGCGCGGGCAGGTCCTCCGCGCGCAGATAGACCGGCTTATTGAGGCCCTCCACCTGCGCTTGGATCAGCCTTCCCTCCGAAATGAGCCGCGCGACCGCCGCCCGGCGCGCCGCCGCCTTGAGGTCAAGGCCCAGCAGCGCGTCGCTGGGTCCGTCCGGCAGCATCCCTACGCTGCCGATGCGCCGCAGCATCTGCCAGGCACGGTAGTCCTCCTCCTCCGGATTGGGGTCGGCGGCGGCGATCAAGTCGCCCGGCAGGTGGCGGGCGGTCAGATCGTAGTAGCGCCGCGCGCCACTCCGGTGGTGCAGGATCAGATCGCCCCGCAGCCAAAGGCTCTCCAGCGCCGCCCGGCTCAGCTTGGTCGGGCCCCAGGGCCATGAAACCTTGTCGTGGAGTGGCAGATCGTCGGAACACAGCGCGCCGCGGGCCTCGACCGCCCGCAGCACATCCCCGGCGCAGCTTCGGACGGCCTCGCTTTCCGGAAAGAACCAGCCGGCCCCCGCCCGCCGCGCGCGGGCAAAGTACGGGTAGTCCGCCGCGGGGTAGATGCAAAGGTTCTTGTCAAACCCCTCCATGAGCGTCCGTTCCCCGTAGAGCGCCTGAAGCAGATGCTCGGGCCGGTAGCCGGGGATGCGGCTTTGCAGCACGAGATCGGCGTTGCGGCCCACCACGTCCAACGGGTCGTACTGCACGCAGCCGCGCCGCGAAATCTGCTCATACACCCTGCCCGCCGGCGTTCCGGCTTCGATGGGCCGCTCGAAGTGCAGATGGCTGAGGTAGCGTCGCGCCTCGGCCCCGGTCAGCTTCATGCGACCCCTCCGCATAGCCTGACCAGGATGGAACGGAGCGCGGACTTCGCTCCCTGGGCCGCCGCACCGATGCAGGCGGGGCAGCCGTCCTCGCAGGGGCAGGCGTCAAGGGCTTCCAGCGCCCGCCGGAACAGCTCCGCGTCCATTTCGTATACCCTGTCGGACAGCCCCAGTCCGCCCGGCGTGCTGTCGTTCAGAAACAGCGTGGGACGCTTGGTAAAGGAATCCCGCGTGTGGTAGCTGACGTGGATGTCCCCCGGCGCGCACATCAGGTACGCCGGTGCGATGCCCCGCATCAGGTGCGCCAACCCCACCATGGCGGTCTGCACCATTTCGCGCCCGTGATCGTCCTCCAGCGCCTCAGGCATCACCCACCAGCAGGCGGTGGTCTGCATCTCAAGCTCCGGCAGCGTCACCGGGCCCCAGCCCAGATTCTCCTGAGTGTCCAGCTTCATCTTTTTGAAGAGCGTCACGATGGTGCTGACCAGCACCTCGCCCCGGTGCCGCTCCATTTCGCCCATCGGATGAGCGTCAAAATCGTCCAGCACCTTGACGCTGACGGTCAGGTTGGCATCGGTGTAGTAGTCCACGTCCACCGCGCGCACATAGGCCTTTTTGTTGTCAAAGTCCAGCCGCTCCACCTGAAACTGCCGCCCCTCGTGCAGGTAGATGGCGTACTGGTGCAAAAGCATCGGCACGGTGAAGCGGTCCATCTCGCCAATCACCCGGTGGCTTGTGGGCTGGGTGATGTCGATGATCACGAAGTTCTGATCCGACGCGGACCGGAGGCTGATGCCCGCCTGCGGAAATTCCTCGGCCATCCAGTAATAGCGGCCGCCGGTCTTTTGCAGGATGCGCTCCTCGGCCAGGTACTCCAGCATCTCGCCGGTGGAGGGAAGGCCGCCGAAGCGCTCGCCCTCCCCGAAGGGCAGCTCATAGGCGGCGCACTTCAGGTGATTGATGAGGATGTAGAGGTTGTCCGGATTGATCAGCGCCCGCTCCGGCGACTGGCCGAAGAAGAAATCCGGATGGCCGACGATGTACTGATCGAGGGGGCTCGAGCCGGCCACCAGGATTGTCAGCGATTCGCCCTGGCGCCGCCCAGCGCGACCGGCCTGCTGCCAGGTGCTGGCAATGGTGCCGGGGTAGCCGCACAGCAGGCACACGTCCAACTGGCCGATGTCGATGCCCAGTTCCAGCGCGTTGGTGGAAACCACCGCCGTCACCTCGCCCGCGCGGAGTGCCTTTTCGATCTGCCGCCGGAGCGAGGGCAGATAGCCGCCCCGGTAGCCGCGCACGCGGCCGGCCTCCCCCAGCGGCTCCCGCACTACGTCCTTGAGGGACTTCACCATCACCTCGACGGCGAGGCGGCTCCGGGCAAATACGATGGTCTGGATGTCGTTTTTGATCAGGTCCACGGCAATTTTCCGCGCTTCGGGCAGGGAGCCCGCGCGGATGCCCAACTGCCGGTTCACCACCGGCGGATTGTAGAAGATCACGTGCTTCCGGGCGGCGGGCGCGCCGTTTTGCTCGATGGCGAATACGTCCTCCCCGGTCATGGCGCGGCTCAGCTCCGCAGGGTTGGCGATGGTTGCGGAGCAGCAGATGAACTGCGGGTGTGCGCCGTAGAAGGCGCAGATGCGCTTGAGCCGCCGGATCACATTGGCGAGGTTCGAGCCGAACACGCCCCGGTAGGCGTGGATTTCGTCGATCACCACGTAGCGCAGGTTTTCAAAGAGCTTCACCCACTTGGTGTGGTGGGGCAAAATGCCTGCGTGCAGCATGTCCGGATTGGTGACCACGATATGGCCCGCCTGGCGGATGGCCGTGCGGGCGCTGGCGGCAGTGTCGCCATCGTAGGTGAATGCCTTGATCTCCGCGCCCATGGCTTCGATGACTTCGTAAAGCTCCGAAACCTGATCGCTGGAGAGGGCCTTTGTCGGGAACAGATACAGCGCCCGGGCGGAGGGATCGCGTCGGATGGCGTTAAGGACGGGCAGGTTGTAGCTCAGCGTCTTTCCGGACGCGGTGGGCGTGACCACCACAATGCTGCGGCCCTCCGCCAGCGCGTCAAAGGCCGCCCGCTGATGGCTGTAGAGCCTGTGGATGCCCCGCGCCTCCAGCGCGCGGCGCAGCGCCCCGTCCACCTGCTCGGGAAAAGGCGCGTAAACGGCATCCCGCGCGGGGATCTCGCGCCAGCAGGCGACGTTTCGCATAAAGGCCTCGTTTTGCCTGAGCGCGCTCAGGTATTGCGCGAGGTTCATGGATTCTCTCCCTTCAGGGCTCCTCGAGCACGACCTCGCCGCGCTCAAGCGACCGCTTCACATCGATCAGGCGCTGGTTTTTCGACCCGCGAAAGCGCTTCTCCAGCGTCCGCTGGGACAGGATAAACGGCCCGTCCACCAGCACGTCGCAGGCGGCGAGCAAGGGCATCTTCTCCGGGTCGGCCAGAATCTGCTCATAGGTGTAGCCGCTGTACGCCCAGACGGTAAGCCCCATGCCGTGGGCGGCCTCGGCGAGAAAGCGGCAGGGTTCCGCCTGCAAAAACGGCTCGCCGCCGGACAGCGTCAGCCCATCGAGGAGCGGATTCGCGCGCATCGCCTCGACAAGTTCCGCCGCCGCCACCTCGCGGCCACCCGCCGGGTCGTGGGTTTCCGGGTTGTGGCAGCCCGGGCAGCCGTGGAAGCAGCCCTGGGTAAACACGGTGAAGCGAAAGCCGGGCCCGTCCACAATGGACTCCGGCATGGTGCCGGCGATCCGGATGGTCATACGAAACGCTCCCATTTCATCAGGCCGATCCCCCGGGACGCCGGGGCGCCCGCGGGAAAACCGGCCTGTTTGTGTGCGGATGATTTCGAGCGGTCTATTCGCCGCAACTGCAGGAATGCTTGAGCCGGTCGGCCTCCTCGCTGCGCTTGGCGTTGTTGAAGCGGTCCAGCGTGCCCACCAGATACCCGGTAATCCGGCGGATGCGCTCAAACTGGTGCTCATCCTCGGAGCGGCCGCACAGCGGGCAGGTATCGCCGATGACGCCGTTGTAGCCGCAGATCGGGTCCCGGTCGACAGGGTGATTGATGGAGCCGTAGCCGACGCCGCTCTCCTTCATCAGCCGCACGATCTTCTCAAACGCCTCCAGGTTCTGGGCGGTATCTCCGTCCAGCTCCACATAGGAGATGTGGCCGGCGTTGGTCAGCGCGTGGTAGGGCGCCTCGGTGCGGATCTTCTCCACCGCGCCGATGGGGAAATACACCGGCACGTGGAAGCTGTTGGTGTAATAATCCCGGTCGGTGACGCCGGGGATTACGCCGTAGCGCTCGCGGTCAAGGCGCACAAACCGGCCGGACAGGCCCTCCGCGGGGGTGGCCAGAAGCGTCACGTTCATGCCGGTCTCGGCGCTCTTCTCGTCGCAGCGGGCGCGCATGTGGCCCACAATCTCAAGGCCCAGGTTCTGTGCCTGCTGGCTTTCGCCGTGATGCTGGCCGGTGAGCGCCTTGAGCGTTTCCGCAAGGCCGATAAAGCCCATGGACAGCGTGCCGTGCTTGAGCACCTCGCGGACCTCGTCCTCCCAGCCCAGCTTTTCACTGTCCAGCCACACGCCCTGGCCCATCAAAAACGGAAAATTGCGCACCTTCTTGGCAGCCTGAATCTCGAAGCGCTCAAAGAGCTGATCAAACACCAGGTCAATCGTCCGATCCAGCTCGGAAAAGAACTGCTCCACGTTGCGGTTGGCCTTGATCGCCAGGCGCGGCAGGTTGACAGAGGTGAAGCTCAGGTTGCCGCGGCCATTGGAAATCTCCTTTTCCCCGTCGTGGACGTTGCCGATCACGCGGGTGCGGCAGCCCATGTAGGAGATCTCCGTCTCCGGGCGGCCGGGCACATAGTACTTGAGGTTGTAGGGCGCATCCTGAAACGAGAAATTGGGGAACAGCCGCTTGGCCGACACGCGGCAGGCCAGCTTGAAAAGATCGTAGTTGGGGTCACCGGGGTTGTAATTGATGCCCTCCTTGACCCGGAAGATCTGGATCGGGAAGATCGGCGTTTCGCCGCCGCCGAGGCCCTGTTCCGTGGAAAGCAGGAGATTGCGCATCACCAGGCGGCCTTCCGGCGAGGTGTCCATGCCGTAGTTGATGGAGGAAAAGGGAACCTGCGCGCCGGCGCGGGAATTCATGGTGTTCAGGTTGTGGATCAGCGCCTCCATGGCCTGGAAGGTGGCGCGATCGGTCTCCTCCGCGGCCTTCTGCTGCGAAAACGCCTGCACGCGGGCAATTTCCTCGTCGGAGAGGCCCTGCGCGGCCAGAATGTCGCGCTCTGCCGACTTGTACGCCTCGTTTTCCACCAGCGTGGGCGCGACGCCCCGGGTCTTCAATTCGTCATAATACCCGCGAACAAATGCCTGCGCGTTTTCGACGGGCGTGGTCAGTTCCAGCGCGCGGACCATATTGTCGCGGTAGCGCTTGCGGAACGTCTTTTTGACGCCTTCGGCCATCGAATAGTCAAAGTTCACCACCGACTGGCCGCCGTGCTGGTCGTTTTGGTTGGCCTGGATGGCGATGCAGGCCAGCGCGGAGTAGGAATAGATGTCATTGGGCTCGCGCAGCACGCCGTGCCCGGTGGAAAAGCCGCCGGTAAACAGCTTGATCAGGTCGATCTGGCAGCAGGTGGTGGTCAGCGTCAGAAAATCCATGTCGTGGATATGAATATCGCCCTCGGCGTGGGCGGCGGCATGGGCCGGGCGCAGCACAAAGAGGCTGTTGAACTGTTTTGCACCCTCGGTGCCGTATTTGAGCATCGCGCCCATGGCGGTGTCGCCGTTGATGTTGGCGTTCTCGCGCTTGATATCGGAATCCCGCGCGGGCTTGAAGGTGATGTCGTCATAGATGCGCATCAGGCGCGTATTCATTTCGCGCACGCGGGAGCGCTCCGCCCGGTAGAGAATGTAGCTCTTTGCGGTGCGGACAAAGCCGTTTTCGATGAGCACGCGCTCCACCATGTCCTGAACCTCTTCCACGGTGGGTACGCCGATGTTCTCGCTGGACTCCAGCTCGGCGACGACCTGCATCGTCAATTCCTGCGCCGTCTTCTCCGTCTTGGCGCTTCCGCTTGCCTGGAATGCCTTCATGATCGCTTCCGTGATCTTGAGCGGCGTAAAGGGAACTTCGCGGCCGTCCCGCTTTTTGATGGTATCGATCATGTCGTCCGCCTCCGAGCGATAAATAAAGCGGCGCATCGCCGCTTGAGTGCAAATACATTATATTGTGGTTGCATGGAACTGTCAATACAACCGGTGGCATCCAGAGCGATTTTACAGAGCGTTCGGAACATAATTTGGACAACATTTGACACATTGCATTCCATTTTTGGCCAAAACCGGGCCTTTTGCCGGAAGGCGTTGCGCACCGCCGTTCGATCTGCTACAATAGCCGCTAAGGGGAGTGATCGCTTGGCGGGCATGTCCAGGGTCATCATTGTCGCGGAAACAGACCGAGGTCTCCAAATGTGCGCGGCGGCGGCACGGCTTTCCACCACGCAGGGAACATCGATGGAAATCTTTGAGCGCGCCGAGGGCGATGGGCGCAACCTGGCGCTGGTCAAAAAGGTACTGGCCTCCGGCCACAAGTCGCTGATCGAACACCAGAGCTACTCCGTGGCCTTTGAGAACGTGTCGGTGCTGGCGGAACAGTTCATGATCGAGTTTCGCCTGGCGTCCTTCATCGTGAAGTCCAGGCGGTATGTGGACTTCAAAAATGCCGGCTTTTATACGCCCGCCGCCCTCGAGGGCGACGCCGGGTACGCCGCGCATATGACCCGGCTCTTCGCGGACTACGAGCGACTGGAGACCCTCGTTCCCAGGGAGGACGCGCGCTTTGTGCTGCCCTACGCGTTCCGGTCCAATTTTTTTGTCAGCTGCAATCTTCGCCAGTTATGCGCCATGGCGCTGTCGCTTTCCTCTGGCCGCGGCGCGGCGTTTGCGGAGCTTCGGGACCTGGGCGCGCAATTGGAGGCGCAAATCGAGGCGCGCTATCCTGGCGTACTCGATTCCGAACGGCCCCGGTACGCGCGCACGGCGCCGCAGAAGCTTTCCTCCGCCGTGGGTGAACCCCGGCCCGCCCGGCCCGCCGCGGCGCTTCTGTCCGCCCCGCAAGACGCGCGGGCGCTGCTCGACCGGGCGATGGCCTTTTCCGGCCGCTTTTCACCGGGCGACTACGCACCGCTCCTGACCGACGCCCGCCCCCGCGAGCTGGAAGCCCTTTCCTACACCTTTGAGATCTTTGGCGCGTCGCTGGCCTGCGTGACCCATTTTGCGCGCCATCGCATGCTCTCCCCCATCTTCAAGCCTTCGCTGTCGGCGTTGAACGGCGACGCCTACGTGCTGCCGGATTCCATCCGCGAAAACCCGGAGGCACTTTCCCTCTACCGCGCCGCGCTGGAGGACAACGCGGCGCAGGCCCGGGCGATGGCCGAAGCCGGGCTTTCGGCGGAGGATCTCTCCTACTACGCCCTTTCCGGCCTGACGACGGACTTTATGATGACGGTCAACGCCCGGGAGCTCTTGCATTTTGTCAAGCTGCGCTCCTGCGAGCGCGCCCAATGGGAAATTCGCCGCCTGACCGACCAGATGCTCGCCATCCTGACGGATGCCTTCCCGGAGCTGTTTTCGCTGTACGGCCCCAGCTGCCGCATTGACGGCGCGTGCCCGGAAGGGCGTCTCTCCTGCGGCAGACCGAGAAAGCCGATCCTCTCCTGACGCGCCCGCGGGCGCATCATTTCAGGAACTACATTTTGCCCCCGGCATTCACGCGGTGAATGCGGCTTAATACCCATGCAAAAGGGAGGATGATCGCGGCATGAATTTGGCGGACGCGCGGTCCGACAACCGGAACTACGGCATTGACCTATTGCGAATCGTGCTGATGTTTCTCATCACGCTCGTACATGTGCTGAAGCGGGGCGGCGTTCTCGAGGCATCGATGCACGCACCGGGTCCCGCCTTTGAAATCGCCTGGTTTCTGAACGCCGGCGCGCTGTTTTCCATGGACTGTTTCGGCCTGATCAGCGGGTACGTCATGTCCCGAGCCCGGTACAGGCCGTCCCGGATCGTCAGAGTGTGGCTTCAGGTCTTTTGTTATTCCTTCGGCATCGACCTGGTTTTTCACGCCTGGGGCACGCCCGTCAGCGCGGTTGACCTCATCAAGAGCGCCACGCCGATCCTGTCGAAGCAGTACTGGTACGCGACGGCGTATTTCGGCCTGTTTCTGTTCATGCCGTTTCTCAACATTTTGCTGAGGCGCCTGTCCCGGAAGGGGCTCACGCTGCTGTGCGGCATCTGCCTCGCGCTGTTTTCGCTGTCCGCCCCCATCTGGCACGAACCCTATTTGACCAATCGCGGCTTCAGCCTCTTGTGGCTGACGGTGCTGTACGTCCTGGGCTGGTACGTGGGCGTCTACGGATCGACCCTGAAGATCGGAAACAAGGCGATTTATGCGCTGATCGCAGCGGGTTTTCTGGCCACCTATCTCCCCGTCGTCACGCTTTCGAACACCGTGTTCCACAACTCCGTTTCGCCGCCCGTTCTTTTGATGGCCCTCGGCACGCTGGTGCTCGCCTCCAGGGCCAGGCCGTGCGGCCGCCTGGTTCGCGCCGTCCGGGCGCTTTCTCCGGCCGCCTTCGGCATCTACCTGATCCACCTTCATCCCCTCGTCAAGGAGCACTTTTTGCTGGGCCGGTTCGCGCCGCTGGCCCGCCTGAACCCCTCCCTGATGGCCCTGGGCGCCATCGGCGCCTCGCTGGCCATCTGCGCGCTCTGCCTTCTGATCGACTCCGTCCGCATCGCGGTATTCCGCTGGCTCCGGGTGAAGCGCCTCTGCGAATGGATTGACGAAAAACTCAGGCCCCTCTACTCCGCGCTCGAGGCGTAACAAAAAGCGGCGAAGCGTTTGCTCCGCCGCTTTTTCAGGCCCTATTTTTTCAACAGGTCGTAGGCCGCCTTGAGCTGCGCATCCTCGTCAAGGTCCGGAGCGCCGCCCACCGGGACGGTGGCCTCCACCACCACATCCGGTTCGATGCCCACGCCGTGGATCGAACGGCCCTTGGGGGTGTAGTAAGTGGCGGTGGTCAGCTGCATGCCCGCTCCGTCCGTTCGGAAGGGCAGCATGGTCTGCACGATGCCCTTGCCGTAGGTCTTGACACCCACGATCTTCGCTACGCCATAGTCCTGCAGCGCGCCCGCCAGAATCTCCGACGCGCTGGCCGACATGCCGTTGACCAGCACCGCCATCGGCACATCCCAGAAGCTCTCCTCGGAATAATACTCCTCCCGCGCGCCGCTGCGGTCCTGGGTGTAGACCACCAGCCCCTTGGGCAGCAGCTGATCCGCAATCTTCACCACGTCGGTCAGCAACCCGCCGGGGTTGGACCGAAGGTCGATGATCAGCCCCTTGACGTCCTTCGCCTTCAAATCGTTCATCGCGGAGATGAAGCCGGTGGCGTCGTCGCCGATGAATTCGTAAATCATAATATAGCCGATGTTGCCGGGCAGCACCTGATGGGTCACCCGCTGCATGGTAATGGTGCGGGGTTTCAGCGCGATGATCTGAACCTTTTTGCCCCTTCGAAGCGTGAGCTCCATCCTGTCGCCGCTGAAGTCGCGGATCATCTGGATGGCTTCGTCCATCGCCCGGGCGTCGGCGGCGCTGACGGGTTCACCGTTGACGGCCAGCAGGATGTCGCCGGGCTTGACGCCGGCTTCGACGGCCGGGGAATCGTCAAAGATGCGCAGCACCACCAGCATGCCGTCCTTATCGGCGGAGAGCAGAAGCCCCACGCCCTCGTAGACGCCCTGGCTGCGCTCGGCCATCTGCTGCATTTCCTCGGGCGTGTAGTAGAACGTGTAGGGATCGTCCACGCTCTCCAGCATGCCACGCACCGCGCCCAGCACCAAATCACCCTCGTCCAGCGCCTTGTAGTAATCGCTCTCGAGGATCCCACGCACCTCATCCAGCCGCCGGTAGCGCTCAATCATCTCAAATTCCTGTTCGGACACCACCACGCTGCCGTCCGACGGATCGGAGGAAGGCAGCACGCCGCCGGAAACGCGCAGCGTAATGGCCGACGAAACGCCGGCCACCACGACCACAATCCATAAAACGGAAAGCCATACGATCGCCCGCTTGCCCATGAAAGCCTCCAGCAGTCAGGATCGAAACATCTTATGCGCGCGCTCCGGCCAAACGCACAGGCGGCGTCAAATTTGAGCCCCACGACAAAGGGCGCGCTGCCGCGCGCCATGTTCGGGGCTTGCGAAAAACCCGCCGGGCAAAGGCGCCCGTCAGATCCGGTTCTTGTGCTCCCCGGTCTTTCCGAGCAGCAGCATCATCTTGAAGGTCACCGCGTCGTCAAAAGAGCGCAGGTCCAACCCGATGATCCGCTGCACCTTGTCCAGCCGGTAGACCAGCGTATTGCGGTGGATGTAGATCTGCCGCGCGGTTTCCGACAGGTTCAGGCTGTTCTCGAAGAACTTCTCGATGGTGTGGAGCATCTCCTCGTTGAAAAGCCGCGCCGTCTTGCGGTTGAACATGAGCATATTGTACTTCTGGCTCATCTCAGGAGAGATGTCGGCCAGGAAGCGCTCCAGCAGCAGCTTGCGGTAGACGAACACGTGGTTGTCCGGCCGATACACGCGGCCCACGTCAATTGCCTTGCGCGCCTCCCGGAAGGACTCGGACAGCAGTGCGAGGGACTTCTTGGGTTCGCCGATGCCAATGTGCACCGGATAGCTGGTCTCGCTGATGAAGGTGGACTCGATGGCCATGCCCAGCTGTTCCAGCTCCTCAAAGTCCTCCTGCTCATCGATCTGCTTGATCAATACCACCGTGTGACGGTCGATCTCCACGATGGAATCTCCCCCGGCTTCGGGCGCGACGTTTTCCAGGATGTTGAGCGTGGTTTCGGTGTCCACGTTGGACAGGTGCAAAAGCACCACGCAGCGGTTCTTCTCCAGCGGGATGGCGTGCTCCATCGCCAGGGATTCCAGCTCCGCGCCCTCGACCTCCTCCCGCAGGATGCACCGGAGCGACTGCTCCCGGTCCGCGTGGGGCAGGTCCACCTTGGTGAGCATGTTGATCATCTCGGCGCACAGGATGGCACAGTTGGACACGTCCTGCGAATCTCCGGGAAGGCACAGAAACAGTGGGTGTGCCCCCTCGGTGCCGATCAGCGTAAAGCCGCCATAGACCAGCGGCGCGGTGGGGTTCTGGCGCAGCATCTCCGGCAGCGTGAATTCACGGTTGTTGTCCTCCGGCAGAATCACTTGGCCGTTGTTGTCCAGCAGCATGACGTTCATGCTGATTTTCGCCAGCAGGCTAGAGATCTTCGCGATGACGCGATGGTCCAGATACATCGTATATTCCTCCCGTTCGGCTTGCCGGAAGACCGACTATACCATATATAGTATATCCGCCGCGGGGAGATAAGACAATATCGTCTTACCGCCCGCGGCGGAAAATTAATCAACAAATAACGCCTTCAGCGCACCGCGCAGCCGCCCGTCAGCGGTTGAGGATGGTATTGAAGGTTTCCGCGTCAAAGAAGTGCAGCCGATTGGCGTCAAAGGCGACCTTGATCTTGTCGCCGCCGCGCGCGGTGGAGCGCGGATCGACGCGGGCGATGATGTTGTCGTCCTTGCCGGAGGTCTTGAGGTAGAGGTACGTTTCGGAACCCATCAGCTCGACGATTTCGACGGCCACGGCGATGGTGGACTCGGGGGCGTTGGTCAGGAAGATCTCCTCGTCGTGGATGTTCTCCGGGCGGATGCCCATGATGACGTCCTTGCCGATGTAGCTGTCCGATACGAACTTCTTGAGCTTGCCCTCGGGCACCTTGATGGCGTTTTCGCCGAAGGTGGCGTAGACGCCGCCGTCCCGCTTGACCAGCTTGACGTTAAAGAAGTTCATCTGCGGGGTGCCGATAAAGCCGGCGACGAAGTGGTTCGTCGGGAAGTCGTACAGGTTCTGCGGGGTGTCCACCTGCTGAATGAAGCCGTCCTTCATGACCACGATGCGGGAGCCCATGGTCATGGCTTCCGTCTGGTCGTGGGTGACGTAGATGAACGTGGTCTGCAGGCGCTGGTGGAGCTTGGTGATCTCCGTTCTCATCTGCACGCGCAGCTTGGCGTCCAGGTTGGACAGCGGCTCGTCCATCAGGAACACCTTGGGCTCGCGGACGATGGCGCGGCCCAGCGCGACGCGCTGGCGCTGACCGCCCGACAGCGCCTTGGGCTTGCGGCCCAGAAGGTGCTCAATGTCCAGAATCTTCGCGGCTTCGCGGACGCGGCGTTCGATCTCCGCCTTGGGGGTTTTGCGCAGCTTGAGGCCGAAGGCCATGTTGTCATACACCGTCATATGGGGGTAGAGCGCATAGTTTTGAAACACCATCGCGATGTCGCGATCCTTGGGGGCCACGTCGTTGACCAGGCGGTCGGCGATGTAGAGCTCTCCTTCGGAAATCTCCTCAAGGCCCGCGACCATGCGAAGGGTGGTGGACTTGCCACAGCCAGACGGTCCAACCAGCACGATGAACTCCTTGTCCTCGATGTCCAGACAGAAATCGCTTACAGCAGTCACGTTGCCAGCATACACCTTGTAGATATGCTTCAAGGATACGTTTGCCATAGACAAATCCTCCTCATGATTGAAGCGCCGAAACACGCGCAACGCCTGCGCATGCGCCGTCGCTCTACTGTACAAATTATACTCATTTATGCAGACAAATACCACCGATGATCTTCACAAAATTGTTTCTGGGCATTTGTCGCCTTTGGACACCCTCCCAAAACACCCACTTTTCATTTATGCGCATGGTATACTTAACGCATTTTTTGCAAATCGACGGCCGCGCCGCTAATCCAATTGGTCCAGCGGCATCGAAAAGCTGGGGGCGAATTCCCGCATGAATTCGTCCACTTCCGGCAGGTTGAGCCGCGTCAGCGAGGCGCGGATGTCCTCCTCCGCGCTGGCAAATTCGCGGTTGCCGATGCTCAGTTCTTCCACGCACTTCAGGTACGCGCAGATCTTGTCCGCCGCCTTGACCAGCCGCCACTCGCCGCTACGCTCGTTGGGAAAGAGCAGCGGCTTGTATTCCGGCCGCAGGTCCTCCGGCAGGTAGCCCAGCAGCTTTTCGGAGGCGATGCGCTCAATTTCCTTGAAGGCGGTCTTGATGCCGGGGTTAAAGTACTTGATCGGAGAGGCCAGGTCCCCGGTAATGACCTCCGCCGCCTCGTGGTAGATGGCGTACTTGAGCACCAGCGCCTCGTCGTAAGGGGTGGCGAACCGCTTTCTGCCGATGACCGCCAGCGCGTGGGCGATCATGGCCACCTGCAACGAGTGTTCCTGATCATTTTCCTCGATGGTCGAGCGTCGGAGGCTCCAGCGCTTGATCAGGCGCATCCTGGCCATGTAGGCGTAAAAATGGCTTTTCGACATTGTTAATTCTCTCCCGTCCCGCGTATTGCGCCTTGACAGGCCCGCAGCGTCGGCTTACAATGGCGTTGCAACCGCTGGGGGCGCTTTCGAGCTGAGATGGACGGCCTTCGCCGTCCGGTCCCTTGGAACCTGACGTGGGTAATCCCACCGTAGGGAAGCGGATGGCCGCCCCTTCGGGGTTGCCGTTCCGTTTCCCGCATGCACGGCATGCGGGTTTCTTTATCCGCTTTTGCGGGCGGTCGCCATCCTGGAGAGGGGGAAACCGCATGAAACGCCTGTCTGTCACCCTGCTTATCCTTGTCTTCGCGCTCGCCTTCGCGCTGCCCTGCCTGGCGGAAACCGCCGAGGCGCCTGCCGAAACCGCCGCGCCCGAGGAAGTCACGGCGCCGGCCGAGGCCGAAGACGCCGCCGGAAGCTGGTTTACGACTTCCCTGCTGACCGAAAAACTGGCCGCCGTCCAGTGGTACACCTGGCTGGTGGTGCTGGCGCTGGCGGTGCTGGGCATCGCGCTGTTCCGGGCAGGAAAGGCCCAGTGGAACGCGAAGATCCTGGCCTACGCCGCGATGACGGTGGCCATCTCGTTCGTGCTCTCGACGCTCCGGCTGTACAAAAACCCCCAGGGCGGCTCGGTGACGCTCTTCTCAATGCTGCCCGTCATCGCCTTCTCGCTGGCCTTCGGCCCGGCGCGGGGCGCGCTGGTGGGCTGCGCCTACGGTTTTTTGCAGCTGCTCTACGACCCCTTCGTGATCCATCCGCTGCAGATGCTGGTGGACTATCCGCTGGCCTTCGCGGCGCTGGCACTGGGCGGCTTTGCCGAAAAAGCGCCGCTGCCCAAGTATTGGAAGCTTCCGCTGGCGATCGTACTCGGCAGCCTGGGGCGCTACCTGATGGCGGTGCTCTCCGGCGTGGTCTTCTTCGCCGAATACGCGGGCGACCAGAACGTCCTCGTCTACTCGCTGGTGTACAACATCGCCTACCTGGGGCCGGACGCGCTGATCTGCCTGGGCGCGGCGCTGATCCCCGGGGTCTCCCGGCTGACGGATGTGCTGCGCCTGGACCGCCGAACGGCCTGACCCGAAGGGACGGCAAAGGGGCGCGCTTTCGCGGCGCGCCCCTTTTGATGCTTACAGCAGGTATTCCGCCTTGGGCGCCGGGCGGGCCGCCATCTCTCCGCGCTTGGCGGCGTGCTTTTCGGATTCAAAGCCCAGCACCGCGTAGGCGGCCAGCTTCGATTCCTCCACGCCCGGCTGGTTGAAGGCGTCGATATTGAGCAGCGCGCCGGCGTAGGCGGTGACCAGCTCAAAAAAGTACAGAAGCTGCCCGACCGTTTCGGCGTTCACTTCGGGAAGCGTAATGGTCTGGCTCATTCTGCGGGCCTTGTACAGCGCGTACTCGGTGCCGGCGCGCTCCGCCTCGATCAGCTGGTTGTGGGTCTTCCCGCCAAGAAAGGCGATGGTTTCGATGTCGTCGCAGCCGTGGGGAATGGCCGTTTCCGTGCGGAAGCGCTCCACCTTCAGGAAGGTGATCACCTTGTCGAAGGGGCCTTCCGTGTACAGCTGCAGCTGCGAGTGCTGATCGGTGACGCCCAGCGCCTTGACCGGCGTCTGCCCCACGGCGCAGGGCTTGCCGTCCAGCGTCACGTTCTTTCCCAGGCTCTCGGCCCAGAGCTGCGCGTACCAGTCGCTCATCATCTTCAGAGAATCGGCGTAGGGCAGCATGACGGATACATTTCTGCCCGCCTCCATCGCCAGCACCATCAGCCCGGCGTCAAGAAGCGCCGGGTTTTTCCAGATGTCGTCGGTCTTGCAGCGCTCGTCCATGGCCTTCGCGCCCGCGAGGAGTCCCCGGATGTCAATGCCCGTGACCGCCGCCGCGACGAGGCCCACCGGCGAGAGCTCGGAGAACCGGCCGCCCACGCCGTCGGGAATGTAGAAGGTATCGTAGCCCTCGCGCTGGGCGATCTTGATGAGAAACCCCTTGGTTTTGGAAGTGGTGATGAGGATGTTGCGGCGGTAGTCCTCCCCCACGGCCTTTTTCAAAAGGTCCAGCACGATCAGATACTGGCTCATCGTTTCGGCGGTGCCGCCGGACTTGGTGATGACGTTGAAGCAGGTCCTCTTCACGTCGATCACGTCCAGCAGCGACGCCATGCGCTCCGGGTCGATGTTGTCCTCGATGTAGAGCCTGGGGCCGGGGCGCCTGCCGTCCGGCAATTCGTTGTAGCGCAGGTGGCTGAGCGCCTGATGCACCGCCGCCGGGCCCAGCGCGGACCCGCCGATGCCCAGCACCACGAAGGCGTCAAAGGTGTCGCGGATGGCCCTGGCCTTTTTTTCAATTTGCGTCACGATGTCCGCCTGATCGTAGGGCAGGTCCATCCAGCCCTGCATGCCCTTGCCGCGGCCGGCCTCTACCTGCGCGTGCGCCTTCCTCAGCGCGGGCGCCATTTTCTCCACCTGGGCGCGGTCCAATCCCTCGCCGCCCAGGAAATCGTTCATCATGTGGTTGACGTCCAGTTTGATCTGCATCCGCCTCTTCCTTTCAGCCGTCGCGTTTCCATCAGTATACCCTAAAAGTGTTAAATTCGCGCCATCGCTTCCATCTATTGCATTTGATTTTGTAGGTGTCCGTATGGGATAATTTCATCAGAACCGGGAGCAGCCGAATAGAATGGAGCGGGAGGTGGCGAATGTGCGCAGGGCGCTTTGGACGACGGCTCTGGCACTTACCCTTTCGCTGGTTTTTTCGCTCGTGCCCGGCTTTTCCGCCTGGTTTTCCGTTCGCGTTTCGCTGCCGCTGGCCGCCCTCGCCTCCCGCGCCGCCGCCTTCGCGGAATGGCCGGTGGGCGAAGTGCTGATCCTGGCCGGCGTGCCGGTGCTGATCCTCCTGGCCCTGTGGTCCGCCCTTCGGCGCAGGGCGCCCCGGGGTCCCGCCCTGACGCTGGCGCTGGCGTTCCTTTCGTACGCCATCCTCTGGACGCCGCTCGTGCGCGCGCCCGCCGAGGCATCCGCGCCCTATGAAACCTGGCGCCTGATGAAGCTGTGCCAGACCCTTTCCGCCCAGGCGAACGCGCTGCGCGGGGAAGCCGCCCTCATCCATGGCTCACCCGCGGAAACCCTTTCCATGGCGCGGGACGCGGTGGCGTCCATCGGCGTCACCAGTCGGCCGCTTCAAAAGCCAAAATTCTCGCGCTATCCGCAGATCCTCCGGTCGCTCCGGATCGCGGGGGCGTACCTGCCCTGGACGGGCGAGGCGATCGTAAGCCCTGAGGAACCCGCCTTCACGCTGCCCTTCCTCGCGTCCCACGAACTGGCCCACGCCGCCGGCATCGCCCGGGAGGACGAGGCCAATTTCGTCGCCTACCGCGCCTGCATGACGGGCGACGCGCGCTTTCAGTACGCGGGCACGATCTACGCGCTAAGCTATTCGATGGACGCGCTGCGCGCCGTGGACATGGACAAATGGTTTGACATCCGCCGGGGGTTTTCGGCCGGCGTGCGAGACGATTTCACCCGGATTGACGACGTGGGCGGCGCGGCTACGGGCATTGCGGCCCTCTCGGACCGCGCGGCGGAGGCGTTTTTGCGCCTCGGCGGCCAGAAGGCGGGGCTGCAAAGCTACGCGGGCATGGTGGGCTTTCTCTTAGCCGACGTTTCGCTCGTAGAGAAGCCTGAGACCCTTCAGCGTGAGGATGCCATCCAGTACATCGATTGAGTCCGTTTCGCCCGAGACGAGCAGCGCCAGCCCACCGGTGGCGATCACCTTGGCGCTTGGCGCCTTCAGCTCCTCCCGGAACTTGCGCACCAGGTAGGTCACCTGCCCCACGTAGCCGTATACGATGCCCGCCTGCAGGTTGGTGATGGTGTTGCGTCCGATGACGCTCTCGGGCTTGATCAGCTCGAACCGCGGCAGCTTCGCGGCGTGCTCGGTCAGCGCCTCTGCCGCCAGTTTGAGCCCCGGGCAGATCGCGCCGCCCAAAAATTCGCCCTTTGCGCTCAGTGCGCCGAAGGTGGTCGCGGTGCCGAAGTCGATGGTGATGCAGGGACCGCCGTAGATTGCGTGGGCGGCGACGGCGTTGGCGATGCGGTCTCCGCCCAGCTCCCGCGGGTTGTCGTACTTGATGTTGATGCCCGTTTTGATGCCGGGGCCCACGCACATGGGCTCCATGCCAAAGTAGTTTCGGCACATATGCTCCAGCGTAAAATTGACCGTGGGGACCACCGACGACATGATGATGCCCTCCACGCCCTTCATGCTGACGCCGTTGTGGGCAAACAGGTTTACCATCAAAATGCCGTATTCGTCGGAGGACATCTGGCGGTTGGTGGAGATCCGGAAGTAGGTCACCATTTCCTCTCCGTCAAAGAGCGCCGCCTTGATGTTGGTGTTGCCCACGTCCAGGGTCAGAATCATGCGTTTCTCTCCTATCCGCGCGTTTTATCAATCTTCCACAGCGCCATCACGATGGGCGTGGTCAGGACGGCGGCGGCGATCGCCTCAGGGATCCCCGCGGACGCCGTGAGGCCCGCGACGAACTTCAACAGCATGTCAAAACTCAGGAGATCCCGCGTGGCGAGGGCCGCGCTCACCGTTTCATTTCCGAAGCCGACGAGGCGGTAAAACAGCAGCATGAGCCCCAGGTAGACCACCGTGTTCGTGGCCGACCCCGCCACCGCCGCGATGGGCAGCGCCGCCGCCCTGCGGGCGGTTTTTCCGGATACCGCCCGAAACACAAGCCACGTGACCACCGGGATCAGCACCCTGGGCACGATGCACATCAGGATTGCGAAAAACGGGTTGGCCGCGTACAGCGTCGTGGCCAGGAGGGATTTGGGCGTGGTGATCATGCTGATCGTGCTGATCAGCCCGAAGGCCAGCCCCAGCACCAGCCCCGGCTTCAGGCCCAGCAAAATGGTGCCGATGATCACCGGAATGGCGAGAATCGTCACGTTGATGACGCCCAGCGAGATCAGCCCGAAGGGCGTGAAGCTGAGGATGGCGATCAACGCGATGAAAAGGGATGTGAGCGTCATGATACGGGTGCTGTTCATCATGGAATACCTCCGTTCGAGTTCAAATTTGATACCCGACGACCATAAAACCGGAAAACCCCTGGGTTCAGCTTCCGGATGCGGAATGCCGACCAATTTCATTATACTTCGCGCCCGCGGGCAAAAAAGCCATTTTGGGTAAAATCCGCTTCCGGCCGGCCGCGCCCCCGGAAAAACCAGATGGCCGCGGGCGCTTTTCCGGGGAAGACGCGGGCACAGGCGGAGAGAACCCGCCTGTGCCCGCTTGGTCATGTCGAAGGCGTTTCGCCGCCGAAGCGACCGCTACATGTCGTAGACGGGCTTCAGCGCGTGGTAAAGGGCGGAATACCTGGCAAATGCGTCGCCATAGGCACCTTTCGCAGCGGGATCGGGCAGCGTTTCCGTTTCGACCCGGAGCACGGAGATCGCCTCGTCAAGGCTGCCCCACACCCCGGCGCCGACGCCGGCGACCATCATCGCGCCGTAGGCGCCGCCCTCGCTGGCCGCGCTCATGGTGTAGACCGGCAGCTCAAAGATGTCCGCCATCATCTGCCGCCACAGCGGAGAGGCGGAGCCGCCGCCGGAGGCGTAGACCTTTTCGGTCCTTCCCAGGCCGGCGATCAAATCGATCACCTGCTTGAGGGAGAAGGTGACGCCCTCCATCACCGAGCGGGTAATATCGCCGCGGGAGGTGGCCAGCGACAGCCCGTAGAACACGCCGCGGGCATTGGGATCGGAATAGGGGCAGCGTTCGCCCGCGAGGTAGGGCAAGAACACCACGCCGTTCGAGCCCGGCGCGGAATCGCGGACCGCCGCATCCTCCATGTAGGCGTAGGTGTGCCGGCCCAGCTCCTTTGCGGTGCGCACGGCGTCCTCGCCCAGCGCGTCCCGATACCAGCGCAGCGATCCGCCGGCGGCCAGCGTGCAGCCCAGCGCGTGCCACAGGTGGGGCGCGTTGTTGCAGAACATTTGCAGTTTGCCCTCGGGGTTATCGCAATAGCCGTCCAACCCCATGGCCACGTTGCCGGCGGTGCCCACCACCACGCCCAGGATGCCGGGCTTGACGAGCCCCGCGCCCGTCGTCTGGATCACCGCGTCGCCGCCGCCGGCGAACACCGGCAGCCCTTCCGGAAGGCCGGTTTCTTCCGCGGCCGCGCGGGTCACATAACCCGCCCGGTCGGTGGATTCCAGCGCCGTCGGGAAGATCGCCCGGTCAAGCCCGCATTTTTCGATCAGCTCGTCCGACCACTTGCGGTACTTCGTATCAAAGAAGCCGGTGCCGGAGCCGTCGGACACCTCGGTGGCCAGCTCGCCCGTCAGCCGGTAGCGGATGTAGTCCTTCGGACAGACGAACTTGTCCATCTTCTCAAACTGCTCCGGCTCCTCATCCCGGAGCCAGACGATCTTGCCGCCGGTATAGCCGGGCAGCATGTTGTTGTTGGTCAGCTTGAGCAGGCCCTCCAGGCCGCCGGCCCTTTCGATGATCCAGTCGCACTGGGGCTGGGTGCGCGAATCGCACCACAGGATGGACGGACGGATGACGTTTCTGGCTTTGTCAAGCGCCACCAAGCCGTGCATCTGGCCGGAAAAGCTGACGCCCGCGATGTCACGCGCGTCGCCCTGGAACCTTTTCATGATCGCCTGGCAGCCGCGGACGATGCCCGCCCACCAATCGGCGGGGTCCTGCTCCGCCCAGCCGGGCTTGGGCGTGGACAGCGGATATTCCTGCGTCGACGAGGCGACCACCGCGCCTTCGTCGTCCACGATGATGCATTTGGCGCCCGAGGTCCCGATGTCAAGGCCGATCAGATATCGCTTTTTCATGAAGTCCTCCTCCTTGCGGCTATGCGCAATGAAATTCAGGCTTTGGATCACGCGTCGGGTCTTTTAAACCTTTTTGTGCCGGAGAAGCGGGTCTTGTGCTCCTCGCCGCGCCGGAGGCGGGCGATGTTCGCCCGGTGGGTGTAGAGCGCGAGGCCCGTGAGCGCCAGCGCGAAGCCCGCTTCCGGCCAGTTGCCAAACCGGAATGCGAGCGTCAGCACCGAATAGCACACCGCGGACGCCATGGATGCCACCGACATGTACCCGGTCAGCGGCAGCACGACGAACTGGGAGACCAGGACTGCCAAGCCGAACCAGGGCTCCACGATCAGGATCACGCCAAAGGAGGTGGCAATGCCCTTTCCGCCCTTGAAGCCGTAAAAGACCGGCCAGTTGTGGCCCAGAATGGCGGCGAGGCCGCCCGCGTAGGCGCCGAGCTCGCCCAGCAGCCATTTGCCCAGAAGCGCCGCCAGGATGCCCTTCAGCGCGTCGCCCGCCAGCGTCAGCACGCTGGGCAGCCAACCCAGCGTGCGCAGCACGTTGGTCGCGCCGGTGGACTTGCTGCCGTGCCTGCGAATGTCCGTCTTGGCAAATGCCATGCCCGAGGTGATCCCCGCGGAGAAATTCCCCATCAGATACCCCGCGACGATCACGATCACCCACTTGAGCGCAATCATCATTGGCTAGACCTCTTTCTGCTTCTCGCGCAGCACAAACCGGATGGGCGTGCCGTCAAACCCGAAGGCCTTGCGGAACTGGTTGTGCAGGTATCGCTCATAGGAATAGTGCATCAGCGTCTTGTCGTTGACGAAGAGCACGAAGGTCGGCGGGCACACGCTCTGCTGGGTGCCGTAGTAGATGCGCAGCCTGCGGCCCGACATGGACGGCGGAACCAGCGCGCTCTGGGCGTCGGTCAGGACATCGTTGAGGATGCCGGTGGTGATGCGCCGGGCGGACTGGGCGTACACCGCCCGCACCATCGGCATCACCCGGTCGATCCGCTGCCCCGTCAGCACCGAAACGAAGAGGATGCGCGCGTAGTCCATGAACTTGAGCTGCTCGCGGATCTGGCGCGTAAAGGCCTCCAGCGTGCCGGTGTCCTTTTCGACCGCGTCCCACTTGTTGACCAGTACGATGGCGGGCTTGCCCTGCTCGTCGATGTAGCCCGCGATCTTGGTGTCCTGTTCGGTGACGCCCTCGGCGGCGTCGATCAGCATCAGCACCACGTCGGACCGGTCGATGGCGGCCAGCGCGCGCACCACGCTGAACCGCTCCAGCGACTGGTACTCGATGGCGCGCTTTCTGCGGATGCCGGCGGTGTCGATGAGCACGTACTCCTCGCCCTCGTCGGTAAAGCGGGTGTCGATGGCGTCCCGGGTGGTGCCCGCGATGTCGGACACCATCACGCGCTTCTGGCCCAGCAGCCGGTTGACCAGCGAGGACTTGCCCACGTTGGGTTTGCCCACCACCGCCACGTGCACCAGGTGGTCCTCGCCGGGCTCGCCCGCCTCGTCCGGGAGAAGCTTCATGAGCTCCTCCAGCAGGTCGCCGAAATTCATCATATTGACCGACGACACCGCGATGGGGTCGCCCAGGCCCAGCGCGTAGAACTCATAGGCATGGCCCTCCTGGGCCACGCTGTCGATCTTGTTGACCACGACAAGAACCGGCTTTTTGCTCTTTCGGAGCATATCGGCCACGACCGCGTCGTCCGGCGTCAGGCCCTGCCGCCCATCCACGAAGAACAGGATCGCGTCCGACGTTTCGATGGCGATCTCCGCCTGATCCCGCATCTGCCGAAGCAGCGGATCGGTGGAGCCGGGATCGATGCCGCCGGTATCGATCAGCGTGAATTTTCTGCCCTGCCATTCGCAGTCGGCGTACACGCGGTCGCGGGTCACGCCCGGCGTGTCCTCCACGATGGCGATGCGCCGCCCCGCAATTTTGTTGAAAAAGGTGGACTTGCCCACGTTGGGCCGGCCTACGATGGCCACCAGCGGTCTTGCCATGGTCCCTCCCCGCCGTTATCCGGCGACCGCGCCCTTGAGCGCGTCCAAAAGCTGGTCTCCCCGCCTGCCCACCGGCAGGATGTCGAGGCCCAGCGCGTTTTTGACATCGTCCAGCGCCATGCCGTCCAGAAATACGTCGTCGCCCTCCCGCAGCATGCACTCGGTAATCAGCACTCGGTCGGCGGCCACGCCCTTGAGGGCGCGGATCAAGTCGCCGCCGGTCAGCAATCCGGACACCGTGACCGTCGGCCCAAAATAGCCGTTTTTTACCGGAATCACCGTGACCGACGCGCCCGGAAGCGGGTGATCCTGGATCAGTTTTTCCAAAAAAGGCGCCACGGAAACGCCGCAGGCAATGGCAATCCGCGCGGGCCGTGCGGCGCGGTCCTCCGCGCGGTAGGCTTCGTCAAACTCCCGCTCCAGCAGCCGGCACATGCCCACGCCGTTTTCGATCTGCGGATAGCCCTCGTACTCGTCCTCCCGCGGAAAGGCGCGGCCCGCCATGATGTAGAACTCGTCCGCCGCCTGCACAAACCCGGTGTCCAGGCGCGCCTTCAGGCGTTCGCGCCACGCGTCCACCTGATCCAGCAGCCGCTTCGCGCTCTCGGCGCCGAAGGGGGCCAGATGTGTCAGGCCGTCGCGGTGCGCCGTCAGCCCCACGGGCACCAGCGCCAGCGTAAGGGCGGCGGGGTGCAGCGCGGAAAGGTCGGCGATGGTGCGATCCAGCGCCGCGCCGTCGTTAAGCCCGGGGCAGACCACCGCCTGGGTGTGAAAGCGGATGCCGCCCTTCGCCAGACGATCCAGCTGTTGGCCGATCGTCCGGGCCCGGGGCGTGCCCATCAGCCGCATCCGAAGATCCGGATCGGTGGCGTGCACCGATATGTACAGCGGCGAGGCGCGCCGGGCGATGATCCGCTCAAGCTCGCGGTCGCCGACGTTGGTCAGCGTCACGAAGTTGCCCATCAGAAGCGACAGGCGCCAGTCGTCGTCCTTGACGTGCAGCGTGGGCCGCGCCCCCGACGGCAGCTGATCCACAAAGCAGAAAGCGCAGTGGTTGCAGCAGTTGCGGGTGCCGCCCGTCAACTCGTCGTCAAAGGCCAGCCCCAGCGGCGCGTACTCGTCCTTTTTGATCGAGAAATCGATCCGCTCTCCGTCGCGCTCCACCGCGAGGCGCAGCCTTCGCGCGCAGCAAAGCGCCTGGTAGTCCACAAAGTCGATCACGTTCTGCCCGTCTATGGAGATCAGCCGGTCGCCGGCGCGCAGGCCCGCCCGGGCGGCCGGACTGCCCGGTTCGACCTGCCCGATCCGGTGGTTCATTGGCATTCAGCTCCTACTGTATTATGGGGCTTCACGCCGTTTTCGTCAAGCGGCATACGATAAATTCGCCGATATTCGCGCGTCGGCTCGCCGATCTCGTCCCGGAGAATCAGCGGCGGCATCCAGTCCAGCCACGCGCCGCCGCCCTTGACCGCGTCCAGGAGGATCAGCTTGGGCCGGGCGCCGGGCCTGTCCAGCACCAGCCGAACGCGCTTGGGCTCCAGCCGCCGCGCCCGGAGCGCACACATCAGATCAAAGGCGCGGGGCGCCGGGTATACGAACGCCGCACGACCGCCGTTTTTCAAAAGCGCCGCGGCGCAGGCTGCGAAGTCCTCCAGCGTGGCCTCCCCCTCGTGGCGCGCCAGATGATGTGCGGGATCGGGGCTTGCCGGCGCGGTCCCCCGGGGATGATAGGGTGGGTTGGATACCACCAGCGAGTACCCCGCGTGCCCCAACGCCCGGGGCGCGTCGCGCACGTCGAGCGCGTGCACAAAAACGCCCCCCTCAAGGCCGTTGCCCCATACGCTTCGCCGGGCCATATCGCACATCTCCGGTTGGAGCTCCACCGCGTCAAAGCGCGCCTGCGGCTCGGCGTCCGCCATCAGGATGGACAGGATGCCGCCGCCCGCGCCCAGGTCCGCCACCCGGTCAAAGGGCTTTGGCGCGGCGAAATCCGCCAGCAGCACCGCGTCGGTGCCGAAGCGGAAGCCCTTCTCCTTCTGCAGGATCATCAGGCCGCCCCGGTTCAGGTCGTCCAGCCGCTCCCCCGGGTGCCGATAAAAAGAGCGGCCCGAGTCCCCTCGCGCCGCCCGAATGTCATCCATCTCGTTTTACTCCCAAATTCTTACTCCGTACAGGAAGGCCCCGTTGCTGCCCAGGTAGTAATTCGTGTTCAGGTCGCTGACGGTAACCTTGCCATAGGAAGAAGATGCGTGAATGAACTGGTACTGGGAGCCCTTCTTCCCGATGAAAATTCCGGCATGCCCCGGCTTCTTCTTCCGGTCCGGCGACCAGAAGTAAACCATATCGCCCCGCCTCAGTTCCTTGTAGCTCGAGATCTTCTTGCCAATATTCAGCATCGCCCGGCCCTGGGCCTGAACCTCGGATGTGACGTCAATGCCCACCTTGTCCAGACAATAGGCCGTAAAGGTGCTGCAATCAAACTGACCGCTCTTGGTCCCGTATTTCGTGCCGAGCTTGTTTTCCGCCACGTCGATCAGCTTTTCAATCTTCGCGTTGGTGTAGGCCACCACGCTGCCGCTGTTCAGAAGCGCGAGGGTGTTGCTGTAAGCGATGCCGCTCTGGTAAAGGCCGTTGTACTTCTGGAACAATTTGACGGCGGAGACGACGGCCCTGCTGTACACCCCGTCCACGCTGCCAGTGTAGTAGCCCAGTTCCTTGAGCCTTGACTGCAGGGCTTTGACGGCGCCCGAATTCTTTGACCCGGACTTCAGCGTGTCGCTGCCGTTCACCGTTTCATAGGCGATGGCCTTATCGCTCAGCAGCAGTTCGCGGGTGGCGGTATTCGCCTTGCCGGTCACGTACTTGCTGCTCATGTTGTTGAAGGTCTGGAAAGTGCGCACGGCGGTGGTAACCGCGCCGGTGTACGCGCCGGTGATGACGCCCTTGTAATAGCCCAGGTTCTTCAGCTGGAGCTGCAGCACAGCCACCCGGACGCCTCCCTTGCAGCCCGGGGCGAGCTGCTGGCGCTTCACCGCGTCGGTGACACATTGATCAAACGACTTGGCGGTATCCTTGTTGACCAGCGCCCGAACCGTCCGGTTGGCGCTTCCGCTGGCGGAAAAACCGTTGGCTTCTTGAAAAAACTTGACGGAATACTTGGTCTGCGCGTCAAATACGCCCGTGGGTTCGCCCCAGTAGTATCCGAGGGCAGTCAGCCGCTCCTGCAACTGGGTCACCTGGGTGGTGTTCTTGGAACCGACGCTCAGCGGCGTCAGATAGTTTTCGGCGTCATACTGGGTGCGGGACTTGGCGCCGTCGGAATAGAGCACGTCGCGGGTTGCTTTATCGGCGATGCCGTCGACGGAGAGGCCATTGGCGCGCTCAAAGTCCTGCACAGCGGCCGTGGTCGTGGAGCGGTACTTGCTGTCAAGCTTGCCGGAGTAATAGCCTAGCTTTTTGAGCCTCGACTGGGCCTTTTTGACGTAGGTGCCGCTGCCGCCGGGCTTCAGTTGGGCGTCGGTCAGCTTCTCGACGTACTGGGGATAGGTGACCGCGTCCGGGGAGGCGGCTTTGAGCTGGGTTTGCTCGTCGGCGACGCCGTAGCCCCCCTTGGGCCGGATGCTGTTGGCAATCTGAAAGACGCCCACGGCCTTCTTCAGCGACGACGTATAGCGGCTGGTAATGACCTTGGCCGTAAAGTATCCTTTGTCCTTGAGGTTTCGTTGAAGCTCCGATACGGCGGAACCCTTTGAGCCGGCCTTCAGCGTGGCGGCCATCGCCTGCGTGCAGAAAAGCGTCAGTAGTAGCGCCGCCAGAACGGCCACCCTCATCATGCTCTTTCCGCTCGTTTGCATCGCGTTCAGTCCTCCGCTCAAGAATAATCCCGGGGATGCCGCTTGCGCGGCGCGCTTTTGCCACAATCCGGAAGAAAACCATCGGTAGCAGTATAACATATATACGACACCTCCGCAAGGAAAACCTGCCAAGTATTGAGAAAAAAATTTCCGAAAGCAATCATTTAACAATCTTTTGAAATACTTTTGAAATATCCTGCCCGGATTTCGCGCGTTTTCGACGCCGAAACTCGAACGCGCACGCCATTTGGCGCTTTTTTGCACGCGAAGGCAGTGCGCCTGTTACACCCAGTCGCAACAGAATCGCATTCCATTGAAACATTTGAACATGCTTCCTTCACAGGTTATGACAATCCAAAGGATTGTGTTCATCCGGAATGCCTTCACCGCGCGCCATTGCCCGTTGACGAACGGCCGCAAAGCCGGTATAATGGCGTTATCTGCGATGACCGGAAAGAGTAGGCTACCCGAACGCAACAGAGAAGGGCGGTCCCCGGCTGAAAGCCGCCCCTGCGCGAGGCTGCCGAAGTGCATCCGTGAGCGAGCGCGCCTTCAGGCGCGCCGGGCGCGCCCGTTACAGCGCGTTGAGCGCAGGGTGCCCCAGGGCATTCTGAAGCAGAGTGGAACCGCGCGAAAGCGCCTCTGTCGGTACGGAGGCGCTTTTCTATACCCGATGGGAGGGATCGCCATGTTTTTCAGGGGGCGCGAAGATGTGCGCGCCGTATTGACCCGCGACCCCGCGGCGCGAAGCGCGCTGGAGGTGGTGCTGTGTTACCCCAGCTTCCGCGCGGTGCGCAGGCACCGCCGCGCCCACTGGCTGTGGACGCACAACCTGAAGCTGATGGCCAGGCTGGTGTCCCAGCGCACGCGCAGGCTCACCGGCATCGAAATTCACCCCGGTGCGAAGATCGGAAAGGGACTTTTCATCGACCACGGCATGGGCGTGGTGATCGGCGAAACGGCTGAAATCGGCGACAATGTGACGCTCTATCAGGATGTGACGCTGGGCGGCACCGGAAAGGACGTGGGCAAGCGCCACCCCACCATCGGCGACAACGTGGTGATCGGCGCGGGCGCGAAGGTGCTGGGGCCCTTCACCGTGGGCGACGGCGCCAAGATCGGCGCCAGCGCGGTGGTATTAAAGGAAGTTCCGCCTTACGCCACGGTGGTGGGCAACCCCGGCCGCGTGGTGCGCCAGGCGGGCGAGCGCGTGGGCATTGATCTCGACCAGATCCACCTGCCCGATCCGATCAAAGAGCGCATCGAGGAGATGACCGCGCGCCTGATGCAGCTGGAGAAGTGCATGGAGCGCAGGGCCCAGGGCATGGCCTGCGATCAATGCGAGGAGTTCAAACTGCCCAATTGCCTTTTGACGCCCAAGGAGGAGATAAAAAATGAAGATCTATAACACGATGACCCGGCAAAAAGAGGAGCTCGTCCCCGTGCACGAAGGCGAGGTGCGCATCTACGCCTGCGGCCCCACGGTCTACAACTTCTTTCATATCGGAAACGCCCGCCCCTTCATCATCTTCGACACCCTCCGGCGCTACCTGACGCACAAGGGCTACAAGGTGACCTTCGTGCAGAACTTCACCGACATCGACGACAAGCTCATCCGCCGCGCCGAGGAGGAGCATACCACCGTCGAAGCGATCGCCGACCATTATATCGAAGAGTACTTCAGGGACGCGGACGCGCTGGGCGTGATGCGGGCGGACGTACATCCAAGGGCCACACGCCACGTCGGCGAGATCATCAGGATCATCCAGAAGCTCATCAAAAACGGCTACGCCTACGAGGCGGGCGGCGACGTGTACTTCGACACCCAGGCCTACCCTGGCTACGGCAAGCTGTCCGGTCAGAATCTGGAGGACCGGGAGGCCGGCGCCCGCATCGAGGTGGACGACGTCAAGCGCAACCCCATGGATTTTGCCCTCTGGAAGGCGCAAAAGCCCGGTGAGCCGGCCTGGAAGAGCCCCTGGGGTATGGGCCGGCCCGGATGGCACATCGAGTGCTCCGCCATGAGCATGAAATACTTGGGCGAAACCTTTGACATCCACTGCGGCGGCGTGGACCTGATCTTCCCCCACCACGAGAACGAGATCGCCCAGTCGGAGGGCGCCACCGGCAAGCCCTTTGCGAAGTACTGGATGCACAACGGCCACATCAACGTGGACAACCGCAAGATGAGCAAATCCCTCGGCAACTTCTTTACCGTGCGCGAAATCGCCGCCGAGTACGACCTGGAGGCGGTGCGCATGTTCATGCTCAGCGCCCAGTATCGAAGCCCCATCAACTTTTCACGGGATCTGATCGAGCAGGCGAAGGCATCCCTGGAGCGGCTCTACACCGCGCGGAACAACGCGCTGTTTCTTCTGGAGTCCGCGCCCGAACGCGCGATGACGCCGGAGGAGGAAGCCTTCGCCGCCCGCGGCCGGGAGGCCCTCGCCCGCTTTGACGAGGCCATGGACGACGATCTCAACACCGCCGACGCGCTGGGCGTGATCTTTGACTGGGCGCGGGACATGAACGTCACCCTCTCCGCCGGAGCCCCGTCAACTTCTCCCGGGACCTGATCGAACAGGCGAAGGCCTCCCTGGACCGGCTGTACACCGCCCGCAACAACGCGCTGTTCCTCCTGGAAAGCGCGCCGGACCGCCCGATGACGCCGGAGGAGCAGGCCTTCTCCGCCCGCGGACGGGATGCCGTCGCGCGCTTCGATTCGGCGATGGACGACGACCTCAACACCGCCGACGCGCTGGGCGCGGTGTTCGACTGGGCGCGGGACATGAACGCCACGCTGGGCGCCGGCGCGCCGGCGAAGGCGGCCGTCC
>JARKQG010000131.1 GCA_029974035.1 Eubacteriales bacterium | reverse complement strand
GCAGTCGGTGATGTTGGTGGTGGCGGGCACCAGGATGTTCAGCTCAACGGAAACCTTGTCGGATTCGGAGGCCTTGTTGTACTTGTCGTGGCCGGTGATGGCGACTTCGCCCGGCTTCACGGCGGAGACCAGCTCCCACATCTTGTTCAGGAAGCCCGTGGTGCGGCCCACGACGGAGGCCGAGGTGGCATCCTGGCTCATCGCGCCGATCAGGATGGGCGCCTCGGGCGTGGCGGCCTCGATGGCGGCCTTGATGGAATCAATGCCGTACATCTGCTCGGCGCCCATGGCGCCGGCGGCCTCGTTGTCGGTGGAGGCGGTGGAGATGATGGTGCCCTCGGGCGCGTTGGGCACACCGCTGTCAAAGCCGATGACCGGGATGCCCTTTTCCTTGGCGGCGAGCAGCTGCTCGGTCACGGACTCGGTGTCCAGGGCCGCCAGGCACAGCGCCTTGGGGTTCTTGGCCAGCGCCGCGTTGAGCATGTCGATCTGCACGGAGATGTCGGATTCGGACGGCGGGCCGTCAAAGGTGATGTCCACATTGTACTCGACGGCGGCATCCTGGGCGCCCAGGTTGACAGTCTGCCAGAACTGATGCTGGAAGCCCTTGGAGATGATCGCGATGTAGGGTTTTGCTTCGGCCAGGGCCGTCGCGGTCATCGCGAACACGAGAACGAGAGCCAGAACCAAAGCCAGGATCTTTTTCATCGTGAGGTTCCTCCCAAATTGCGTATTGTTCAAGCGGCGATCGCCGCCAGAAACCAAAGAGGGGGGCGTCAGGCCTTCTTCACCTTGTTGGCCTGGCTCACCCGGTACTGGTCCAGCAGCACGGCGCCCACCACGACCAGGCCGGTCATGAAGGTCTGCCACTGGCCCTGAAGGTTCATGGACATCAGGCCCGTGCGCAAAATCGACATGGTGAATACGCCGATCAGCGTGCCGGTGAGCGAGCCCGTGCCGCCCGACATCGAGGTGCCGCCGATGACGACGCCCGCGATGGCCAGAAGCTCGAGACCGTTGCCGGTGGAGGGGATGATGGTGGTGTACACCGCCGCGTAGAAGATGCCCGCGATGCCGCAGAAGAAGCCGCACAGCGTGTACACCAGCGTGAGCCAGTAGCGCGTCCGGATGCCGGAAAGGCGCGCGGCCTCAAAGTTGGAGCCCATCGCAAAGGTGTAGCGGCCGAACTTGGTGCGGTTCAAAACCACCCACGCCAGCAGGAATACGCCGATCAGCCACACGATGCCGATGGGGAAGGCCCGGAAGGCGCCCAGCGTCTCCTCGTTGCCCAGCTTGTAGAACAGGCGCTTGAAGGTCTGATCGGTGTAGCGCATGGTGGTGACCTTGGTGATGATGGCGCCAAAACCCATGCCCATCATCTGCGTGCCCAGCGTGGCGATGAAGGGCGGCAGCTTCAGGTAGGCGATCATCACGCCGTTGAGAAGCCCGATGAGGGTGCTCACCGCCACGCCCAGCCCCAGCGAGGCCCAGATGCTCCAGCCCCAGTTCTGGGCCAGGCCGCCGATGAGCATGCCGCAGATCATCGTGGTGCCCAGCGACAGGTCGATGCCGCCGGTGATGATGACAAACGTCACGCCCAGCGCCATGAAACCGATGTAGTAGGAAGCGTTGAGGATGTTGACCAGCGATTCGATGGACAGGAAGTTGTTTCCGAAAATCGCAAAAAAGATGTACAGCAGGATCATCACCAGGGGCGCGAACAGCTTCTGCAGGTCAAATCTGCGATCCAGCGCGCGGCTTTGCTGCGACATTGATTTCACTCCTAACTCTTTGCCATCGTGGCAAGCGTCATGATCTTCTCCTGAGTGGCTTCGGCGATGTCCAGTTCGCCCGTGGCGCGGCCTTCACACATCACGACCAGCCGGTCGCTCATCCGGAGCAGCTCCGGCATTTCAGAGCTGATCATGATGATCGACTTGCCCATCTTGACGAGATCGCCCATCAGGTGGTAGATCTCGCTCTTGGCGCCCACGTCGATGCCGCGGGTTGGCTCGTCAAAGATCAGGATGTCGCAGTTCTTGATCAGCCATTTGGCGATGACCACCTTCTGCTGGTTGCCGCCGGACAGGTTCTTCACCAGCTGCGCGACGCCCGGGGTCTTGATGGACAGCTTGTCCACGTATTCCCGGGTGACGTCGTTGATCTTCCTGTGCTGCACGAACCCGCCGGAGGTGAAGTCGTCCAGGTTGGCCATCACGCTGTTCTCGCTCACCGACAGGCCGACGGCCAGCCCAAAGGCCTTGCGGTCCTCCGAAAGGTAGCCGATGCCGTGGTGCACGGCGTCCACCGGGGAGTTGATCGTGACTTTTTCGCCCTTGAGCAGGATTTCGCCGCTCTCCTTGGGGTCCGCGCCGAACAGGGCGCGCATGGTTTCGGTGCGCCCCGCGCCCATCAGCCCCGCGAAGCCCAGCACCTCGCCCCTTTTCAGGCGGAAGCTGACGTCCCTGACGTTGCGGGCCACCAGGTTTCTGACCTCCAGGATGGTGGGCGCGTCCGCGGGCACCTCGCTTTTGCTCTTGGGCTTTTCGTAGATCACGCGGCCGACCATCATGGAGATGATCTGCTCCTTGGTCACGTCCTTGGTGAGGACGGTATCCACGTACTGCCCGTCCCGCATGACGGTGATGCGGTCGGTGATCTGGGGCAGCTCGTCCAGCCGGTGGGAGATGTAGATGATGGCGTGGCCGCGGCGCTTGAGATCGCGGATGAAGCGGAACAGCTCCTGCACCTCGTTTTCCGTCAGCGCGGCGGAGGGCTCGTCCATCACCAGAAGCTCGCTGTCAAAGGACAGCGCCTTGGCGATCTCCACCATCTGCTGCTTGGCCACCGACAGCTTGTTGCAGGGGACGGTGGGGTCGATATCGATGGCGAGCGACTGGAGCAGCGCCCGCGCGTCCTCGTTGGCCTTTTTCTTGTCCAGAAACGGGCCGCGCATGGGTTCGCGGCCGATGAAGATGTTTTCCGCCACGCTCAGATGGGGCATCAGGTTCAGTTCCTGATGAATGATGCCAATGCCCTTTTTCTGCGCCTCCTCCGGGGAGGCGAGGTCAATTTCCTCACCCTTGTAGGTGATGGTGCCGCCGTCGCGCTTGTAAATGCCGGTGAGCACCTTCATGAGGGTGCTCTTGCCCGCACCGTTTTCACCCACCAGCGCATGCACCTCGCCGCGCCGAAGCTCAAAGCGGCAGTTGTTCAGCGCGTGTACGCCGGGGAAGATCTTTTCTATGCCCTCCATGCGCAGTAGGACGTCCTGCGCGCCCGCGTTTTCCATGCCTCCACCTCGATTTCGCCATTCCGTACTTCGGATGAATTGTTCAGTACATGTAAAGATAACATGTGTACCCCCAATTGTCAATACGACAATCTGTTGAAAAGTATGCATAAACTTCCGAATCGCGCGCGCGAAGGGCGTTAATCCCCCGTCAGCGGCAGCCAGGTGAGCACGCGCCGGATCTGTTCGTCCCAGTACTTCCACTGGTGGTCGCCGGGAGATTCCCGATACGTCAGGTCGTACCCCAGCGCCGTCAGGTGGTCGCGCATGCGCGCGTTCTGGGCGTAGAGGAAATCCTCGGTGCCGCACCACATGTACACCCGGGGCCGCATCCCGGCGGGCAGGCGCTCCGCCGCGGCGCAGAGATCGTCAAAGGAACCCGCCGCCTGATCGTTCGGGCCGAAGATGCTGTTGAAAAAGGCGGTCGACGCCGGATCGTCCGGCCGATCGTGGTCCCGGGCGATGTCCACCGCGCCGGAGAGCGACGCCACCCGGGAGAAGCGGCCCTCGCCGCAAAGGCCCAGCTTCAGCGCGCCGTAGCCGCCCATCGAAAGGCCGGCGGCGAAGGTGTGGGCCGGGTCCCGGCTGATCTGCGGAAAGAAATCGTGGATCAGCTCGGGCAGCTCCCGGCTGACGTAGCCCCACCACTTCTGCCCGGCGGGCTGGTCGGTGTACCAGTAAAGCCCGGTGGTGGGCATGATGACCGCCAGGTTGTACTCCGCCGCGTAGCGCTCGATGCTGGTGCGGCGGCACCAGGCGTCGTGGTCGTCGGACATGCCGTGCAGAAGGTACAGCGCCCGGATGGGCCCCGCCCGCCGGGTGCCGAAATCCGTCATGGAGGCGCGCACCCGGTCGGGCAGGATGACGTTGGCCGCCGTGGACATCGACAGTTGGCTGGAATAAAGGTGCAGGTTGATCAGTGCCATGAAATCACCCCTTCTTTCGTATACCCGGATTATACCATGCCCGACGGAGGAAAAACACCCCGGCGGCGGTCAGCACCACCAGCGCCGACGCCATGAGAAGGGGCGCGCGCCAGGCGGAAAAGGGGGGCATTTCCGGCGGCGCCGCGCCCAGCTGCGCCCAGCACAGCGCCGCAGCGATCGTCGCGTGCATCAGCTTGCCCGCAAGGTAATGCCCCCACCGCACCCCGGGCAACCGCCTGAGGTTCTGCGCCATGATCGCCAGGCCGCCAAAGCCGCAGGAGAGCGCCAGCAGCACCATCCGCACGGTGCGGGGCAGCGCCAGCGCCGCGATGGCCGCCGAGCCGCCGGAAACCTCCATCACCGCCAGCACCCCCGTTTCGCAGCCCGCCGGAAGCACCTCCGCCACCACGTGGGCCGCCACCGCGAACACCACCATATGGGCGCACACGCTGAGCATCGAAAGCGCCGCGCCCATCAGCGCGTCGTTCTTTTTCTCCTCCGCCATCTCCGGCGGCGGCAGCAGCGCGCCGCCGGAAAAGGCGCGCCGCAGCATGAGCCCGCCGACGACCAGCGCCCCCAACTGCGCGCGGAGGAGGACCGCGCCCAGCCCCGCGTCCCCCAGCATGGCCGTCCCCACCGCGCTGATGAGAAACCCGGGGCTGACCCCGGAGGCCAGAAGCGCGCCCCGGGTCAGCTCCGCGCGGGTGGCCCCTTCCCGCAGCCGCCCGGCCGCCACGGCTCCGGCGGGGCTTCCGGCCATCAGCCCGATCATCGCCGCGCCGGCAAGGCGCCCGGGGCAGCCAAAAAGCGCCTCGAACGCCCGGCCGAACAGCCGCGCATAAAGGCGCGCCGCCTCGTCCGTGGAGAGGGCCGGCGTCACCGCAAAAAAGGGCAGCAGCGCCGGCACAAAGCTGTCCGCCCACACGGAAATGGCCTGCCGGGCCGCCGCCAGCGCCTCCGCGGGGCTCGCCATCATCAATACCACAAACACGACGGCCGCCGCCAGCTGCACCACGGCGCTCACCTCCGGCCTACATTCTATGCCCGGCGCCCCCAATTAAGGCGAAATCCCGGTGTTTCCGCGGTAAAAATAAAGTTTTTTCCTGCGGGACTTGCCGAAGGCGCCGGTTTGTGCAATACTAGGAAGGATTATTCGTTTGGGAGGCATTGTCTGAATGCAAAAAATCGCCATCGTCACCGACAGCGGGTGCGACCTGCCGGATTCCTACGTCGCGCAACATGAAAACCTTCACGTGCTCCCGCTGGTCGTGCGCCTGGACGACGGCGAATACCGCTCGGGCGTGGACATCGACACCGAACATCTGCTCCGGCGCATGGAGCAGGGGGAAACCGCCAAGACGTCGCTGCCCGACCCGGGCGAGCTGGAAGAGCTGCTGGCCGCGCTGAAGGAAGACGGCGTCACCCACATCGCCTTCATCCTGATGTCCAGCGCCCTGTCCGGCACGGTCAACATGGTGCGGCTGGCCTGCCAGCAGCACCGGGAGTTCATCACTTTTGTGTACGATTCAAAGGTGCTTTCGATGGGCCTGGGCTACATCGTGATGGGCGCGGTGGAGCGCCTGGACGGCGGCGACGGCTTCGAGGCGCTGGAGGCGGCGCTGCCCGGCCTCCGCGAGGACGTTGACTGCATGTTCTACCTGCCGACCCTGGAGCACCTGGTGGCCGGCGGGCGCATCGGCCGCGTGGCGGGCATGGTGGGCAAGCTTTTGAACATCCGGCCCATCATCGGCTGCGATGAAAACGGCGTGTACTACCCCCGCGCCACCGCCGTCGGCGCGCGCCGCACGGTGCAGACGGTCAAGCGCATCGTGCAGGATTTCACCGCCGGCAAGCGGTTTGAGCTTTCGGTGGTCCACTCGGGCGCGCTGGCGGACGCGCGGAAGCTGCTGGAGGAGATGCGGGAGATCCCCGGCATGATCGCGGAGCAGATTCTGCCGCTGGGCCCGGCGCTGGCCGCCCACGTGGGCCGCGGCATGCTGGCGGTGTGCGCGAAAATTTAGCCCGCGCTGTGATTTTGGACAGGCGAAAGGCGGCGCCCATTTGGGGCGCCGCCAAGTCCTACAGTAAACCGTTTCTTTTGCCTTTATCATCTTCTTCAATATGAAATATTTTACACACCAATTTGGTTGTTCCGATGGCCAAACATCCCGCTAGAGCGAAGAGAAACACTCTTACGAAAATAACCTCTATAGGTTTATATTCTCCAAAATAATATCGAAGATAATGATATACTGATCCAACGGCTGCCCCACCTATATATATAAATAAACAAATATACAATACCTTATCAGATTTGCCAACAAAATGCCGTTTACGCTTATTCGATCTTATTCTATCTTTTCCGCGGGTCTTCTCCATACATTTTCCTCCAAATAGAGACTATCCACCATAATACCGCCCAAATTCTTTAGGGTGTGTTGACACTATTGAAGGCAAATGGCGATAAAAGCAAACTGTATAATTGCCAAGAACATAATGTCGGTTTTGTCGTAGCGTGTACAAACTTTTCGGAACTCCTTGAGCCTGCGAAAGAGTCGCTCCACCACGTTGCGGCGTTTATACTTCTCCTTGTCATACTCCCAGGGGTCTTTACGGTTTTTCTTGGGCGGAACAATGGGTTCATGTCCGTTGGTGGCAGCCAAGGCACGGGTTTCGTCGCCTTCGTACGCTCTATCCATCAGCAAAGGAATGTCCTCAAAGGCTTCGCCAATTGCAGCTATTGAGATACGTCCTTCGGGCGCATCGTGACAGCTTCCGCTGGAAAGGCGCATTTCAACGATGACCTTATCATCTGCGGATACCACATGAAGCTTGGTGTTCCAACCACCTCGCGACTTGCCGATTGCCTGTTCTCCGAGTTTTTTAAAGCCCCGTGTCCGTCGGGGTGTACCTTGCATGATGTGCTGTCCAAGGCGAGGACTTCTATGTGTACCGCTATGATCTCTTGCATCTGTAATGCCGCAAAAATCCTTTGCAAAACGCCGTTCTTCGCCCATCGGCTGAACTTCCTATAGATCGTAGACCAGTTGCCAAACTCCTTGGGCAACGCACGCCACTTACAACCGTTTTCGGCCATATACAAAATGGCGTTAATAAAATCCCGATTCTCGGTCTTTACGTTTCCGCGCTGAATCGAAAAATGACCCGCTATCCGTTCATATTGCGCATCTGTTATCTTCATGCCCTTATTCTATATTATTTCTCAATTAGTGTCAACACGCCCTAGTAAATGCCCGGCTCGGATATGGTTTCATCTCTCGTCCAATAATTTCATATTTAGGGCTTCCTCAACAATGACAAATTCTCTCCACGCCATCCAATTTCCACCGCCGGGAGAGCACATCCCAAGCGTTTTGCATCCGGCGCAAAAGGCGCAAAGCAAGTGCCCGTACCCTGCAATCCAGGTTCAGGAGCAGAA
>JARKQG010000071.1 GCA_029974035.1 Eubacteriales bacterium | reverse complement strand
CTGGGTCTGGATGTAGGGGCCGTAATCGCCGCCCACGTCCGGGCCCTCGTCGTGGTCCAGCCCGGCCATCTCCAGCGAGCGGTAGATCTTCTCCACCGCGCCGGGCACCTCCCGCTCCTGGTCGGTGTCCTCGATGCGCAGGATGAACGTGCCGCCCATGTGGCGCGCGAACAGATAGGCATACAGCGCCGTGCGCAGGTTGCCCAGGTGCATGTACCCCGTGGGGCTGGGCGCAAATCTCGTGCGAACCATGTGAATCTTCTCCCCAAATCAATAAGTCCGTAAGAGTATAACACCCTTACGGAAAATAATCAATCGCGGGAAGCGTTGGGGCAGGTTAGGAAACGTCCGGAAAGGCGGCAAACCGGGGCGCCCGGCCCAGATTGGGCAGAAAGCGGCCGAGGAAGTCCCCGGTGGCCATGGCGAGGGTGGCGGCGTTGTCGTTGGGGTGAAAGCCCAGCCGGGGAACGGACGCGAGCCGCTCGTCCAGATACAGCGGCACATCGGCCGCGGAGGGGAAGATCAGCCCCAGAGGGCTCACCGCGCCGGGGGTGGTGCGCAGCTTTTCAAAAAGCGCCTCCGGCGCGCCGAAGCTGAGCCGCGACGCGCCGATCTGCCGCGAGAAGTCCGCCGTGCGGAAAAGGGCGTTGGGGCGCGTCAGGCACAGCGCGTAAAAGGACCGGTTCCGGGGCGTGAGAAAGAGGTTCTTGGGCACCACGCAGCCCAGCAGCGCCTCCGCCCGGGCGCAGTCCTCAATGGTGTGCACCGGCGGATGCTCCGCCAGGTCAAAGGCGATGCCAATTCCCTCCAGAAAGGCCAGAATCTCCGCCCGCGCGCTCATTTCCCGCCCCCCGTCAGCCGCAGATCCGCGCCGGAGAGGCGGATTGCGGCGGTGGTGCTTTTGTCGAGCAGCCGCGACATCACCCGCTCGCCGTAGCGGGCCATCAGGTCCGAGGGCATGAGGTTGGTGGCGATCACCGTGGCACGGCGGGCCGCGCCGCGCTCGCTGAGCAGGGTGAACAGGTACTCCACGGTGATGTTGCCCAGCATCGGCTCGGTGCCCAGATCGTCCACCAGCAGAAGGTCGCAGTCCACCATGCGGCGGAAGGCGGCGTCCTCGCCGTTCTGTCCAAAGTGGTAGGCGCGCATGGCCTCCACCATGCGGAAGGCGCTGAGGCATAGGGCGGGCAGCCGCCGCGCGCTGACGCGCTCGGCGATGGCTTCAAGAAGAAACGTCTTCCCCAGGCCGCTCTCCCCCAGGAGCAGAAGGTTGGGCCTGTCCAACTTGGGAAAGCCGTCGGCGTAGGCCTCGCACAGCGCCCGGGCCGCCAGGGCCTGGCGCCTCTGCGCCTCGGTGGGGTAGATGCCCTCGTCAAACGCGCCAAAGCCGCGCCACGCGCGGCCGAGGCCCGCGCTCTCCATCAGCAGCTGCGCCTCGCGCCGGGCGCGGCAGACGCAGGGCTTCCGGCGGTAGTCGTCCATCCAGCCGGTATCGCGGCAGTCCGGGCACTCGCTTTGCAGGTCCAGGTAATCCTCCGGCAGCCCCAGCGCCCGGAGCCGGGCCTTGATCTCGCGGCGCCCGTCCAAAACCGCGCGCCGCAGTTCTTCCGACCGCGCCCGCGCCGCCTCAGGCCCGGCCATGGCTTCGCGGGCGGCCAGCGCAAACCGCCCGTACATCTCCGCCGTCAGCCGGCCGATCTCCGGGTCCAGCCCCTCGGCGCGCGCCTGCCGCTCGTCCCGCGCCCGCTGCGCGCCGGCGCGCTTTTGCTGGTATTCGGCCTCGAGCCGGGCGTCCAGTTCTCCCCGGGTCACTTTGCGTCACCGCCTTCCGGGGCGGACACCAGATCGTCCAGAAACTGGCTGTCGTAGCTTCTCTGGGTGTACTGATTCCGCGCCGCCCGGGCGGGGGCGGCGGGCGGGGCGGAATCTCGCGCCGCCTTGCGGCCCTCGATCTCCGCAAGCGCGCCCTCCGGCGTGCGGATGCCCTTTTCCGCCCAGATCTTCAGATTCTTTTCGATGGCCCGGAGCGGCATCTGCATCTCCCGCGCCCGCTCGGCGGCCAGGAGGATGACCTCCAGCGGCTGCGCCTCCAGCCAGTCGGCCATCTGTCGCATGTCGGATTCGGAGGGCTTCCGGTCGCGCCCGGCGGCCTCCAGCATCTGCCGCGTCTTCTGCTTGAGGGCGCCGCGCGCCTCATTGTAGCGGTCGGCGGCCTCGGCGGTGCGGATGCCCAGCTTGGCAAAGCGCCGCACCTCCTCCTCCATGGCCTCGAAGGTGTGCCGTCCGCGCCGGCCCGCCCGCGCCGCGGCGCGGGTGAGGGCCTCCTGCTCAAAGCCCTCCTCGAGCCAGCCCCGGTAGGTCTCCATCTGGGATTTGGGCAGGGTGCGCGCCGGCGTTCCCAGTTCCGCCAGCGCCGCCCGGAGACCGGAGGCGATTTTCTGTTCCTCGTCCATCCCCGCGGTCACCTGGCCGGCGCCGCCGCGGTGCCGGGCGAGGATGCCGTCCAGGTATTTGAAGGACGGGCTCGCGCTGGCGGCGGTCTCCCGAAGCGCCCGCTCGATGTCCGCCCGGGTGAGCTTCCATTCCTTCAGCCAGGTGCGCGCCAGCGCCACCTCCGCCTCGGTGGGCGAACGGCGGAAGTTGAAGTAGTCGCAAACCATGCTGGCCGTCTGGTACTCGGGCAGCGCCCTGTCCAGCTCCGAGCGCGCCTTCTCCGGCGTGCGGATGTCCCGGGCGGCCCAGTCCGCCGCCGTCTCGCCCAGCACCTTGAAGAGGTAGGGCACGGAGCGGGGCTTGCCGCCGTTGGCCTCCGTAAGCCGCCGGGCCGTGTGCCTGGCCAGCATGAGCACCACCTCGGCGGGCAGGCCCAACTCCTCCACCCACTCCATCGCCTGGCTGAACTGGGCGGGGCGCACCGCGCCCTGGGCCAGCTCCACCAGCGCCCGGTTGAAATCCCGGTAGCGGTAGGCGGGATCCTGGTCGCAGCCCGCCTGCATGGCGGAGCGCACGTTCATGAATTCAAAGGAGGGCGGGTTGTCGCTGACGCCCTTGAGAAGCCCCCGCGACTCCCAGTACCGAAGGGCCTCCAGCGCCTTCTCCGGCTTCATGCGCAGCGCGCGGGCAAGCCCCTCCACGGTGCAGTCCGCCTTCTGGCGGCTCTGCATCAGCGCGTAAAGGTACACCCGCACCTGATCGCCGGTGGCGTGGGGCAGGTATTCCAGTATAAACAGGTTTTCCAGCGGCGTCACGTCGTACAGCGCAAAATCATCCGAACACCTGAGCTCCACCATCCGGAGGCCTCCGTTCCCGCATCCACTTGGTACGCCCCATGATAGCACAAATCGCGGGGCCGCGCAATCGGCGGCGGGTTCGTCATTTCCTTTGACAAGCCGCGGCCCTTCCGGTTATAATGAAGGCGCGTCCATGACGCAGAAAGGGCGATGTGCATGCACGATCCGCGCGTCCGCATTCTGGCAAAAAACCTGATCAACCAGTCGGTCCGGCTGAAGCCCGGCGAAAAAATTCTGATTGAGAACATCGGACTCGAGTTGCCGCTGGTGACCGCGCTGGTGGAGGAGGCCCAGAAGGCGGGCGGTCTTCCCTATGTATGGATCAAGGACCCGGCGGTGGAGCGCCGGGTGCTGATGGGGCTCACCGAGGACCAGGCGACGCTCTGGGCCGAAAACGAGGCCCACCTGATGCGTGAGATGCAGGCCTACGTGGGCCTGCGCTCCAGCGTCAACATCTACGAGATGAGCGACGTACCCGCCGACAAAACCCAGCTCTACATGAAGCGGGTGTGGCACCCGGTGCACCACGAGATCCGCGTGGCCAAGACCAAGTGGGTGGTGCTGCGCTACCCCTCCCCCGCGATGGCCCAGAACGCCGGCATGTCCACCGAGGCCTTTGAAAACTTCTACTTTGACGTGTGCTGCCTGGACTACGGAAAAATGGGCCGGGCGATGGACGCGCTGGTCCGGCGAATGGAGCGGGCCGACAAGGTGCGCATCCTGGGCCCCGGCACGGACCTCCGCTTCTCCATCAAGGGCCTGCCCGCCATCAAGTGCGCGGGCGAGATGAACATCCCCGACGGCGAAGTCTACACCGCGCCGGTCCGCACCAGCGTCAATGGCACGGTTTCCTACAACGCGCCCTCGCCCCACGACGGCTTCACCTATGAAAACGTCCGCCTGACCTTCCGGGACGGCAAGATCATCGATGCCGCGGCCAACGATACCGAACGCGTCAACAAGGTGTTCGACACCGACGAGGGCGCCCGCTACGTGGGCGAATTTGCGCTGGGCGTGAACCCCTTCATCACCTTCCCGATGAAGGACATCCTGTTCGACGAAAAGATCGCCGGCTCCTTCCACTTTACGCCGGGCGCCTGTTACGAGGAGTGCGACAACGGCAACCAGTCGGCCCTCCACTGGGACCTGGTATGCATCCAGACGCCGGAGTACGGCGGCGGCGAGATCTGGTTTGACGGCGAGCTGATCCGAAAGGACGGCCTTTTCGTGACCGAGGACCTTGCGGCCCTCAACCCGGAAGCGCTCAGGTGACGCCGCGCCCGGTTTCCGGCGGTGCCTGCCCTTCGTTTTCGTGCGGATTTTGCAGGGAAATCCTTCAAAAATGTTCGGGTTTTTAGCTTCGCCCCGATAAATCGCCGTAAAAGATGCCGGAAAGACGTTGCGTTTTGTACGCGAAACGTGTACAATCACACCTATGGATCGGCCGGAGGAGCGGAACCGCTTTTTTGGCCGACCACCCATTTGAAAGGGAGGATGACCCATGAGGAAGGTTCTGATCCTGGCTCTGGCGCTGATCATGCTTCTTGGAATGACGAGCACCGCGTTCGCCTTCGATCCGGTTTCGAAGGACGAATTGAAGGTCGGCGTCGTCTACATCGGCGACGTGATCGACCTGGGCTACACCTACGCGCACCACCAGGGCACGCTGGCCATGCAAAAGGCGCTGGGCCTCCGGGACGATCAGATTCTGATCCAGAAGAACATCGCGGAGGATTCCAGCTGCGACACCGCCATGCGCGAGTTGATCGACCAGGGCTGCCAGATCATCTTCACCACCAGCTTTGGCTTCATGGATTACACCAAGGAACTGGCCGAGGAGTACCCCAACGTCATCTTCTCCCACTGCTCGGGCTACGAGTCCAACGACACCAACTTCAACAACTACTTCGGCCGCATCTGGGAAGCCCGGTACCTGTCGGGCATCGCCGCGGGCCTGAAGGCCAAGGAAACCGGCAACAACCACCTGGGCTACGTGGCCGCGTTCATCTCCATCCCCGAGGTCGTCTACTCGCTGGACGCCTACTTCCTGGGCGCCCGGAGCGTCAACCCGGACGTGACCATGACCGTCAAGGAAACCGGCTCCTGGTATGACCCCACCAAGGAGCGCCAGGCCGCCGACGCGCTGATCGCGGCGGGCTGCGGCATCCTGTCCCAGCACTGCGACACCACGGGCCCCGTGGTCGCCTGCGAGGAAAAGGGCCTGTTCGCGGTGGGCTATAACGCGGACGTGTCCGACGTCGCCCCCAAGGCCTACCTGACCGCCCCCATCTGGAACTGGGGCGTGTACATGACCGACGCCGTGCAGAAGGTGATCGACGGCACCTGGACCCCCGAAAACTCGCTGATGGGCCTCGCCGAGGGCATCTGCGACCTGGCCCCGCTGACCGCCAACTGTGCCGAGGGCACCCAGGAAGCCGTTGACGCCGCCCGCGCGAAGATTCTGGACGGCTCGCTGAACGTGTTCACCGGCCCCATCGTGGACAACACCGGTGCCGAGAAGGTGGCCGAGGGCCAGACGCTCGAGAGCGCCGACATCCTGGGCATCACCTGGTTCGTGGACGGCATCACCGTCGGCTGAGCCACCGCTTTCCACGGAAGGGCCCCGCGGCGCGCCGCGGGGTCCTTCCTGTTTTTTTCGCGCGGCCGGGCAGCCCCGCGCCGCTTTATTGTAAATTGATGCTGCCATGACGCGGGCTCGCTTGCCAATCCGAGCCCAATCTGCTATACTGTTACGGACTGTCAAAGCGATGTGGGAGGGTGCGAAATGGCCGAATACGTTGTCGCGGTGGACGCGATGGGCGGCGACAACGCGCCCGGAGCGATTGTCGAGGGGTGCCGGATGGCCGTCGCCGAAATGCCGGACGTGCGCATTCTGCTCGCGGGCGCGCCCGAGGCGGTGGAGCCGCTTTTGGGCGGCGCGCCGCGCATGGAACTCATCCCGGCCTCGGAGGCCATCGATCCCCACGAGCCGCCGCTTCTCGCGGTGCGCAAAAAGCACGATTCCTCCATGGTCCGGTGCGCGCTGGCCGTCAAGGAGGGCCGGGCCCGGGCAATGGTATCCGCCGGCTCCACCGGCGCGGTGCTGGCGTGCGGCATTTTGCGCATCGGCCGCATCCCGGGCATTGACCGCCCGGCGCTTGCGCCGGTGCTTCCGGGCACGCAAAAGCCGTTTCTTTTGATTGACTGCGGCGCCAACGTGGACTGCCAGCCGGAATACCTGCGGCAGTTCGGGCTGATGGGCAGCGTGTACATGCAAAAGGTGATGGGCGTGGCGGCACCCGACGTCCGCCTGGCCAACATCGGCGAGGAGCCCGAAAAGGGCAGCCGCCTTTACAAGGAGGCCCACGAACTGATGCGCGCGCAGCGCGCCTATCGCTTCGGCGGCAACATCGAAGCGCGGGAGATCCCCTCCGGCGCGGCCGACGCGGTGGTGGCCGACGGCTTTGACGGCAACCTGATCCTCAAATACACCGAGGGCATGGCCGGCGCGCTGACCGGCATGCTGAAGGCCGAAATGCGCTCGTCCCTGCGCACCAAACTGGGGGCGCTCATGGTCAAGCCCGCGCTGCGCGCGTTCAAAAAGCGGATGGACTACGAGCAGTACGGCGGCGCGCCGCTTCTGGGCGTGTCCGGCGCGGTGGTAAAGGCCCACGGCAGTTCCAACGCCGTGGCCGTGATGAACGCTATCCGGCAGGCCCGGCGGATGATCGAGGGCGACGTGGCCGGCCTGATCGCCTCGGGCGTTTCGGCCCTCGCCGACGCCGAAAACTGAAGCCTATTTATCCTGGAGGAGGAGATACCGCCATGTATGATAAAGTTCTGGATCTGATTGCCAGCCAGCTCCCCGTCAAACGCGGGAGCATCACCCGCGAGTCCCGGCTTCTGGAGGATCTGGGCGCCGACTCGGCCAACGTGATGATTCTGGTCATGGACCTCGAGCAGGCGTTTGACATCGTCGTCGAAGACGACGTGCTGGGCAGCATCAAAACGGTAGGCGACATCATTGATTACCTCGAACAGCACACCTGATTTTTCCCCGCTGGGCGCGCTGGAAGCGCGCCTGGGGTACACCTTTCGCGACCGGAGCCTGCTCGAAACCGCGCTCACCCATCCGTCCTACGGCGGCGATTACCACACCGAGCACTATCAGCGCCTGGAGTTTCTGGGCGACGCGGTGCTGGAGCTGGCGGTCAGCCGCTACCTGTATTTGGAGCGGCCGCGCCTTTCGGAGGGGCAGCTTTCCAGGTTGCGCTCGTCTCTCGTGCGGGAGGAGGCGCTTTGCGAAGTCGCCCGCGGGTTTGACCTGGGGGCGCTGGTTCGTCTGTCCGTGGGCGAGGAGCGGGGCGGCGGCCGGGACAAGCCCTCGATCCTCGCGGACGTAATGGAGGCCGTCATCGCGGCGGTCTACCTGGACGGCGGCGCGGACGAAGCGTTTTTGCTGGTCCGGCGCGCGCTGGGCGAACGGCTCGACGACGACGATCCCGACGCGCTGGACGCCAAGACACGGCTGCAGGAAGTGCTGCAGGCCGGCGGCGGCGAGGCGCCGGTGTACGAACTCACCGGGGTGGACGGCCCGCCCCACCTGCCGGTGTTCCACATGCGGGTCATGCTGGGCGACCGGGAGCTGGGCCGCGGCAGCGGCTCCTCCAAGCGGCAGGCGCAGCAGTACGCCGCCCGCGCCGCCCTCAAAAAACTGCCGAAAGACGGGGCCGGGGCCTCCGGCCGCGCGGGGTACGGGCCCCGCGAAGGAGTGTAGCCCTTGCGGCTGAAAAAACTGGAAATCCAGGGGTTCAAGTCCTTTGCGGACCGGACGGAGATGACCTTCGACGGCGGCATCACCGGCATCGTCGGCCCCAACGGATGCGGCAAAAGCAATATCTCCGACGCCGTCCGGTGGGTGCTGGGCGAACAGAGCGCCAAGACGCTCCGAGGCGGCAAAATGGAGGACGTCATTTTCGGCGGCACGGAAAAGCGGCGCCGCCTTTCTTGTTCCGAAGTCACGCTGACCATCGAAAACGAGGACAAGGCGCTGCCCATCGACTTCAGCGAAGTGGCCGTCACCCGCCGCGTCTATCGGGACGGCAACGGCGAATACCAGATCAACGGCGCGCCCTGCCGCCTGCGGGACGTGATCGACCTGTTCCGCGACACCGGCATCGGGCGCGAGGGTTACTCCCTCATCGGCCAGGGCCGCATTGACGAGATCCTGTCGGGCAAGTCCGACGATCGCCGCCGCGCCTTTGAGGAGGCGGCGGGCATCGTCAAGTACAAGGCGCGCAAGGCGGAGGCCGAAAAGCGCATTGAAAACACGCGGATGAACCTCGACCGGGCGGAGGACATCCTGCGCGAGCTGGACGCGCGCCTGGCGCCGCTGGCCGCCCAGAGCGAGGCCGCCCGGGAGTACCTGGCCCTTCGCGAAGAACTCCGGCGGCTGGACCTCAACGCCTTTCTCGTTCGGTCGGACAGGCTGTCCGAGCGGACGAAAGAGCTGACCGCCGCCTTCGAATCCCTCAGCGAATCCCTCGCGGAGGCGGTCGAACGCCAGCAGGCGCTGACCGAATCCCGCGAGCTCGCCCAGCGGCAGTTGGCCGACCTGGAGGAAGCCGCCGCCGCCGTCCGCGAGCAGGTACAGGCGCTGATCCGGGACGTGGAATCCCGCGAGGGCGCGGCGGGGGTGCTGCGGGAGCGCATCGCCGCCGACGAGCGGGATCTGGGCCGCATTGCCGGCCAGGCCGCCGCCGCCCTGGAGGGCGACGCGGGCGTGGAGGCGCGGCTTACCGCCCTCGCCGCGCGCATTGAGGCGGAGGAGCGCGCCCTCGCCGGCCAGACCGCCGAGAAGGACGCGGGCGAAACGGCGCTCGCCCAGCGCGAAAGGGCCGACGCCGAGGCCGAGGCCGCCATCGAGGCCCTTAAGGCGGAACTGATCGAGGCCATGAACCGCCTTAGTGATGTCAAGAGCGAATCCGCGCGCCTCAGCGCCATGCGCGCGGCCCTGTCCGCGCAAATTGAAAAACTGCAAAGCGGTCGGGGCAGCGACGAGGCTTTGGGGGCACGCCTCGCCGACGCGGCGGCCTTTGCCGGGGAGCGCCTCGCCGAGGAGCGCGCCCGGAAGGCGGAACTGGACGAAAAGACGGCCGAGAGCGCGCAGCGCGTGCGCGCCTCGGGCGAGCGCTATGAAGAAGTCACCGCCCATCTGTCGGGCCTTTCCGGCGAACGCCAGCAGACGGCCTCGCGCCTGGGCATGCTGGAGGAAATGCAGCGGGACTTCGAGGGCTATCAGCACTCGGTCAAGAACGTGCTGCTTCAGGCGCGGCGCGCCGGAACGGCCTCCGGCGTCCGCGGCGTGGTGGCCACGCTGATCCGCGTGCCGGAGCGATTCGAGCGGGCGCTGGACATGGCGCTGGGCGGCCAGCTGCAAAACATCGTGGTCGACCGCGAGGAGGACGCCAAGCGGATGATCGACTACCTGCGGGTCAACCGGCTGGGCCGCGCCACCTTCCTGCCCCTCTCCGCCGTGCGCGGCCGCACGCTGGACGCCGCCGAGCGCCGCGTGCTGACCATGCCCGGCTGCCTGGGCGTGGCCAGCGAGCTGATCCAGTACGACCCGGTCTACCGCGGCGTGGTGGAAAGCCTCCTGGGCCGCACCGTGGTGGCGAAGGACCTGGACGCCGGCATCGCGATCATGCGCGCCGGGCGCCACGCCTTCCGGCTGGTCACGCTGGAGGGGGATGTGATGAACCCCGGCGGCTCCATGACCGGCGGCAGCGTGCAGTCCCGGATGACCAGCCTGCTCACCCGCGAGCGCGAGGTGGACGCCCATCGGGCGCTTCTTGCGCGGCTGGACGGCGAGATCGAGGCCCTCCGCGGGGATGTGGAGGTCCTCGAGGCCGAGCGGGCCGCGCTCAAGCGGGAGCGCGCCGATCTCTTTGAAAAACTGCACCAGCAGGAGATTGCCGTCGCCCGCGAGGAAGCGCACCTGGCCGCCGCCCAGGCGGAACTGGGCGCCCACACCGAGCGCGCCGGCGCCGCCGCCGAAGACCTGAACCGGCTCCGCGAGCAGTTGGCCGACGTGGAGTCCGCCCTCTCCCGGATGGGCGACAGCGAGGGCGGCGAAGAGCGCGCCGGCACACAAAAGCGCGAGGAAATTGCGCGCCTTCAGAAGGCGCTGGTCCTCTCCCGGCAGGAAACGGGCGCGCTGCGCCAGCGGGTGGTGGACCAAAGCGTCCGGCTGGCCGCCCAGTCGAAGGGGTTGGACGCCCTGCGCGCCGACCGCGACCGGCTCGGCGCCGAGCGGGGCGACCTGAAAAAGCTGCTTTCGGGCAGCGAAGCGGAAAAGTCCGCCTGCGAGGCGCGCCTGGCGGCGGGCCGCGCCGCCCTCGCCCAGGCGGAGAACGAACTTGCCCAGGCCCGCCGGGCGCTGGACGACGCCCGGGCCGACTTTGCCCGGCGCGACCGCGCCCGCACCGACGCCCAAAAGGCGCTGGAAAAATTGATGGACGAGGCCGACCGCCTGCGCACCGAAACGGAGGACCTCTCCGACCGCTGCCACCGTGCGGAAATGCAGTCCTCCCGGGTGGAGGCCGAGTGGAAGCAGCTGACCGACCGCATCTGGGAGGACTACGAGCTGACGTACGAGGGCGCCGCGGGCTTCCGCGAGCCGGATTTCAAGCTGGGCGAGGCGGAAAAGCGCATTGGCGCGATCCGCGCCCGCATCCGCGAGATGGGCTCGGTCAACGTGTCCGCGGTGGACGAGTACCGGGAGACAAAGGCGCGGCACGACGAGCTGTCCGCCCAGCGGGACGATCTTCTCAAGGCCGAGGCGGACCTCGCCGGCATCATTGCCGACCTCACAAGCCGCATGGAAAAGCAGTTTCTGGAGCAGTTTGACTTCCTGAACCGCTTCTTCCAGCAGACCTTTGTGAAGCTTTTCGGCGGGGGGCGCGCGAACCTCCGGCTGGCCGATCCCGCGAATCCGCTTACCTGCGACATCGAGGTGGCGGCGCAGCCCCCGGGCAAGAAGCTGCAGATGCTGTCGCTGCTCTCGGGCGGCGAGCGGGCGCTGACCGCCATCGCCATCCTCTTTGCGATGCTGGAAGTCAAGCCCACGCCCTTCTGCTTCCTGGACGAGATCGAGGCGGCGCTGGACGACGCCAACATCGACAACTTTGCCGATTACCTTCGGGATTACTCCAAGAGCACCCAGTTCGTGGTGGTCACCCACCGCAAGGGCACCATGGAGCGGTGCGACTCGCTCTACGGCGTATCCATGGAGGAAAAGGGCGTCTCCCGGATGGTGTCCCTGAAGCTCAACAAAAACTGACGGCCGCGTCGGCCGCACGGAAAGGACGTGTCCACTTGGGCCTCTTTGACCGAATCAGGCAATCCATGGGCAAGACCCGGGCAAACGTGTCCGGCAAAATTGATCAGCTGGTGGATTCCTCGCCGGTGATCGACGAATCCTTCTACGAGGACCTGACCGATATCCTCATCATGGCGGACGCCGGCGTCAAAACCAGTGAAACCATCATCGCGCGGCTGCGGGACCGGTGCGGCCGCGACGGCATCAAGACCACCGCCCCCGCCCGCGAGGCGCTGAAGGCCATTGTGGCGGACATGATGGGCTCCGAGCCCATGCGGCTGGAATCCCCGATGGTGGTGCCGGTGATCGGCGTCAACGGCGTGGGCAAGACCACCTCCATCGGCAAGCTCGCCTCCCGCATGAAGACGGTGGGCCGCAACGTCGTGATCTGCGCCGGCGATACCTTCCGCGCCGCCGCCGCCGATCAGCTGACCGTCTGGGCCGACCGGGCGGGCGTGCCGCTGGTCAAGCACCACGAGGGCGCGGACGCCGCCGCGGTGGTCTTTGACGCGGTGCAGCTGGCCAAGGCCCGCCACGCGGACGTGCTGATCATCGACACCGCGGGCCGCCTGCACAACAAGGCGCACCTGATGGAGGAGCTGAAAAAGATCAGCCGCGTCGTGGAGCGCGAATACCCGGACGCAATCATCAAGGGCCTTCTGGTCATCGACGCCACCACCGGGCAGAACGGCCTTCAGCAGGCGCAGGTGTTCAAGGACGCCGCCGCGCTGGACGGCATCATCCTCACAAAGCTGGACGGCACCGCCAAGGGCGGCATTGCGCTGGCGATCCGGGGCGAGCTGGGCCTGCCGGTGCGCTACATCGGCATCGGCGAGGGGCTGGACGATCTGATGCCCTTTGACGCCAAGGCCTTTGCGGACGCCATTTTCTAACGCGGATTCGCGAGAATCGGAAGCGGCGATATCCCATCACGGCAGGCTTGTCACACCCGACGCCCTTCCTTTCGAGGTGCAACCATGAAACCCCGGTTTTTCCGCCGCGTGGAGCTGTTTGACGAGCGGGGCCTCGAGGCCGAAATCATCCGCACGCTGCGCCTTATGATCGCCGGCGTGGCGGGCGGCGTGGTGTGGGCCAACATTTCCACGGGCGTCGCCATCAGCGGCTATGTCAAGGCGCTGGGCGCATCCGATTTTCTCTACGGCCTCATCATGGCGCTGCCGCCGCTGGCCAACGCCTTTCAGTTGCTGGCCTCCTACGTGCTGGAGCGCACCCTGAAGCGCAAGTCCATGATGCTGACCTTCGGCCTTTTGCAGCGGCTGGTGTGGATTCCCTTCGGGCTGATCCCCTTCCTCTTTCCCTTTTCGGAGGGCAGCGTGCGGATCTGGGCGGCGCTGGTCATGGTGCTGGTCAGCTCGGTGGCGGGGCCCTTCATCAACGTGGCCTTCTATTCCATCTGCTCCGATGTGATCCCCCTTCGGATCCGGGGCCGGTATTTCGCGGTGCGCAGCCGCGTCTCCACCCTGGTGGGCATGATCTTCGGCTTTCTGATCGGCGTGCTGCTGGACGCGCTGCCCGGCTACACCGGCTACGCGGTGGTGTTCGCCATCGCCGGGACCGCCGGCGCGCTGGACATCGCCTCCTTTGCGCTGATGCGCCTGCCGCCGATGCGCGCGCCCGCGGTCAAAAATAACCTCCTGCAGATGATCCGCCCCGTTCTGAGCGACCGCCGCTACATGCGCACGGTGCTGGCGCTGACGGCCTGGATGTTCTCGGTGCAGATCGTGGCGCCCTACTTCAACGTATACATGCTGGAAAACATGCGCATGTCCAACTTTGAAATCACCGTTTCGGGCCAGATTGTCAGCAACCTGTTTCTGGTGCTGGTGGTTTCCCGATGGGGCGCGGCGCTGGACAGCTACGGCAGCCGCCCGGTGCTGACGGTGGGCGGTTTTCTGACCTCCTTTGTCCCGATCCTCTGGGCGCTGATCGGCCCGCGCATGGTGTGGGCGGTGGCGCTGGTCAACGCCCTCAGCGGCCTGACCTACGTGTCCATCGACCTGGGCGCTCAGAACCTTTTCATGGCCCAGGCCAAGGGCGAAAACCGCTCCATGTACATTGCGCTGTACTTTTTCTTCACGCAGCTGATGGGGCTGGCGCTGGGCTCCACCGCGGGCGGATGGCTGCTGGATAACGTCATGTACCGCGTGGAAGCCTACCACTGGGTGATTATGGGCACGCCCATCTCGCGGTACAACGTGCTGTTCGCGCTGTCGGGCCTTTTGCGCTTCCTCACGGCGCTCTTGCTGCTGCCGCGCATCCACGAGGAGGGCGCGGCCAGCGCCGGCGCCGTTGCCGGGGACATGGCGCGCGCGGCGCGGCGCTACGTCCACGAGGTGGAGGTCACCATGCGCCGCAGGCGCATACGCAAGCAAATGAGAAAACAGGAAAAGGAGGGCGCAAACCTTGACATCAACGATTAAAAAGCGTGCGGACCTGGTCCAGGCCGACACCTGGCGCCTGGAGGACATCTTTGCCACCGACGAGGCCTGGGAGGCCGCCTACCAGGCCTGCCGTGCGTCGGTCGGGGCCTTTTCGGGCCACCAGGGCGCGCTGGGGGCGCGGGACGGGCTTATGGCGGCGCTTGACGACTACCACGGCATCGCGCGGCGCGTGGGCGCCCTCTACGCCTACGCCAAGATGCGCAGGGACGAGGACAACAACCGCACCCGCTACCAGGCGCTGACCGACCGGGCCGCCTCGCTGTCGGTGGAGTTTTCCACCGCCGCCGCCTTTATGACGCCGGAGCTCGTCGCGCTGCCGCCGGCATACCTGGCGCAGTGCGCCGCCGACCCGGCCTTTCGCGACTACCGCATGTTCTTCACCGAAATCGAGCGGGCGCGGCCCCACACCCTGTCCGCCGCGGAAGAGCGCATCGTGGCCATGGCGGGCGAACTGGGCGCGGCCCCGGGCGTAATCTTTGACATGCTGACCGACGCCGACATGAAGTTTCCGGAGGTGCCGGACGGAAAGGGCGGCATGGCGAAGCTGACCCATGGCAGCTACATCCACTACATGATGAGCGGCGACCGCGCCGTGCGCAAGGCCGCCTTCACCGCCATGTACGAAACGTTCAAGCGCTTTTCCGCCACGGTGCCCGCGGTCTACGCCGCCTCGGTCAAGGGCGACCTGTTCGCCGCCCGCACCGCCAGGTTCGGCAGCGCCCTCGAGGCGTCCCTCTACCAGAACGACGTGCCCCTGGCCGTCTACGACAGCCTCGTCGAGGCGGTGCGCCGGCACCTGCCGGCGCTGGACGATCTCATGCGCTTTCAGGCCGGGCGCCTGGGCCTTTCCGATCCGGCCATGTACGACGCCTACGCCCGCATGCCGGGCGAATTCGCCATCGACCTGCCCTTCCGCGAGGCCTACGATCTCGTGGTGGAGGCGCTGGCCCCGCTGGGCGCGGACTACCAGGCGGTGCTGCGCCGGGCCCTCGACGAGCGGTGGATCGACCCCTACGAGAACGAGGGCAAGTCCTCCGGCGCCTATTCCTGGGGCACCTACGACACCCATCCCTACGTGCTGATGAACTACCACGAAACGCTGGAGGACCTTCTGACCATCGCCCACGAGATGGGCCACTCGCTGCACACCTACCTGAGCGCCAAAAACCAGCCCGCGCCCATGGCGGAGTACTCGCTCTTTGTGGCGGAGGTGGCCTCCACGGTCAACGAGGTGCTGGTGATGCTGCACCTCATGGACAGGCACCCGGAGAAGGCGGCCCAGAGCTACCTGCTGAATAACCTTTTGCAGGCCTACCGCACCACGCTGTTCCGTCAGACCATGTTTGCCGAGTTCGAGAAGGCGGCCCACGAGATGGCGGAGAAGGGCGAGGCGCTGACGGCCGAAAACCTGAACGCCCTCTACGCCGGCCTCAACCAGGCCTACTACCCCTCCCTTGAGCAGACCGACCTCATCCAGTACGAATGGATGCGCATCCCCCACTTCTACAACGCCTTCTATGTCTATCAGTACGCCACCGGCTTCTCCGCCGCCATGGCCATTGCGGGGATGATCCGCGAGGAGGGCGACGACGCCGTCAAGCGCTACAAGGCGTTTCTCTCCGCCGGCGGCAGCCTGTACCCCATCGACGCGCTGAAGCTGGCCGGGGTGGACATGTCCACCCCGCAGCCGGTGGAAAAGGCGCTTGGGATGTTCGAGGCACTGCTGGCGCGGTACAAAAAGGCCGCTTCGTGACGGAACCCGGACGCGCCTGAGGTCCGCAGACTTCAGGCGCAAGTTTTTACAGAAGAAGGCGTGCGGATATGATCGTTCTCCCCCAGCTGTTCATGCTCTTTGCCATCGCGTGCGTGGGCGTGCTGCTGCGCAAAAAGGGCGTGATGGGCGACCCGGTGGTCAAGGGCATTTCGGATCTGGTGACCTTCGGCACAAACCCGGCGCTGCTCATCATGGTCACGCAGCACGAGTACACGGGCGCGACGCTGGCGGGCTTTCTGCACGTGATGTGGATGGCGGCGGCCATCATGGCGCTGGTGATGATCCTGGTCTATGCGGCCTGCCGCCGGGAGAGCGAGCGGGTGCGCCCGATCCTTGCGATGCTCTCGGCGCTGCCCAACGCGGGCTTCATGGGCCTGCCGATCATCGAGGCGGTGTACGGCGATTTGGGCGCGCTGTACCTGGCGGCGGTGATCGTGGCGTTCAACCTGGTGGTGTGGACGGTGGGCATCGCGCTGCTCGACCGCGGAAGCCTCTCCTGGCGGAAATTTATCAACCCCGGCTTCATGGCCTCGCTGATCGGCATGGGACTGTTCCTTCTGCGGGTGGACCTGCCGGACCTTTTGTCCGCGCCCATCGACGCGCTGGGCTCGATGAATACGCCGCTGGCGATGCTGATTCTGGGCGCCCGGATGACCGGCTTCGTGCCCAGGGCGCTCTGGGACTGGAAAAACGCGCTGGTGTCGGCGGTAAAGCTGGTCCTCATGCCGCTGGCCGCGCTGGCGCTGGCCCAGGCGCTGAACCTTAACGCCGTGGCGGCGGGCACGCTGGTGCTCTCCAGCGCCATGCCTTCCGCCATCATGGGCCAGATGCTGGCCGAGCTGTACGACCGGGATGCGCTGTTCGCGGCGCAGGAGGTGTCCTTCACGTCGATCCTGTGCGTCGTCACCATTCCGCTGGTGGTGACGCTGTTGGGGTTCTGAAGCGCGCCCCCGCGACCCTTTGGCCTCGGGGGCACGCTTTATTCCGCTTCCGGCTCCGGCTCCAGGTTCATTGAAATCTGTCCCAGCGCCGCCATCGGCAGCTCCCGCAGGGACGATATGCCAAAGTGCCGCAGAAATTCGTCCGTCGTTTCGTACAGGATGGGTCTGCCCAGCGCCTCCTTGCGCCCGGCCTCCCGGATCAGGCCCTTGTTCATGAGCGCCTGCACCGAGTAGTCGCACTTGACGCCGCGCACGGATTCGATGTCCTGCTTCGTCACCGGCTGGCGGTAGGCGATGATGGACAGCGTCTCCAGCGCCGCCTGAGACAGCGTCTGCCGCCGAATGGGCTGCAAGAACATATCCACCCAGGGCGCCAGATCCGGCTGGATGGACAGCTGCACCTTGCCGCCGAAGCGGTTGACGCGGATGCCGCGCCCCTCCAGATCGCAATGGTCGCGCAGCCGGTCCACCGCGCCCGCCATCTCCGATTCGGTCAGGTTGAAGGCGTGCGCCAGATCCTGGACGCTCACCGGGTCCCCCGCGACAAACAGGATCGCCTCCACAATGCGGCTGAGCTTGACCTCGTCCATAACGCCCTCCGGTGTAATCATCAGTTCATTATAATACGGCCGCGCCGCGCTGTCAAACCGCCCGCGTCCGGGTTTTAAAAACATTGCAATGAATCAAGATTTTTTCACAATTGTCGGATTCAACACAAAATGTCGTTGCGGGCAAACATTTCATCCTGTATAATAATGATATTATTTTGGGGGGGCAGGTGATCGGTTTGCTCCAGGATGAAAGGCGGCCCGCGGTGGAGTTGCGGGGCCTTTCCAAATCGTTCGGGACGGTCAAGGCGAACCAGAACATCAACCTGACACTGTACAACGGCGAAATACTGGCACTCCTGGGCGAAAACGGCTCCGGCAAGACGACGCTGATGAACATGCTGGGCGGCATGTACGCGCCGGACAGCGGCACAATCCACGTAAACGGCCAGAGCGTCACCATCCACTCCCCCGCCGACGCGATCCGCCTGGGCATCGGCATGATCCACCAGCACTTCAAGCTTGTGGACATCCTGACCGTAGCCGAGAACATCGTCATGGGCACCCGGGGCGACCGCCGCACCAAGGCCCAGTTGAACGAGCACATCCTCACCATCTCCAAGCGCTTTGGCCTGGCGGTGGACCCCTCCAGCAAAATCTACACGCTGTCGGTGGGCGAAAAGCAGACCGTCGAGATCCTGAAGGTGCTCTACCGGGGCTCCCGCATTCTGATCCTGGACGAGCCCACGGCGGTTTTGACGCCCCAGGAGATCGACAAGCTCTTTGCCATTTTGCGCAAGATGCGGGACGAGGGCTGCGCGGTCATCATCATTACCCACAAGCTCAACGAGGTGCTGGCCATCTCCGACCGGGTGATCACGCTGCGCAAGGGCGAGGTGGTGGGCACCGTCGAGACAAAGGACGCCGACGCGCGCTCGCTGACCGAACAGATGGTGGGCCGTGCGGTGGACCTGTCCATCGCCCGGCCGGAACCGGTGAACCCCAGGCCCGCGCTGGCGGTGGAGAACCTGCGCGTCGCCGCCACCGAGAGGAACAAGCCGCTGTGCGATATCTCCTTCACCCTGATGAGCGGCGAGATCCTGGGCGTGGCCGGCGTGGCCGGCAGCGGCCAGAAGGAGCTGTGCGAAGCCATCGCCGGGCTGCAGCCCGCCTCCGGCGGCTCCATCAGGTTTGAGGGCGAGGAGCTTCGGGGCCTTTCGCCCCGCGAAATCGCGGCCCGCGGCGTGGCCATGAGCTTCGTGCCGGAGGACCGGCTGGGCATGGGCCTGGTGGGTTCGATGGGCATGGTGGACAACATGCTGCTCAAAAAATACCAGGACCAGCGCGCGCCGCTCCTGGACCGGCGGCCCGCCAGGACCCTGTCCAACCAGCTGATCGAACGGCTCTCCATCATGACGCCGGACGTGTACACGCCGGTGAAGCGGCTCTCCGGCGGCAATGTTCAGAAAGTGCTTTTGGGCCGCGAGATCGCCTCCGATCCAAAAATCCTCATCACCGCCTACCCGGTGCGCGGCCTTGACATCAATTCATCCATGACAATCTACCGCCTGCTCAACGAGCAGAAGGCGCGCGGCGTGGGGGTTCTCTTCATCGGCGAGGACCTGGACGTGCTGCTTGAGCTGTGCGACCGCATCATGGTCATGTGCGGCGGCATCGTGACGGGCCTTGTGGACGCCAAGGACGTCACGAAGGAACAACTGGGCCTGATGATGACCGGATGCGCTCTGGAAGGAGGCGACGCCAAATGCGCGATTCCGAGGTGAGGGTGCGCACCCACATCGTACAGCGCGTTTCCATCGACCCCTGGCGCGCGGCGCTGTACCGCCTGCTGGCGATCCTCATGGCGCTGGCCACCGGCGGGCTTTTCCTAATGGCGGTGGGATTCAATCCCTTCCCCGTGTACGGCACGATGGTGAGCGGCGCCGTGGGCACCGCCAGCAACCTGCGCGAAACCATCAAAATCGCGATCCCGCTGTGTATCACGTCCCTGGGCGTGACGCTGGCGTTCAAGATGCGCTTCTGGAACATCGGCGCGGAAGGCCAGATCTCCATCGGCGCGGTGGCGGCCTCGTTCTTCGCGCTGACGTTTGCGGACTGGCCGCAGCCGCTGCTTTTGACTGCGATGGCGGCGGCGGGCTTTCTCGCGGGCGGGTTGTGGGGCCTCGTCCCCGCCTGGTTCAAGGCGCGCTTCGGCACCAACGAGACGCTGTTTACGCTGATGATGAACTACATCGCGATCTTCGTCATCCAGTTGATGCGCGAGGGCCCCTGGCGGGACCCCAGGAGCGGCTTCCCCAAGGTGCCGATGTTTGACAAGGCCGCGCGCATGCCGCAGGTTCTGGGCATACACGCGGGCTGGATCGTGGCCCTCGTTCTGGTGGTGCTGGTGTACGTCTATCTCAAGCGCACCAAGCAGGGCTACGAGCTGACCGTCGTGGGCGAAAACGAGAATACCGCCCGCTACGCCGGCATGAATGTGAAGAAGATCATCCTGCGCACGATGTTTCTGTCCGCGGCCATCGCGGGCCTGGCGGGCATGCTGCAAGCCTCCGGCGCGGACCGAACGCTGACGGAGACCGTCGCCGGCGGCGTCGGCTTTACCGCCATCACCGTGTCCTGGCTGTCCCAGCTGAATCCGCTCGCCATCCTGATCGTATCGATGCTCTTCGCCTGCCTGCAGAAGGGCTCGGGCACCATCCGCTCCATCTACAACATTTCGCCGTCCACGTCGGAGGTGTTTCAGGGCATTATCCTGTTCTTCGTGCTGGGCGCCGAGTTCTTCATCAACTACAAGGTGATCTGGGGCCGGAAGGGGGGCGTCAAGCTGTGAACGACGCGATGGATTACTTTGTCAAATTCCTGTTCGCGGCCATGCTGGCGGGCGTTCCGCTGCTCTTCGGCACGCTGGGCGAAATCCTGAC
>JARKQG010000063.1 GCA_029974035.1 Eubacteriales bacterium | reverse complement strand
GTCAGGCCCGATCTCGACCACGCAGCTTGGTCCGCGCAATTCAGCTTGCATCAGCATGTCCCTTTCGCAACAGGAAGCATCGCCCCCGCGAGATTCGACTCTCAAAACACCCCTATCATTCTAGCGTAAGTTCGGAGCGCCCGGATCAAAATGCGCGGCGGTGGAATACCACTTGAATCAACAGAGGAGCGCATCGACCGCCGCGCTCCTCTGCTTCTCAGACTATGCTCGGACAATCCAGCCTAAGCGCCGCCTTCGATCGCCGCGATCGCCTTGAACTCGTCTTTGAGCGCCGGATACAGCGCCCGGTAGCGGGGATAGACCGCCGCATAGCGCTCAACATTGCCGGAGGGGGCCGTCCGGCCCGTGATCTGGATCGTCGCTTCGCAGGCTTCGGGCACGCTGGAGAAGAATCCGCCGCCCACCCCGGCCAGCAGCGCCGCGCCAAAGGCCGCGCCCTCGGTGGTATTGACCGTCACCAGTTCGGCTCCGACCACATCCGCCATGATCTGCCGCCACAGCGGGCTTTTCGCGCCGCCGCCGGAGATGCGCACCTGGCTGATCGATCCCAGGCCGGCCTGTTGAATCAGCGTGAAGCTGTCCTTGATCCCGAAGGCCACACCTTCCAGGACGGCCCGCGTCAGGTGGGCGCGGGTATGGCGCACAGTCAGCCCAATCCAGGCCCCACGCGCCAGCGGGTCCGGATGCGGCGTCCGCTCGCCGGTCAGATAGGGCAGGAAGAACAGGCCTTCGCTCCCGGCTGGGACGCTCGCCGCCTCGCCAACCAGATCGTCGAAGCTGGTCTGCGGGGCCAACGTGTCGCGGTACCATTGCAGGCTGCCCGCCGCGCTGAGCATCACCCCCATGAAGTGCCAGCGGCCCGGCACCGCGTGGCAGAAGGCGTGCAGCCGGCCCTCCGGCTCAACCAGCGCGGATTCGGTCGTGGCAAAGACCACGCCCGACGTCCCCAGGGTCAGCGCCACGATCCCCGGCTGGACGGCGCCGACTCCCACGGACCCCGCGGCCTGGTCGCCACCACCGCCCACCACGGGTGTCCCGACCTTCAGGCCGGTTGCGGCGGCCGCGGCCGCGTTCACCACGCCCGTGATCTGGGGGCCTTCGTGCGTCGGCGGCAGCCATTCCGCCGGGATGCCCAGTGCCTGTAAGACCTCCGGCGACCAGGTGCGCGTCTTGAGATCGAACAGAATCGTGCCCGCGCCGCCCGCGCGATCGGTCGCGTATTCGCCGGTCAAACGGAAGCGGATGTAGTCCTTGGGGAGCAGAATGTGCCGGCAGCGGGCATAGTTATCCGGCTCGTTTTCCTGCACCCACAGAATCTTGGGGGCGGTGAAACCGGTCAGGGCATCGTTGCCGGTGATCTGGATCAGGCGCTGCTTGCCCAGCCGGGCGCGAATCGTGTCACACTGCGCCGCCGTGCGCTGGTCGTTCCAGAGAATCGCCGGACGCAGCACGTCTCCCTGCTCGTCCAGCATCACCAGCCCATGCATCTGGCCCGTCAACCCGATCGCGGCCACGTCTTCGCCGCTTGCCCCGGTCTGGTCCAGCGCCTGCTGGATGCTGTTGACCAGCCCCGACCACCAGTCGGTCGGGTTCTGCTCCGACCACAGCGGGCGCGGCGTGGACAGGCTGAGCGCCGTCGACGAGCTGCTGACCACC
>JARKQG010000099.1 GCA_029974035.1 Eubacteriales bacterium | reverse complement strand
CTTTTTCGCCAGGATGCCCAGCAGCACCGAGCACAGCCCCAGCGTGTAGCCCAGCGACAGGTCGATGCCGCCGGTGGTGAGCACCAGCATCATGCCCATCGCGGCCACCAGCGGCACCGCCGCCTGCTTGACCACCGTCAGCACGTTTCGCACCGTAAAGAAGTTTCCGATAAAGATTGCCGCGCCGAGGAAGATCAGAAGGAAGATCAGTATCGCCCCGTGCGCCTTGGCGAAGGCGGTAAATCCGCCGCGTTTTTCCGTCTTTTGCATGCCGGCGCCCCCCTACGCGCATCCGCCGGCCCGACCGGCCGGGGAAAATTGCGCGGTCCGCGTTTCGCGGCGCGCCTTCATCAGCATGGAGAAGGCCACCACCAGGATGATGATGACGCCCACCAGGATGTTCTGGTAAAAGGAATTGACGCTCAGAAGGTTCAGGATATTCCGGATGGAGCCGATGATCAGCGCGCCCACCATGCTGAAGATCACCTTGCCCTCGCCGCCCATCATGCTGACGCCGCCGATGATGCAGGCGGCAATGGCGTCCAGCTGGTAGGGCTCGCCCTGGGTGGGGTGGGCGGTGTCCAGCTGCGCGGCCAGCAAAACCCCCGCCGCCGCGGAGCAGAACCCGGAGGCCGTGAATACGAAAAGCTTGATCCGCGCGGTGTCGATGCCCACGTTTTTGAGCACCTGTTCGTTGCCGCCCAGCGCGTAGATGCGCTTGCCGATGGGCAGAAGCGTGGTTACAAACGCGCCCGCCAGCACAAAGAGCACCATCAGGTAATCGGAATAGGGCACGCCCATCAGCGAGCCGTTGCCGATGGCCACGAAGCCCGCCGGAAAGCCGCCGAAGGAGCGGCCGTTGTTGAAAAGGAACGACGCGCCCTGGGTGATCTGGCCCACCACCAGCGTGGCGATGAACGAGGGCACCTCCAGATAGGCGTTCAGCGCGCCGGAGGCCGCGCCGATCACGAGGCCGGCGCCAAGCGCCGCCAGGATTGCCAGCGGAATGGGCGCGCCGCCCGCCAGCAGAAGCCCCGCAACCATGCCGCAGAAGGTCACGTTGCCGCCCACCGACAGGTCGATGCCCTTGATGACGATCACCATCGTCACGCCCACGGCGCAGATGGCGATGATGGAGCACTGGCGCACCATGTTGAGCAGGTTCGCGGGCTTCAGGAAGTTGGGTACGAAGGACCCCGCAATCCAGAACGCCGTGACACAAAGGGCCGCGTACAGCCATTTTTTGGTTCTTCCGGGCTTTTTCAAGCGGATGGCACCTCGCTTTTCGGGCTGTGTACTCTGCCTGGGAAATCCCCTGGCCCGCGGGCCTCATGGTCGCGCCGGGGGCCAGGCCCCCGGCGCGCGTTCGTCATGGGATCAGCCGATGTTGCCGGCGTCAAAGATCTGGGTGCCGGCGTCGATGAACTTGGGCACGTCGTCCGCCGCGCCGTCCAGCGCCTTCATCAGGTTTTCCACGCCCATGGCGCCGATCTTGTCCGGAAACTGGGCCACGGTGCCCAGGACCGAGCCGTCCTGGATCATGCCCTTGCCGGCGTCGGAGCCGTCAAAGGAGATGATCGTGACGCCGGTGATGTCGTTGTTTTCCAGCGCCTGCAGGATGCCCGGCAGCATGTTGTCGGAGCAGCAGAAGATGCCCTGGATGTCCGGGTTGGCCTGGATCATGTTCTCGGTGACCTGCATGGCCTTGTCCACCACCCAGTCGCCCGGCTGCTCGCCGATGAGCACGAGACCGCTGCCCTCGATGCCCGCCTTGAAGCCGTCGGCGCGGTCGTCGCCCGCCTGGGAACCGTTGGCGCCCCGGACGATGATCACATTGCCCTTGCCGCCCAGCTCCTCAACCATCCGCTCGCCGGCGGACTTGCCGCCCGCCAGGTTGTCGGTGGAGATGAAGGTGACGTACAGGTCCTCGTGGCCCGCCTCGATGCCCTGGTCCACCAGCACCACGGGGATGCCCGCGGCCTTGGCCTTTTCCAGCACCTGGATGTCGGCGTTGGAGTCCATGGGGTTGACGATCAGGCCGTCCACGCCCTGGCTGATCAGGTCCTCGATCTGGTTCACCTGGGTGGCCACGGCGGTCTGGGATTCGGCCAGCACGCCGACAAAGGTGTCGCCGTTCGCCTCCACGGCGGCTTTGATGGCCTCGTACAGGCTCAACTGGAACGCGTCGTTGGTGATGGTCTTGGTGCTGTAGCCGATCTTCTTGCCTTCCGCGGCGGCGGTGGCGGTCAGGGACAGCGCGAGCACCAGCGCCAGGGTCAGAACCAGGATCCGTTTCATGGGCAATTCCTCCTTGTGATGTGGTGGTGACCAAAATGCGCGCGCCCGCGCGCAATGCGTACCCCGCCGGAAGAAAGCCGTTTCTTTGCAGAGTATAGCATGATATTATCGATAATTCAATAGTAAAATTAAAAAAATACTGGACAAATCAACTGTTTTATGCGCGCTGTTTGCGATCAATATAAAGGAAGCGCGCGCCCGGGGGCGTTTTGATTGACAAACGCCCAAATCCGGTTATAATCAAAGCAAACCGAGGCGGCGCCGGCGCGCGGCGCAAAAGGAGAATCTCGGAACCTATGGCACGATTTAAGACGAAGGATGGCCTGCCCACGCTGAAGAGCATCGCGGAGCGCACCGGCTTTACCGCCAACACCGTGTCCCAGGCGCTGCGCAATTCGCCCTCCGTGGCCCGCCAGACCCGGGAGGAAATCCGAAAAGCGGCTCGGGAGATGGGCTATGTGCACAACGTGGTGGCCAGCTCGCTCCGTTCGGGCAGGACGCACACCGTGGCGCTGGTGTTTGGCGATGTCAGCAACATGCTCTTTGCCATCAAGATCCGGGAACTGGAGGAGGCGCTCCGCAAGCGGGGCTACCAGGTGCTCATCCTCAACACCGACGAGGACGAGGCGCTGGAGCGCCGCGCGGTGCACACCGCCATCAGCCGCCAGGTGGACGGGGTGGTGCTCTGCCCCTGCCAGAAGGGCGTGGAGGCGCTGGAGCTGATGGAGCGGCACCGCGTGCCCTACGTGCTCTCCGGGCGGTATTTTGACGATGTGGACTGCGACAGCGTGGTCTGGGCGGACTACCAGGGCGGGCTGATCGCCACGCGGCACCTGATCGGGCGCGGCTGCCGTCGCATCCTGTTTCTGAACGGCCCCGCGTTCATCTCGTCGGCGCGGGAGCGCGGCCGCGGCTACCGGGACGCGCTGGCGGAGGCGGGGCTCGAACCGGTGGAGGTCAGCGTATCGGCCATGTCGGGCGGCGTGCGCGGCGCGCTGGACGAAATCCGCGCCCGGGGCGTCGGCTACGATGGCATCTTTGCCTTCAGCGATCTGATCGCGCTGGAGGCCGCCTGCTGGCTGCAGGAGCACGGCGTGGGCATTCCGGACAAAGTGCGCATGGCCGGGTTCGACGACATCCTGTCCCACATGTGCATTCCCTTCGGGCTCACCTCGGTGGCGGCGGACAAGACGCAGGAGACGCTCATTACGGTGGATATGCTCGTCCGGCGCATCGAGGGCCGGCAGGAGCAGCGCGGCGAGCGCCGCACGATGGATGTGACACTGGTGGCCCGCACCAGCAGCTGATCCGCCCCCGCGCGGTCCTGGCCCCGGCCTTCGGGCCGGGGCCCTTTGCGGGCTGAAATTTCAGAAAAAATTGTTGAAACCGCCCAAGTGTGGTATATTGGTTCCACGGACACGACGAGGGGGAACCGCCATGCCCAAACTGGTATCGAGCCTCGTGCACGCGCAGATCATGCTTTTGAACCCGCTTTTGAAGCGCATGGATCTCAAATCCTCGCGCAAACTTCAGGATGCGCTGGGCGCCATCGGCGCCACGGCGCTGGCCGGAAGCGTCGCCTTTGAGGACGAGTCCTTTGACGTATTCGATGCCGCCTGGGCCGTACCCAGGCAGCGCGCGTCCGGCGGGGCGGTGCTGTACCTGCACGGGGGCGCCTACACCGCCGGGTGCCTCGCCTACGCCAAGGGCTTTGGCGGCGTGCTGGCGGAGGAAACGGGGCTCAGCGTGCTGTGCGCGGGCTACCGCCTGGCGCCGGAGCACCCCTTCCCCGCGGCCCTCGAGGACGCGCTCTGCGCCTACCGGCGGATGCTCCGGCAGTACCCGCCGGAGAAGATCCTGCTGGCGGGCGAATCGGCGGGCGGCGGGCTGTGCTACTGCCTGTGCCTGCGCCTCAAGGCGCTGGGCCTGCCGCAGCCGGCGGGGGTGGTGGCGGTGTCGCCCTGGGCGGACCTGACGCTCGCCGCCGCCCGGTCGGAGGAGGAGTCCGCCGACCCGGCGCTGAGCCGCGAGGGGCTTGCCGTCAGCGCGGCCCTCTACGCCGGGGACAACCTTTCGGATCCGGAGGTTTCGCCGGTGTTCGGCGATCTTCGCGGCCTGCCGCCGTCTCTGATCTTTGCCGGCTCCGGCGAGGTGCTGCTGGGCGATGCCGAGGGGATGGCCCAAAGGCTCCGGGCGCAGGGCTGCCGCTGCGCGCTCCACGTGGAGGAGGGCATGTGGCACGCCTATGTGCTGTACCCGCTGCCGGAATCGAAGGCGGCGCTTCGCCGCATCGCCGTTTTCGCGGAGGAAATTTTATAGGAGAAGCCATGGCCAAGAGCGTCGGCGGGGCTGGCCCCGCCTGGATGAAGCTGGACAACGCCGCCAAGATCTACCCGCCCGCCCGCACCCGGGGTTGGGCGGCCATGTTCCGCCTGTCGGTGACGCTGACGGAGGCCGTGGACCCGGCGGTTCTCGAAAAAGCCCACCGCGCGGTGCTCAAGCGGTTTCCCGCCTTCTCCGTCCGGCTGCGCCGGGGGCTTTTCTGGTACTATCTGGAGCGCATGGAGGGCGCGCCCGCGCTGCAAAAGGACGTGGGCAACCCGCTGGTGCGCATGGACCTGCGGGAAAACCGGCGGTTTCTCTACCGCATCCGCTACCACGGCCGCAGGATCGCGGTGGAGTTTTTCCACGCGCTGACGGACGGCACCGGCGGGCTCACGTTTCTTTTGACGCTGGCGGCGGAGTACCTGCGCCTGCGCCACGGCGTAGCCATCCCCGCCGGCGGCCACGTGTTGAACCCGCGGGGAGCGCCCCGCCCGGAGGAGATGGAGGACAGCTTCCTGAAAAACGCCCGCGGCGCGGGCCGCAGCCGCTTTGAGGGCCCCGCCTTTCACATTTCCGGCACGCCGGAGCGCAGCCATTTTCTCAACATCACCACCGGCGTCATCCCCTCGGAGGCGCTTCTCAAGGCGGCCCGGGCCCGCGGGGTGAGCGTCACGGTGCTGCTGACGTCGGTGCTGCTCTCCTGTTACCAGCAGGCGCAGTTTTCCCGGCCCGCGCGGCGCGCCCGCCGGCCCGTGCGGGTGCAGCTTCCAGTAAACCTGCGCAGGTTCTACGGCTCAAAGACGCTGCGGAACTTCGCATCCTACATCAACGTGGGCATCAACACGCGCTATGGACAGCACAGCTTCGAGGAGATTCTCGGCGCGGTTCGGCACACCCTGGGCCTGGAGATCGCCGAAAAGCCGCTCAACGCCCGCATGTCCGCCAACGTCAACGCCGAAAAAAACCCGGCGGTCCGGGCGATGCCGCTGTTTCTCAAGGCGCCCTTTCTCCGGATGATGTTCAGGCTTCAGGGCGACCGCTACTGCACCACCACCTTTTCCAACCTGGGCGAGGTGACGCTGCCCGAGGCCATGCGCCCCTATGTGGACCGGATGGACTTCCTGCTGGGCGCGCCCTTCATCAACCCGGTCATCTGCGCCTGCGTCAGCTGCGGCGGAAAGACCGCCGTCAACTTCTCCCGCTGCATCCGGGAGCCCTTCATCGAGCGCGCGTTCTTCACGGCGCTGGTGCGGATGGGCATCCCGGTGCGGGTGGAGAGCAACCAGAGGTGAAATATGTCCTATTGCGTACATTGCGGCGTGGAACTGGCGCCGTCGGAAGCCCGGTGCCCGCTGTGCAAGACGCCGGTGGTCGACCCCAACGGCGCGTGGCACCCGCCGGAGGAAAAGCCCTACCCGGAACAGCTGGAGGTGGTGCCGCCCCGCATCGACCACCGCTACGGCGCGGCGCTGGCGGCGCTGTTTCTTTTGATCCCGGCGTCGGCGGTGCTGGCCAGCGACCTTCTGATCAACCACCGGATCACCTGGTCGGCCTACGTGCTGGGCGCGATGCTGCTCGTGGGCGTGTGGGTGCTGCTGCCCTTTGCCCTGGATGTGCGCCGCCCCTACCTGTACCTGACGGTGGACACCTTTTCCACCGCGCTGTACCTGGAGATGATCGCCTTCCTCACGGGCGGCGCCCACTGGTACCTGACGCTGGCGCTGCCGCTGACGGTGCTGGCGGGGGGCGCGCTGATGCTCGGCGTATACGCCTGCCGCCGGAAGCGCCTGGCGCCGCTTGACCGGGCGAGCGCGGTGGTGGCGATCTTCGCCGCGGCCCTCGTGGCGCTGGAGGCGCTGACGGACCTGTGGGCCCGCGGCGGCGTGCGGCTCGAATGGTCGCTCTACGCGCTGGTGCCGCTCATCGCCTCCGCCGGCGTGCTGCGCGTCATCGAGCGCAGGCCAAGGCTCAAGGAGGAAATCAAAAAGCGGCTCTTCCTGTGACGACGCCCAAAGCGTAATCCAATGTTCACCCGAACGCCCCGGTTTCATGCCCGGAAACGTGGTATACTGAAACGAATACCGAGATAAAGGAAGGCACTATGACTTTTCAGGAAATGCAACTGATCCCCCCGCTGCTGAACGCCGTTCGGCGGGCGGGCTACGAAACCCCCACCCCCATCCAGTCCGCCACCATCCCGCTGGTGCTGGCGGGCAAGGACGTACTGGGCTGCGCCCAGACCGGCACCGGCAAGACCGCCGCCTTCGCGCTGCCCATCCTGCAGCGGCTGGCCGGCGATGCTCGCCCCGCAGGCGACGTTCGCCCCGCGGGCGACGCTCGCCCCGCGGCGCGGCCCATCCGCGCGCTGATCCTCACCCCCACCCGGGAACTGGCCCAGCAGATTTACGACAGCTTCCTCGCCTACGGCGCGCAGAAGCTGGGGCTCAACTGCGCGGTAATCTTCGGCGGCGTCAGCCAGGTGCCGCAGACGGAAAAGCTGCGCCGCGGCGTGGACGTCATGGTGTCCACCCCCGGCCGGCTGAACGATCTGATCGGCCAGGGCTACATCCGGCTGGACCGGCTGGAGATCTTCGTGCTGGACGAGGCCGACCGCATGCTGGACATGGGCTTCATCCGCGACGTGGAGCGGGTGATCGCGCAATTGCCCCGGGTGCGGCAGACGCTGTTCTTCTCCGCCACCATGCCGCCCGCGGTGGAGGGCTTGGCGCTGAAGATCCTCAAAAACCCGTCCACCGTCAAGGTGGACTCCGTCACCCGCCCGGTGGACAGCGTGCGCCAGGCGCTCTACTACGTGGACAAGGGCAACAAAAAGCACCTTCTGGCCCACCTGCTCCGGCAGGAGGGCGTGGAGAACGCGCTGATCTTCACCCGCACGCGCCACGGCGCGGACCGGGTGGTGAAGGATCTGGCCAAGGCGGGCATTCCGGCGCTGGCCATCCACGGCAGCAAGTCCCAGGGCGCCCGGCAGGAGGCGCTCTCCCGCTTCAAGTCCGGCGACATCGGCGCGCTGGTGGCCACGGACATCGCGGCCCGCGGCATCGACATCGCGGGGCTCAGCCACGTGATCAACTTTGACCTGCCCCACGAGCCGGAGGTGTACATCCACCGCATCGGCCGCACCGGCCGGGCCGGGCAGGAGGGCGACGCCATCAGCTTCTGCTGCATCGACGAAGTCAAGGACCTGGGCGCCATCGAGGCGCTGACCGGAAAGCGCATCCCCACGCTGGAGAGCCCCTGGCCCATGGAGGTATTCACCCCCGCGGAGCCGGCGCCCCGGTCCGCCGCGCCCAAAAAGCTCAACCGCCAGGGCCAGCCCATGCCGGAGCCCCGGCCCCGGAATGGCGCCGCGCCCAAGGGCGGCCGCGCCGCCCGGACCCCGGACAAGCCCGGCGCCAACGCGCCCCGGCGGGACCGGCCGGGCGCGCTCTGGCGCAGCCGGTAACGGAAAATAGCCCCACCAAAAAACTCCCCCCGGGGGAGTTTTTTGGTGGGCAGCGCCGCGGCCTCCGGTTTGGGTGACAAACCGAACTGAGGCCGCGGTTCAAGATCCGGAGGACCGGCCGTCACTGCGCGGCCCCTCATTCCCGCAGGAAAATCCGGACTTCGATCCGCAGCCAGCTCCCGGTCATTTTTTTGGATGATATGCGCGCAAAGAGCAGCTTGCCCGCGTCCATCAGGCGGGAGAAGACCACGTTGTCCGCCTGGGGCACATAGCCGATTTTCACGCCGTCGGCGTTTCGGATGACGATCGCCCGCTCGTCGTACGGGTTGTCCGGCTCCCGGAAAAAGTCGAGCTTGTCGTCGACGTTCAGGTGGGGTTCGAGCTCCTCAATGCCCGCGATATGGCTCGTTCCCGCCACGTAGGTGTCAAAGAGGAAGATGTCGCGCTCAAACGGCTTGGGGACGGAGAAATTCCCGACCTTTCCGTGCATCAGGCCGAGTACGCCGGCACCTTCGTTTTTGATCATTTCGCCCATGCGCTCACCTCAGCAAATTCTCGATCCCGTCCTCGTATGCGGCAAGCACTTCCTTCAGCTGCCCGATGCGCTCCTCGAGTTCCGCCCTTCGTGCCTCGATTGCCTGCGGATCCTGAACGAAACCCTTCATCGTGTAAGGATATGCTGATTTGATCTCCCCGATCTGGCGCCTTACGCGCTCAATCCGCTTGGCGAGCCGCGCCTTTTCCTTTGTCAATGGCGCCAGTCCGCCGGGCCCGTCATCCGGAAGCGCGGAATCTCCAACCATCGCCGCGATCACGCGCAGGCCGTCCAGATCGCCGCGCTCATAGGTTTCGACGGCGCTGTGAAACAGCCGGAGCTTTGCCTCGCTCAGGCCCGGATGCAGGTCGGGGTGCAGGGCCTTGACGACGGACCGGTAGAGCTTTTTGAGCGCCCGGCTCTCCGCTTCCGTCAGCAGTTCCAGACGGCTGCGCATCAGCGCGGCGTTCATCCTTTCAATCTGCTCGTTCAGCCGCGCCCGGTACTCGGCGAATTCGGCGTCCAGGACTTCTTCAATCCCGGACAAAACCACCTTTTCCTGCCGATTCCTTTTCGCCCGGATCAATTCGAGCTTGCGCTTGAGCCGCAGGATGGCGCATTCGGTTTCGTACGCTCTGTACTCAAGCCCGCCGACGGCGAGCATGTAGGCCATTTCGATGTTCCGGCATTCATGGTGCAGAAGATCGTCCCGCTCCAGGACGAGCATGGAAAGCTCCGTCCGGAGTTTTTCGACCTCTTTTTTCAGCGCCTCGAAGTCCGGAAAGGGGAGAATGGCGCTGGATTGGGGCGTGTTCCCGTCCATAAGGCACCGCCTCCGTCGATTGTCCTTCGCATTCAGGGGCGTGCGCAACACAGAGTATACCACTTTCGTTCGGTTTCTTCAATAACCGGGAGCGGATCATTGAAAATCCGGCCGGGAACCTCCGCCCATTCTGCCCCCCAAATGCCTGATTGACGCCGGGGGCTCCAGATTGAATCCCGCCCCGGATACCGGGCGGCAGGCGGTTGACCGACGCCCCAATCCGACCGCTATCCGGGTATTGGCAGGTAATCGGAATCGACCGCGCCTCTTGCCGCGCTCTTGGGCTGGAAAAGCATGTATCCCTGGCCCAGATAGCCCAGCTTGTAGGATATGTTGGCGGCCGCCGCAAATACCTCCCGGCGGATGTTCTCTATTTCAATGCTGAACCGGTCATACGCGCAGGTCGCGCTGATGGCGGCGACCACCTCGCCGTCTTTTTGCCGAATGGGGCAGGCCAGGCAGCAGGTATCGGTATACTCCCGCAGGTCAACGGCGTACTGACGCTCGCGTGCTTCAATCAGTTGGCGGTGCAATTCATCAAGGTCATGCACCGAATACTTGGTCCTCGCGCGCCATCCCCTCTTTTCGATGTCCCCGCGCACCTGTTCAAAGGGCTGGTAGGCGAGCAGCATCTTCCCCATCGCAGTCAGGTGAGCGGCGGAACGGCGGCCGATAATGTCATACCAAGGCTGCATGGGCGTGCGCACCGAAAAGGCGAGGTGAAAGACATCCCCATCGCGCAGAATGCCCATATTGGTGTTGAGATTGAGACGGATGGACAGGTCGTTGAGGTCTTGCTGACCGATGCGGCGCACATCAAAGCGGGTCAGCGCAATGCCGGCCAGCTCGACGCTGTACAGCCCAAGCGAATAGGTGTTTGCGGCGGCGTTGTGCTCCAAAAAACCCTCGCCTTCCATCGTCTGCAGATAACGGTACAGGGTGGAAATGGGCAGTCCGACCTGCTTGGCAATTTGAGCGGCGGTCAGTTCGGTCCGGTTATAGGAAAAACACTTCAGGATCTGAAACGTTTTCCCGATGGATGAGATCCCGCGCTTGGCCGCATTGGCAGATGTCTGCATGAAAAATCATTCCTCTTCGTCGCAGCATAGGCTTATCCGTTTATGGATTGTATCATAATGAGAATTGAATATCAAGAACTATTGCTTGCGCTGCGCTTTGTACCCGCCCTGCATCCAGAACGCAAGGCGGAAAAATCGGATAAAACTCCATCCATTTTGTTCAAATACGGGCAATAGGCTTGAAATAAATGCACTTACAGCATGGATTGTTATTTTTTTGTGGGATATCGCCAATACGCAAAACGAATAAATTAGTACCATATTATCATTATATGATAATATTATTTGTTAATGTGATATTGACATTGGGTCATATCACGGTATAATACTATTAACAGCGTGCGGCGGAACCCACGCCGCCGCGCCACAAAAACTAGGAGGCGAAACCATGAACCAACCTGCCAAGCGAAGCCTGTCCGTTCTGCTCGTAATGTGCCTTGTTTTGGCGCTTGCGATGCCGATGGCCTCGGCCGAGGGTGAAAAAGTCACCCTGCGTTTCATGATCTGGGGCAGTGCCTCAATTTATCAGGGCATCGTCGACACCATCAACGCAACCTATCCGGAATTTGCGGAGCGCGTCAACGTTGAGATCGTCGTGGGCGGTTCGGGCGATCCTGAGGTGGCCGAGAAGATACGCCTCTCGCTGGCCAGCGGCGAACCGTGCGCGGACCTGATCCAGCTCAACTACACGCAGATTCCCGAGTTTGCCCGCGCCGGCGCGCTGATGGACCTGAGCGAATTGACCGCGCCCTACGCTGACAACCTGACCGACGCCGCCATTGCGATGTCCCAGTACGATGGGCAGACCGTGGCCGTCGCCAATCAGGTGAACTCCAAGCTGTTCTACTACCGCAAGGACATTTGCGACGAGTGCGGCATCGACCCAACCACCTGGAAAACGGTGGACGATCTGATTGCGGCCACAAAACTCCTGCACGAGAAGTATCCAGACGCCTACTTCCACAACATCAACAAGGAAACCGGCTCGCAGGACTACGATATTTACATGATGCTGGCCAACTACGGCGCCAAATTCATCGATGAAAACGGCGATTACATCGTGGACAGCGACCCGGGCGTGCGCGCGGCCTTTGAAACGCTCAAGAAGATTTACGACGCGGACATCGCTTTCAACAGCGGCGATTTTACCCCTGACTGGGAGAACGCGCTGGCCACCGGCCAGTTGGTCGGCGAGCTGACCGGAAGCTGGTTCAAGCTCTTTATCCCCGGTTACGCACCCGATCAGTCCGGAGAATGGACCGCGTGCCTGTGGCCGGAGGAGATTCACAAGGGCTCCGAAGCGGGCGGTTCCGTACTGGTCGTGCCGGCTTTCAGCACCTGCCCCGATGAGGCGAAAGAGTTCCTCAAGTATTACCGCCTTGAGGATAAGGGCGTAGAGGCGACCTTTGTCAACGACAGCCGCACGCCCATCACCAAGTCGATCTTTGAATCCGAAGCCATGCAGGGCGAGCATGAATACCTCAGTGCCGGTGCTCCGTACTGGCAGACCGAGCTCGTAAGCTATGCGGAGGAAAACTTCTCCATCTTTAACTACACGCCGCAGGCGATGACCGAGATGTCAATGGTCAACGGCTGGGCAACCCGCTTCTTCCGCAGTGAAGTTTCGCTTGATGAAATGCTGAGCGGGCTGAACGGCGATCTGAAAAATCAGATCGGCAACGCCTTCGAGTAACCGCCGACCCGGTTCAGGCATCTGCGGCCACCGGAACGGCATGACTGTTCCGGTGGCCGCATCGAAACTTCTGCGCCCGGCGTGACCGAAGGAGGAATTTAAGGTGCGGGTATCGCCCAGGCAAAAGTGGATTCCCTACGCGTTTATCCTTCCATTCATTATCTCTTTTGTTCTGTTTTTTGTGGTTCCCTCGGTTTACTCTTTCGCGCTCAGCTTCGCGAAGTACCCCGGCTACGGATCGGTCAAGTGGATCGGTTTGCGCAATTATCAGAACATCCTGCAGTATTCGCGGTTTTGGGCGGCACTGAGCCGAACGTTCTTTTACTGGCTGGCCAAGTTTATACCGGTCACGGTGGTCAGCTTTCTGATGGCGGTTTTTCTGCACAGCAAGCTGCTGGGGGCTTCCGGGCGCTTTTACAAGCCGGTGCTGTTTCTGCCTCAGGTCTGCGCCGCAACCGCCAGCGCGCTGGTGTTTATGATTCTCTTTGCCAACCAGACCGGAACCGTCAATCAGCTGTTCGGCACCGACATCGCGTGGATTGAAAGTCCGATCTGGAGTAAATGGGTGGTTCTGGCGATGCTGTGCTGGCGCGGAACCGGCTGGTTTATGGTGGTGTATCTTTCGGGGCTCACCTCGATATCGCCCGATATTTATGAGGCGGGGATCATCGACGGCGCCAGCGCATTTCGGCGCATTATCCATTTGACGATCCCGCTGATGAAGCAAACGTTTCTGTTCGCTTTTATTATGGACGCCATTTCCTCGCTGCGCATGTATACCGAGGCCGCGGTGCTCACCAGCACTTCGGCGGGCGGCATTGCCCGGGAATCTGCCGAGGGCGTCATCAATCTTTTGATGATGAACCTGAATTCAGGCAACTTTGGCATGGCAAGCGCATACGGCTGGATTATATTTGTCGTCGTGTTTATCGTTTCAATGTTTATCTTCAGAATGATGGCGGAAAGGAAGGCAGCGTGATGAACAGAACAAAATGGTCCAAAGCCGGCATTCACGCGTTCCTCTTGATCTTCTGCCTCATATCTCTGGCGCCGATCTATATCATGCTGGTGGGTTCCATGAAGAATCCGGAGGATCTGGCCGCCAACTCCTACGGGCTTCCGAACCCATGGACATTCAACAACTACCACCGCCTGTGGGCCTATAACAGCGGCATTATTCTGCGGACCTACATGAATTCGCTCTTTGTCACGGTGACGCACACGCTGCTCGTGCTGGCGTTCAGCGCACTCGCGGCCTTTGCGTTTTCCAAATACCGGTTTAAGGGCCGCAACGTGATGTTCACCGTTCTGCTTGCGACGATGATGGTCCCCTTTGAGCTTGGCGTTACGCCGCTATACATCATGTTCAGCCGCATTAAGTGGCTCAATACCTACCAGATACAGATCATTCCGTTTACCGCGAACGTCTTTGCGATGTTTATGATCACACAGTACATGAGCTCCATTTCCGATTCGCTTTTGGAGGCGGCCACCATAGACGGGGCGGGGCACCTGAAGACGTTCATATCGGTGATGCTGCCGGTATGCCGCCCGGTCATCGGCGCGGTCGCGGTGCTGGTCGCGCTCGCCAAATTCAACGATTATCTCTGGCCCAAAGTGGTGGTGACCGACATGCAGTACGCGCCCATCATGACCATACTGCCCACGCTGAACGAAAAGGCGGAGGTCTGGAATGTGCCGCGTGAACTGATACTGACCGGCTGCACCATTGTCATCGTGCCCTTGGTGATCCTGTTTGTGTGCCTGCAGGATGTGTTCATGTCATCCATTACAGTGGGCGCGGTCAAGGAGTAGGGCCGGCGTATCCGCCTATAAAAAACAAAAGGAGAAGCAACCATGAAGAACTTCAGGGGGATCTATGGGATTCTTGTGGCGCCTTACAAAGCCAATTTTGAGCTGGACGAGCAGGATATCCGCTCCCAGGTGGAATATTGCATCCGCGGCGGCGCCCATGGCATCGTGGTTCCGGTCAACGCCAGCGAGTTTTACCTGCTGACCGACGAGGAGCGCGATACCCTCGTGCGCGTGACCGCCGAGCAGACCGCCGGGCGCGTTCCGGTGATTGCCGGCGTGGCGGCGCCCACGCAGTTTGGCGCGGTCAAGTTTGCCCGTTATGCGCGCACGGTGGGCGCCGACGGCGTCATCGCAATGCCGCCTTACATCACCAAGGCAACGCCGGCCGAAATTATCGAGTACTACCGCGCCATTGCGGATGCATCCGAAATGCCGGTTTTCATTCAAAATTACATCGGGCCCGTCGGCACGCCGCTTTCAGCCGAGCTGTGCGTGGAAATCATACGAAAGGTGGACGGTGTTCATTATGTCAAGGAGGAAACGGATCTGTCCGGCCATGTGATCACCCGCATTGGCGAATTGGCCGGGCAGCTGCCCGAGGGACGCTATAAGGGCACCATGGGCGGCAAGGCGTGCCGCTACTTGATTGACGAATACCGCCGCGGCGCGTGCGGCTGCATGCCCGCCTGCGAAGTTGTGGACGTCCAGGCAAGGGTCTGGAACCTTCTGGATGCGGGCCGTCAGCAGGAGGCGGAGGAGATGTATGAAAGGGCCGTTCCGCTGCTGAACATGGAGTACATGTTCGGATATACGCTCTACAAAGAGGTCCTGCGCCGTCGCGGCGTCATCAAGCACAGCCTGACCCGCAGCCCCGGCGAAAGAGCGCTTGACGCGCTGGACCATGTGGAACTGGACCGGATTATGAAGGGCCTTGAGGGCTGTTTCACCGTCTGACCACACAAGAAAGAGGCGTTTCTCCATGAAGATCGTCGACGTAAGCACGTTCATTGTGGGCAACCCGTGGAAGAACTGGATCTATATCAAGCTTTCGACCGATGACGGGATCGACGGCTTCGGCGAATGCACCGGCGGACTGACCACCAAGCCGGAGGCCGCGGCGCTGGAAGAACTCAAAAGCCGCATTATCGGCCGCGATCCCACCGACATTCACGGCCTGATGGATTTTCTTCGCAAGACGCTCTTTTTGAGCCGCGGCGGAAACGCCGTGTCCGGCATTGAAATTGCCTGCTGGGATATTCTGGGCAAAAAATGCAGCCAGCCGCTGTACCGGCTGCTGGGCGGACGGGTGCGGCCAAAGATCCGCGTGTACGCCAACGGCTGGTACCAGGGTCCGCGCGAGCCGTCCGCGTTTGCGGAGCGGGCGCTAAGTATGGTTGAACGCGGGTATACCGCGCTCAAGTTTGATCCGTTTGGCACGGCGTATAAGTTTATGACGCGCGATGAGGAAAAACTTTCGATGCGCATCGTCGGCGCCGTGCGCGAAGCGGTGGGCGAAAGCGTGGATCTAATGATCGAAGCCCATGACCGCTTCAGCCTCTCCCAGGCGATGCGCTTGGGGCATATGCTGGAAGAATTTCATCCTTTCTGGTTTGAAACGCCGGTTCTTTCCGACAACCCGGAAATGATCAGCGAAGTGGCGCGGCGCGTCCGCGTGCCCGTCATCGCCGGGGAGCGCGCCGAAGACCCCCGTGATCTTGCAAAGCTTTTGGCGCTGGGCGCGGTGGATTTGATCAACCCCGAGCTTTTGGGAGTCGGCGGCGTATCCGGCCTTCTGGACTGCTTTGGAATCGCCCGGGGCTTTGACGCCTACGTCGCGCCGCACAATGCGCAAAGCCCGATGTGCACCGCGGTCAACGTGCACGTCGGCATCACGCAGCCCAACCTGCTGATTCAGGAGTGCTTTGACGATTCCAGCGCCGACTGGACGGACGAGGTGCTTTCGGGCTACCCGAAGGTGGAAAACGGCTATATCCGGCCCACCGAAGCGCCCGGCATTGGCGTGGCGCTTAACGAATCGGAGGCCAAAAAGCATCCCTACGGCGACAGGAATTTTTTGTGGATGTTCGAGTCCGGCTGGGAAAAGCGCAAGGGCAACAAATGATGGAGGTGAAGGACATGCGCCTCAAGGGCAAAAGGATACTGGTGACCGGCGCCACAAAGGGCATCGGCCGGGGCGTGGCGCGCATGGCGGCGCGGGAGGGCGCGCTCGTGGCGCTCACCGGCCGGGATGAAGCGCAGGGGCGTGCCGCCGAGGCCGAAATCCGGGCCGGCGGCGGCACCGCGTTCTTTATTCCGGGAGATCTCTTGTCCGCGGACGCCTGCTTCCGGGTGGTGGACGAAGCGCGGAATAAACTGGGCGGTTTGGATGGCCTGGTCAACAACGCGGGCGTCTTCCCGCACATCCCGCTGATGGAAACGGACGAAAAGACGTTTGATGCCGTAATGGCGATCAACGCCAAGGCCCCCTTCTTTCTTACGCAAAGAGCCCTTCGCCATATGACGCAGTCAGGTGGCGGTTCCATCGTCAACATCGGCTCCACACATTGGTACATGGGCGCCGCCTCGCTCCCGGTTTATTCGATGAGCAAGGGCGCGCTGCACACGCTTACCCAGCACGTATCGCAGCATTTTGCGGCGCAGGGCGTCCGCTGCAATTGGGTGACCGTGGGATGGGTGCTTTCCCCCGGCGAGATAAAGCGCCACCTTGAGGACGGGCACGATCAGGCGTGGATCAGCAATCTGGCAAAGGAGTATATTCCGCTGGGCAATTTCCAAACCGAGGAAGACATTGCCTACGCCTGCGTTTACTTGCTCAGCGATGAGGCGCGCCAGGTGACGGGCACCGACATCGGCGTAACCGGCGGCTTCAAGCCGGAGCGGTATTGAGAAAATGACGGCCAAAATATAGAAAGAGGGGAAATGCGCGGTGGACAGGCAGCCCAAAATCGCAATCGTCGGCGCGGGCAGCGCCCAGTTTTCCGGCGGGATCATCCGCGACCTGTGCGTGACGCCCAGCCTGCACGGAGCGAAGCTCACCCTGATGGACATAGACGAAAACCGCCTGGGTTTTATTACCTCGATGGGCAGAAAGCTGACCCGGGAGCTTAACGCCCATTTGACGTTTGAAAGCACTACCGACCGGACCGAGGCGCTTCTCGGCGCGGATTTCGTCATCAATACCGCGCAGGATCAGGGGCACGCCTGGTTTGAGGCGCAGCGGGAAATGGGCATACGGCACGGCTTTGGCCGCTCCGGGATGCTGGGCATGTTCTCGCAGGCGGCGTTTATGCTGGATGTGGCGCGCGATGTGGAAAAATGCTGCCCGAACGCCACGCTGATCCAATCCTCCAACCCGGTCTTTGAGGGTTGCACCATCATCCACCGCGAAACTTCAGTCCGCTGCGTCGGCCTGTGCCACGGCCATTACGGCTACCGCGATGTGGCGCGGGTGCTGGGGCTGGATGCAAAAGATGTAACCGCCAGGATGTACGGCTTTAACCATTGGATCTGGATGAGCGATTTTCGCTATCGCGGAGAGAACGCCTATCCGATTCTCGACCGGTGGATCCGGGAAGAAGCGGAAGAATACTGGAAACAATCCCGCAAGTATGCCGACCAGCAGATGAGCCGGGCCGCCATAGACCAGTACCGGCTGATGGGGCTTATGCCGATCGGCGATACGCCTCGCATGATGGATTACCCGAGCATGCTGGGCTGGGTGTACAACGGAACGCTGGAAGCCAAAAAGTACTGGTACAGCCAGCAGGGCGGCTTTGACAGCGCCGAGGGCTGGGCACAGTATCTGGACGATCTGAAGCTCAACCTTGAGCACATTGAGGGGGCCGCTACCGATGATGCGCGCAGGGTTATCGATTACTTCGAGCCGCGGCAGTCCGATGAGCAGATCGTCCCGATCATCGAATCCATGGTATGCGACATACCCCGCATCTACCAGGTCAACATCCCAAATCGGGGCGGGCTGGTAGAAGGATTTCCGACGGATATTGTCGTCGAATGCGAGGCGCAGATTTCAGGGGCCGGCGTTCACGGGATGCACATGGGCCGGCTGCCCGGCCGCGTAATGGCCGGGGCGATGAACCCCCGCTACGCTCAGTGCGAGTTGGTTTGCGAGGCCATTACAAGCGGCAACCCCGAGGCCTTTGAGCTGATCTTTCTGATGGATCACGCCGCCCAAAGCGAAGAACAGGTGCGTGCGATGCTGAAAGAGTGGTTCGAAGATCCCCGCAATATCTACATCCAAAAGCAGCTGCGCGTCTGAGCGGGTGCGTCCGAAAGGAGAGGAGTATATTGAATCACGCGATTCCCCTGCTGGGCATGCTCAACGGGCACGAGGTGCTCTTGTGCGATGGAAAGCCCTTTCTGATTCTCAGCTTTCAGTTGGACTGTGATTCCTGCTACGACGCGGGCACCATCGATTTTCTAATGACAAACGCCAAAAAGCTGGGCTGTACGGCGGTGTCTCTCCTGCTCTATTGGCGGCTGATTGAACCGCGGGAGGGGCAGTATGATTATGCCATTTTGGATGCGATGCTCGAAAGCGCGCAAAAAAACGGCCTGAAGATTGTGCTGGTATGGTTTGGCTCCTACAAAAACAGCTATATGCACTATGCACCCGACTGGGTGATCGAGGATCGGGATCGCTTTGCGCGCGCGCGGCGGGCGGACGGCGAAGCGGTGCCGTTTGTGGCCTGCCCCGGTTGCGAAGCGCTTCGCGACATGGACGCCCGCGCGGTAACCGGCGTGTTTGAGCATCTCCGCCTACAGGACAAAGAACGCAGCGTCGTCCTCTTTCAAGTCAACAATGAAACAGGCCTTACCGGCGGGCTGGACCGCTGTCACTGCGAGGCGTGCGAGCGGAAGTTCCGCGAGGGCGACTATGAAGCGCGGTACGGCCGGCGCGCCGGCGAAGTCTTCAGCGCGGTCAGCATCCTCACCTATCAGGAGTATATCGCCGGGTGCGCCAAGGCAGTCTATCCGCTTCCATGTTATATGAACGCATGGCTGGCGATGCCCTCCCCCGATTCCATCGCGGGGCATACGTATCCTTCCGGCGGGCCGGTCTACCGGGTTTTGGATATTTACGCCCAGCACAAGCGCAACATTGATTTCGTTTCGCCAGACATCTATACGCCGAGTTACCGCGATTTCATGCGCATCTGCGGGCAGTACCGGTTTCCCGGAAACCCCCTCTACGTGGCCGAGCACGCGCTGGGCAGTCGGAGCCGCGCGTTTAAAAACGTCTACTACGCCTTTGGCGAGTTCGCCGCGCTGGGCTTTGACCCATGGGCGATAGACTGCGCCTATCCGGATATCATGGAAAAGCCCCTGTGCGACATGGCGCACGGACGCCTGAGCGACGAGGCCTATGACATGCTGGAATCTTTTGCGCCCATCCGCGACGCGATGATCCCCGTCGCCCGTGCAATGGGAACGTCCAACCTGCACTATTGGGTGCAGGAGCAGTCCGAAGATGAAACAACGCTTGACTTCGGCGATGTGTTTGTCAAGGTCAAATACGCGCAGTCGGACATGGGGACAAGCCGCGGCATGGCGATTCGCCTTGACGAAGACCGCTTTGTGGTGCTGGGCGTGAAAAGTCTTGTAAGTTTTCTCGATTCAGCGGGGCGTCCCATTCACATGAAGGATTCCTTCCGGGGCCGGTTTGAAGGCGAGGAGTTCATCGCCGAGCGGCGCAACAGCGTCCACTGGCAGGAATATGGTGCCCACGTGATTTGGATTAAAGAGTGCGGCGTTTCCACCGTGACGCTTGACAAACGGTAAAGGAGGCCTTCATGCGCTTGTTTCACGCGAGTCCGGCAGATTCCCCGCGGTGCATTTTAGGCGAGGGCCCCGTCTATAACCGCCAAACGGGTACGCTCAGCTTTGTCGATATCAAGACCGGTACGCTCTACGAACTGGGGCCGGACGGCCGCTGTCAGGGTCTGCAGACTGGCCAGTACCTGGGCGCGGCGCTGCCGACAGACCGGGGCGGCTATGTGGCGCTTATGACCACCGGGGCCTATCTGATCCGCGGCGGCCAGATCGAAAGCCTGATCGACCGGCCCGAGGACCTAACGCACCTCCAACGCTTTAACGACGCAAAGACAGGTCCGGGTGGTTATCTGTTTGCGGGCAGCATGCCCCTTTTTGCCGCCCGAACGCGGGAAGGTGGAATCCTCTACCGCATGGAGCGCGGCGGACGCCTGCGCGCGGTTTTGACCGGCATATCCGTGCCCAACGGCATGGCCTGGTCGCCTGACGGGCATTGGATGTACTTTATTGACACCGGCGCGAGAACGGTCTACAAAATGGACTATCAGCCCGATACCGGCGAATTGGGCAGCCGCACTCCGATCTATACGGCTTCAAATGCATACCCCGACGGCATGACCGCTGACGACGAGGGCATGTTGTGGGTGGCGATGTGGGGCGCCGGCGAGGTGCGCCGGATCGATCCCGGAACAGGCGGCGTGCTGGCCTCAGTCCGCGTTCCGGCGCACTTTGTAAGCTCCTGCTGCTTCGGCGGGCCGCAGAGAGATCGGCTGTTTATTACGACGGCGGCAGAGGATGAGCCGGAAAATCCTCTTGCGGAACGGCTCTTTGCCGCGGAAGGGGTGGGGCACGGCCCCGCAGCGCGGCTCTTTCGTGAAGGCAGCCTGGACCCGGCGGCGGTATCAGTCCCTGGTTCCGATTGAATGGGCGACCAGGGGTTCCCTGTTGTGCGCCGCTTGAAGCCTCCTCAGCTGACAAAGAATCAAAAAATTGTGCAGCCCATATTCTGAACTGCACAATTTTTCGCTGGCGTGCCCGGAGGGATTCGAACCCACGACCTTTTGGTTCGTAGCTATCGCAGGAGCCTTTTACAGCCTCTCACGCCCTCGCGCGGATGCTTATATTTCAAGGATTATCATGCGATGCTTCTCATGCCCTCCGGCGATTTCGTGCACGCTCTTGCAACTTTGTGCACGAAATGTGCACGGAAAAAGCGGGGCCTTTCAGCCCCGCTGCCATCCGTTTACGCCCTCTTGCGCCGCGCCCGTTCCTGCCGCTTGCCCTCGACGATGCCCGCATAGTACGCCATGCCCAGCGTGACGCGCTCGCCCCAGCTCCCATCGAAGTACTTCCTCCTCATCAGCATTTCCCCGGCCTCGCCCAGCTCCAGCGGGTCGCCGTTGCCGATCATCATGTTCTGCGCGTGGACGGTTCCGCAGTTCGGGGTCATGATGGTGTCGCCCATGCTCACGCCCTCCCTTCGCAGTCCGGGATGAAACCGGCGTCGGCGTCCGGGATAATGCCGCGCTCGACGTTGCCGGCCAGCCATCCGGTGATGCCGTTGATCTTCTCCGCCTCATCGCGGGCGTACTCCATCGCGCCCTCCAGCGCCTCCGGGACGCGCAGCCCGCACAACGTCATATGCAGCTTCCGGGTCATGTCCTCCAGCCGGTTCAGTTCTTTGGAAAGCATCATTTGGTATCCCTCTCCTTTCAATCTTGACGGGCTGGAGGCTCTGGCGTATACTGTGGGCGAGCCTCCAGCCGGTTCGGTTGGTTGTTCCCTGTGAAAGCCCGCTGCTTTAGTCGGTGTCGGGCTTTTACGCTACCATGAAGCGCCGCGCGGTGGTGGTCTTGGTGAACCGCTCGGCCACTTCCGGCAAGGCCTTCTTAAGGGCCGTGGTGTCCAGGCGGGCGCTCGTGACGGCCTTCCATGTGACTTTGAACGCCCCGGCGGTCAGTTCTTCGGCCTCGCCCATGTGGGCCTTGATCTTGTCCTGTGCGGCCTCGATAGCGGCTTCCAGTTCCTCCCGCATCCGGCGCAGCTCCTGAAGCTCGGTGACGATGGCGGTGATCTCCTGCATGTGACGAACCTCCTTCGTTTTGATCGGTTGGGGCGGGGCGGCTTTTGCTTACTCGGGCTTATTGGCGTTGCCTTTCGCATCCGATCCCCGTTGGGCTTCTTGTGTGCTTCCCTCAACCTCTGGACATAGTTTAGCACACTTAAACAGTGTAGTCTATCGGCTAAATATACATTGTTTAAGTGTATTCTTTGTGCAATAATACACTTGTTAATTGTATCGCTCTCTGGCATAATGCAGATAGTGGAGCAGAGGCTCTAATAATTGCGAATGGACGGTAGATGCAGGTGGAGAAGAAGAACAGCGCGGCCCGCATCCGGGCAAACAATCGATACAATGAGAAGGCTTATGACCGGATCAATATTGCCGTCCCTAAAGGCCAGAAAGCCGCCATACAAGCCGCCGCCGAACAGGTGGGCGAATCCATCAACGGCTATGTAAACAAGGCCGTACAGGCCCGCATGGGGCTGGAGGAATGGCCGGAGGCGAAGCCGGAGGAATAGACGCCACATACAAGGCATATGTAATCCGCCGAAGGAGTGGAGCATATGACATTGAAAGAGCGCACCGCCGACATGGTAGCCCGCTACGGCGAGGCCGTGAAGTACACGACCGCCGGGAAGATACTCGACCGCAAGGACGACACGATTCGCGCTATGATCGCCGATGGCCGCCTGGACGCTACCTGTGGCGGCACGATGGTTGATGTGTACTCCATCGCCCGGTATGTCTGTGCGCCCGCTGCCGAGAACACAAAGGCCAGGATGCGCAAGCAGGGCAGAGCCACCAGATGGGCGGTGTAGCATGAGGAATGACAAGGTCCGTTCCATCTTAAACCCCAGCCCGAACCGCCTGCTCCGATGCAAGGATTTGGTTTTTGAGTACGGCATGACCGAGGACGCCGGTTACGAAGTCCTCCACCGCCACGGCGTGAAGCTGGCGGGAGGGTACTACATCAAGCGGTCTGTGGTAGAGCGAGTGCTGGAAGGAAGCCCAACCACAAAAGGCCCCGCATGACACGTTCTGTGCTCATTGTTACCATGCGGAACAACCTCCGCGCTGGAGGCGTAAACCTCCGTCCTCGCCGCCGGAAGCGCTGCACAGCGGCGCTCTTTCTGTTCCGGCGTTTTCCTAAACTGGGAAAAAATCTTGTGCTGATAGGAGCCGCCGGTTTGTCCTTTCGTTTCTGTGGACTTTTAGCCCGCCCCTGCCCATGCGTCTGCTCATTCAACTAATGCTTCAAACAGTCACATGGGATTGTTGTCAGTGTATTACACATGGTTTTAGTAGGATATTGCCTGACGTTGGGAGCGGAGATGGAGGTGGACACGGCTTTCTCGTTAACGCTCTGAATGCAAAGCTGATAATAATATGCTATAATAGCGCATATCGCAGGCTTTAAGGAGGGATTATGAATGGCGAATGATTTGGATCGCTACTCGGAAAAGACCTTTGAATCCATAAAGCACTACACCCAGGACGGGGAAGAATACTGGACTGCTCGAGAACTGCAATCCGTCCTTGAGTATGCCGAGTGGCGCAATTTCTCCAACGTGATTGATAAGGCGATGGAGGCGTGCAAAGGCAGTAAAATCAATGCGTCGGAACATTTTGTTGAGGTCAACAAATCATCGCCTATGCCCCGCGGCGGGATTCGTATCGTTGATGACTACGAGTTATCTCGTTATGCCTGCTATCTGATCGTGCAGAACAGCGATCCAGCAAAAGAAGTCATCGCTCTGGGCCAGACCTATTTTGCCATCAAAACGCGACAACAGGAGCTTATCGAAGATTACGACCGCTTGAATGAAGATCAGAAACGCCTAGCCATACGAAACGAGATAATAGAGCACAACAAATCTCTAGCAGAAGCCGCACAGATGGCAGGGATTGTTGACCCCAAAGATCACGCCATATTCCAGAACAAGGGGTATCAAGGCCTTTACGGCGGGCTTGGCATGCGAGAAATACACGCCAGGAAGGGCCTTAAGAAAACACAGAAGATTTTGGACCATATGGGCAGCACCGAATTAGCCGCAAATCTCTTCCGGGCGACGCAAACTGACGAGAAGCTGCGACGAGAGAGAATTAAGGGAATAGCCAAAGCCAACCAAACCCATTTTGAAGTCGGCAAAAAGGTCCGACAGACGATTAGAGAGCTTGGTGGTACAATGCCGGAAAACTTGCCCACTCCAGGGAAAAGCATCAAGGCAATTGAGCGAGAACAAGCTAAAAGACTGAAAACTCCCGCCGAAGACGAATAACATCCCGTCGTTCTGTTCCTCCGTAACCCATATCGGAATTATGCCCAAATACCATTCTCCATCAAAGCTTGAAAAAACCACCGGAGAGGGAAAGCCTTCTCCCCTCCGGTGGCGTTGGTTCTGCTGCCGCCTACTGACAGCCGGGGGGGCTACACCCCCTATACAATGCCCTGTCGGTTGTGTGGATGGGAGCGCATCGGTTCCCGACCACCTGCATAATTGCATAACCGGTGGGGGGATGCCCTACCGCTGCCCCTGCCTGACGAACGCCATCAGCTCCGCCGCCGGGTCTGCCTGGTCGCCCTGTGGCTGCTCCCGGCTGATCTGCCCCACAACCTTCGCGTAGGTGTTCACCATCTTGTCGTACACCTCG
>JARKQG010000049.1 GCA_029974035.1 Eubacteriales bacterium | reverse complement strand
TTTCAGTACTTCAAATTCCTGCTTCAGCGCATGCCCTCCGCGGACAGGCACTATTCTGATGCCTTCTTATCCAGTCTTATGCCTTGGAGCCCCGATGCCCAAGATCTATGCCGCTAGACGCCCTGTTATTTGACGCTTACGTTTATTCTCCGTAGTTGCTATTCTGGGGGATCGCGTGCTCCCCAAGCCGCCTGCGTGCCACAACATCCAAGCGACTGGGGATGCGGAGGCCGATGCGGAAAAACTCCGGCAGCACCAGTGTGCGCACTGATGGCGCTATCCCGTTCCCGGCGTACACGCCGCCGGGAACGATTAAAGCATAACGACGGCTTCGGGCTGCGCGGATGTTTTCAGGCGGACGGGAACTGTTTCAGCAGGGTTTCAACCGTGCGGATGTCCGCCGCGTCAAGGCCGCAGCGGTTTGCCAGAAAGCCCGGGACGCCTTCTTTTTTCAGTGCCTCCTGGAGGTCCTCCGCCGGGCGGTAGGAAAGGGCCGCGGCCACGCCCAGCAGGATGGAACGATAATCCTTGCCCTGGGCCTTGCAGCGGTTGACGGCGCCGATCAGCCGGTCGGAGGGCTGCAGCTTGCGCAGCGGGTCCTTCGCGACGCGTTCGATGGTGTCGCCCAGCCGGCGGTTGCGGTAGCGCTCCAACAGGTCCTCCGCAAAGACGGCAATGGCGCCCTCGTCCGCCGAAAAGGCCTCCGCGATGGCCGCGGCGGTGTTTTTCATGGCGTCCCACGCCGTCGCGCGAATTTCGTCGTCCTCGGCCGCCTCCCACAGGTAGGTGTAGCCCTTGTGGTAGCCCAGGTACGCGCACAGCGCGTGGCTCATGTTGTGCAGGTAGAGCTTCTTCTCCTCGCAGACGGCGAAGGGCGTCACGTATTCGGCGTGGGCCAGCACGGGCACCTCGCCCACGAACTTGCTTTCGTCCACAGGCAGCGTGCAGAACCGCTCCACCTGAATCAGCGTGGGGTCCAGCGCCGAAAGCTCCCTGGGCAGCGCGGGCACCATGCGGCCGATGGTGACCTCGACGAGGCCCGTGCCGTCAAGCAGCGCGCGCTGGTCACCCGGAAAATAGGGCGCCAGCAGGCCGCGCACGTGGTGTGCCGCGTTCATCAGGTTTTCGCACAGGAGAATATTGAGCGGGGGCCGGCCGGCCGCCGCGCGGCGGCGGATGCCCTCCGCGATGTTGCCGGCGATGCGGGGCAGCACGTTGACTCCGATGGAGGTGGCCATCAGGTCGGCCCCGGCGATGGCGTCCGCCACCGCGTCCGCGTCGCGGCCGTCGATGCCGCGGACGTTGTCGATCAGGGTGTCGACGTCCTCGCCGTTGCCCACGACGCGCAGGGTGTACCCGCCCCGGGCGTTCAGCGCATGGATGACCTCCATGTTGACGTCGATGAAGATCACTTCGTAGCCGGAGTCATGAAACACCTGGCCGATAAAGCCCCGGCCGATGTTGCCCGCTCCGTAGATCACAGCCTTTTTCATGGATCCATGTTCCCTTTCTCATTTATAACCGGCGCCGCGGCCCGGCGCTAGTAGTCCACGAAGTCTAAGAACCGATGATAGGGCGCAGAGATTTTTCTGCCCGGCACGGAACCGGAGCGCAGGCGCAGCAGCGCTGCGTCAAGCGGAGCGCGACACAGCCGGACAGGAAAAGATCCGGTCATAGCGCGGTTCTTAGGCTTCGCGGACGACTAGGCAAACAGTTCCTTTGTCAGCCGGTAGCACTTTTTGTAGCGCTCGTAATGGGCGCGGTAGGCGCGGGCCCGGTTGGGGTCGGGGGTAAAGCCCTTGTCAAAGCGCACCATCGCCTCCTGCGCCGCCCGGAGGGACGGATAGATGCCGGTGGCGGCGTAGCACAGCATGGCGCCGGCCAGCGTGCCGGCCTCCTTGTTGGCGGGCAGGTACACCGGGCGGTCAAACACGTCGGCGCGAATCTGCATCCAGCGCTTCGAGTTGGAGCCGCCGCCCACGGTGATGACCTTTTGGATGTCGATGCCCACGGACCGCAGGCACTCGATGTTGAGCATCATTTCGTAGGATTCACCCTCCAGAAACGCGCGGAACAGCTCGCCCCGGGAGGTGCCCAGCCGAAGCCCGGCGATGGTGGCGGGGGTGGCGCCGTCCATGTAGGGCGTGCCGCCGCCGGCCAGGTAGGGCAGTACGAGAATGCCCGTGGGCGCGCCGCCGGCCTCATCGTCCAGGATCCGGTAGGCGTCGCTCTGTCCGGCCAGGTCGCGGGCCAGCACATCCCGAAACCACTTGATCGCGCAGCCGCCGGACATGTTGAAGGCGTAGGTCACGTAGTCGCCGGTGTCCATGAAGGGCACCACCGGGAAATTGTATTCCATCAGCGCGTCCAGGTTCAGGCGGTCGCCGGGCATGACGGCGGTGATGCAGTCCACGGTGCCCATGCCGTTGGCCACGTCGCCCGGCGCCCAGGCGCCGCTGCCCAGCGCGGCCAGCACCTGGTCGTGCCCGGCGACGATCAGCTTCGCGCCCTCGCGCATGCCCAGCTCCTGGGCCATGGCCCGGCTCAGGCCGCCCACCACGCTGCCGCTGGGCACGGGCTCGGGCAGCATGGCCCGGTCGATGGTGGAAAACTCGAGGGCGGCGTCGATCCACGCCTTGGTAAAGACGTTAAACATGGCGCTCCGGGCCGCCAGCGAATAGTCGCACTTGTGCGCCGCGCCCAGGCGATAGGTCATGTAGTCCGCGATAAAGCACAGCTTTCGGGTCTTTTCCAGGATGTCCGGCCGGTGCTTTCGCATCCAGCGCAGCTTGTACAGCGCGAACATCGGGTCCACAAACTGGCCGCACTCGGCGAAGATTTCCCGGTCGGACCGGGCCGCGCGGTACTCGCCGCACTCCTCCAGGCCCCGCTTGTCCATGTAGATCATGGTGTTGGCGAGGGGCTGATCCGCCTCGTCCAGGCACACAAAGGACTCGCCGAAGGACGTGACCGAGATCGCCTTCACGCTTTCGCCGCAGCTTTGGGCGGATTCCTTCAGCACCGCCTTCGCCTTCATCCACAGCTCGGCGGGGTCCAGCTCAAAGCGCCCTTCGCGCTCGCCGATCAGGTTGTACTCCCGATAAGCGTGGCCGATCACCCGAGCACGGTCGTCAAACACCGTGCTCTTGACGCCGGTGGTGCCGACGTCCAGGCCAATGACCGCCATAATGAATCACCTCTCGCAAAAATGGCGGGGGCCGCCCGCACCCGCGGGCGCCCCCCGGACCGCCTTCGTCACTTCCCGGGCATGTTGGGGTATTCGCTGAACAGCGGATACAGGATGGGCTCGTCCTCCTCGATGGTGGGGAAGCGGCCCACCGGGTCAAAGAAGCGGTTGTCCACGTTGTCGTCGTTGGTCTTGGACACCTCGCCGATCAGGCAGGGGCCGCCCTCGGCCCAGAAGGTGTGGTACTGGCCGGTGGGCAGGGTGATGCTCTCGCCCACGCGCACCTCGACGCGCTGGCCGGCGGGCACCTCAAAGGCGCGGCCGTCCATAAAGATGGTGACGGGGGTATCCAGTTTTTCGCCGTTTTCACCGGAGTTGTAGCACTTCACCACCAGCGTGCCGCCGCCGCGGTTGATGATGTCCTCCATCTTCTTCCAGTGGAAGTGGTAGGGCGTCACCTGGCCCTCCTCGGAGATCAGCAGCTTTTCCGCGTAGGGCTTCACGTACTTGGGGTTATGGAAGTTTCCGTTCCTGAGCGTGATCATCAGAAGGCCGCACTTGTGGAAATCCCCGGACCCGAAGTCCGTGATGTCCCAGCCCAGCATATTGTCCTTGATCTCGTCGTACTCGTGGTTTTTGGTCTGCCACTCGTCCATCGTCCAGGTGACGAAGGGCGGCAGCGCGAACTTGAAGGAGGCGATGAACTTCACCGCATCCCGCATGATCTGGTTGAGCTCTGAACGTTTCATGATGGAATCCTCCTATCTGTCTATGCGCCTTGCGATCAGACGATCTGCTTGGCCTTCTGGGACTTGATCAGGCTGTCCAGCGCGACGGCGCCGATGAGCACCATGCCTTTGACGAACTGCTGCACGTATTCGTTGATGGTCAGCATGGTCATGCCGTTGGTCAGGATGCCCATGATCATGACGCCGACCACCACCATGATCAGCCGGCCCTGGCCGCCCGACATGCTGACGCCGCCCAGCACCACGCCGGTGATGACGTCCATTTCATACCCGGCGCCGGCGTTGGGCTGGCCGGAGTTGACGCGGGCCAGCAGCACCACGCCCGCCAGCGAGCTCATGAAGCCCGCCAGGCCGTACACCAGGTACTTGATCTTCTTCACATGCACGCCCGACAGCCGCGAGGCCTCCTCGTTGCCGCCCACGCCGTAGATGTGGCGGCCCAGGCGGGTCTTGGAGAGGAAGACGATGCCGAAGGCGAACACGATGAGCATCACGATGACCGGAATGGGCACCACGCCCCAGTAGCCCTGGCCCAGCACCGTGAAGGAGCGGTTGAAGCCGAAGACCGGCAGGCCGCCGGTGATGATGTAGGCGATGCCGCGCACCGAGGTCATCATGCCCAGGGTGGCGATGAAGGGGGGCACCTTGAGCTGAGAGATGAAAAAGGCGTTGGCCAGTCCCAGCAGGGTGCCGAAGGCCACCATCACCAGGCACGCCAGCACCGGGTGCATGCCGGCCTTGGTCATCAAAAGGGCCGCGCCCACGCAGCTGGCGCCCACCACGGAGCCGCAGGACAGGTCAATGCCGCCGGTCAGCATCACGAAGGTCATGCCCACGGAGATGATGCCCACGATGGACACCTGCCGCAGGATGTTGAAGATGTTGTCCGGAAGCAGGAAGCGCGGGGACAGCGACGCAAACACTGCCACCAGCAGGATCAATACGAAGATGATGCCGTAGCTGCCCAGTATGGATTTGAGCTTTTTCGAATCGACCTTGGACATGGGGTCAACCTCCTATCAGTCCGGATGCGTATTGGAAGATGAGCTCCTGCGAGAATTCCTCCCGCTCGATCTCGCCCGCAATCTCACCATGGCGCATGACCAGGATGCGGTCGCTCATGCCGATGAGCTCCGGCATTTCGGACGACACCATGATGACGCTCTTTCCCTCGACCTCCACCAGGTGGCGCATCAGGTGATAGATTTCCTGTTTGGCGCCCACGTCGATGCCGCGGGTCGGCTCGTCAAAAATGATCACGTCGCAGCGCGTCGCCAGCATTTTGGCCAAAACCACCTTCTGCTGGTTGCCGCCGGACAGGTTTTTGACCAGCTGATGCACGCTGGGCGTCTTGATTCTCAGTTTTTTGATGTATTCGTCGGCGATCTTCGCGTCCTTCCGGTCGTCCACGAAGGGGCCCACCATGGCCTGCTTCAGCGACGAGAAGGTCACGTTTTCCTTGACCGAAAGCCCCAGCAGCACGCCCTGGTTTTTCCGGTCCTCGGGGATCAGGCCGATGCCCTGCTCCAGCGCGCTGCCCGGATCGGTGATCTTCAGCGCATGGCCGTTGAGCACCACCTTGCCGGAGTCCACCCGGTCGGCGCCGAACACGGCCTGCATGACCTCCGTCCGGCCCGCGCCCACCAGCCCGCCAAAGCCCAGAATTTCGCCCTTGCGCAGCTTGAAGGACACATCGTGCACCTTGTGGTTGGTCAGCGCCTGGACTTCCATCACCACGTCGCCGATGGGCGTCTTGCGGGGCGGATAGTCCTCGCCCAGCTCGCGGCCCACCATATGGGAAACCAGCTCCCGCATGGTGACGTCCTTGATGTCCTTGGTGATGATGTATTTGCCGTCCCGCATGACGGAAACCCGGTCGCAGATCTTGAACATCTCCTCCATGCGGTGGGTGATGAAGATGATGGTGGTGTTGCGCTCCCGGAGCTTTTCGATGATGCGAAAGAGCATCTCGGTTTCCTTGTTGGTCAGCGGCGCGGTGGGCTCGTCCATGATGAGGATTTTGGAGTTGGACGCCACCGCCTTGAGGATCTCCACAATCTGCTGGTAGGCCACGCCCAGATCGCACACGTAGCTGGCGGGGTTCAGGTCGATGCCCATCTCGTCCAGCAGCTTTTTGACCTGGTCGTTCATGGCCTTGCGGCTGACAAAGCCGCTCCTGGCAATTTCCTTGCCGAAGTAGATGTTTTCCGCGATGGTGAGGTGCGGAACCAGCGTAAATTCCTGGTAGATGGCCGCGATCCCCTTGTGGATCGCCTCGATGGGGTTCAGTTTGGAAAAGCTCTCGCCTTCCACCACGATTTCGCCGGCCGTGGGCTCGATGGCGCCGGTGATGGCCTTGATCAGCGTGGACTTCCCGGCGCCGTTTTCACCGGCCAGTGCGTGCACTTCGCCGCGTCGGAATCCGAGCGATACGTCGTCCAGCGCCTTGACGCCGGCATAGTACTTGCTCAGATGTTTGACCTCAAAGATGTAATCCTGCATTGAACGCCTCCGCCTCGTGCAAAGCACGCGTTGAAGATGGGTTTGTGCGCCCCCCTGGCGGGGGCGCCCAAACCGGTCGGTAGGGGATCAGGCCGCGGGCACGAAGGCGCCGCTGAGCACGTCCTCCTGCAGCACGGGGATCATGCGGAAGTAGTTGACGGGGGCTTCCTCCGGCACGCCGTTTTCCAGAAAGTCCGCCAGGGTGGTCACGCAGTCCATGCCGGTGTCAAAGGGCCCGAGGTCCACGGTGGCGCGGTAGATGGAGTTTTCTTCCTTCATCTTGGCGATGGCTTCCGGGGTGGCGTCGCCGCCGCCGATGTAGAACTTGTCCAGCTCTTCCTGGGGCAGGCCCAGGCCCAGAATGGCCTCATAGGCGCCGAGGGGGCCGGAGTCGTTGTTGCCGGTGATGACGCGCACGTCCGGGTACTGCTGCATGATGTTCTCGGTGATCTCCATGCCCTTGGTGGGGTTGTCGCCGGCCTGACGGGCCACGATTTCGGCCTCGGGGCACAGCTTTTCGATGGTCTCCTGGATGCCGTTGCCGCGGGCGACGACCGCTTCCACGTTGTCCTGGGAGATGATGAGCACCTGGGCCTTGCCGCCCAGCTTCTCGTTGATCCAGTTGGCGGCGTTGGTGCCGATGGCCACGCCGTAGGTGTACTCGTCCAGCGTGAAGATGGCGTTGGCGTTGTCAATGATCTGCGCGAAGGAGATCACGATGATGCCCTTTTCCTTCAGCCTGTCCACCACCGGGACCAGCGCGTTGGAGTCAATGGGGCAGGCGATGACGCAGTCCACGCCCTGGTTGCCGAAGTTTTCAAAGTCGGACACCTGCTTGGCCACGTCGTAGCCGGCGTCCACGGGGATCAGCTTGTAGCCCAGCTCGTCGCACTTCTTCTGCACGCCGTTCATGACGGACACGAAGTACGGGTTAGCCATCTGGGGGATGGACATGCCGACGGTGATCTGCTTGGTTTCCGCCATCGCCATGGGGGCGATCATCACGGCGACCAGAAGCGCGGCCAGGAGAATGGAGACCAGTTTCTTCATGGGGGTTCCTCCTTGTGTGGTATTTATTATGCCTTGCGGCACAATAAGCTAGAGGGTGGTTTCCCGGATCACCAGTTCCGGCTGGATCAGGTAGGTGCGTCCGCGCTCCACCGACGCCTGGTCGGCCCCGGCGGCGAGCTTCGCCTCGAGGATCTCCATCGTCTTTTCGCAGATGGCCGCGAGGGGCTGCCGCACCGTGGTGAGCGGCGGCGACACCAGTTCGGAAAACATCACATCGTCAAACCCGGCCACCGACACGTCCCGCGGGATGCGCAGCCCCCGCTCGTTCATGCGCTTCATAATGGCCATGGTCATGATGTCGTTGATGCAGAGGACCGCCTGGGGCAGATCGTCCACAATGCGGTCGGTGGCGTCGTAGGCGTGGCGGTAGCGGGGGGATTTGAGCAGCATCACGCGCTCGGGGTTTACCGCAAGCCCCGCCTCCCGCAGCGCGCGGCAAAAGCCGTCGTAGCGCAGGCGCGCAAACTGGACGTCCATGTCGGTGGACACAAACCAGAAGTCCGTCAGGCCCTTGTCCAAAAGGTATCGGGTCATCTGGTACTCGCCGCTGGCAAAGTCGCACATCACCAGCGGCTCTTCGCACAGCGCGTAGTTTTCGGTGCAGAACACCACCGGCACGTCCGCCGCCCGCAGCATGTCGAGGTGGGAGATGTCCGGGTGGTTGGCCAGCATCGGCACCACGATCACGCCGCACACCCGCCGGGAAAGGAACATCCGGACGTACTCGGCCTCCTGGCGGCTATTGCTGTTGGAGATGCCCAGAAGCAGCGTAAAGCCCCGTTCCTCCGCGATCCGGGTCAGGATGTCCACGATGGCGCTGTAGAAGGGGTTCTGGATCTCCGGGATCATCAGGCCGACGACGCTGCTGCGCTGCATGACCAGGGCGCGCGCGGAGTGGTCCGGCACGTAGTTCAGCTCCCGGGCCACGCCCAGAACCTTCGCCCGCGTCTTCTCGCTGACGCCCTCCCGGTTGTTGATCGCCATGGAGGCGGTCGCCACCGAAACCCGGGCGGCCCGCGCCACGTCCTTGATGGTCAGCTTCATGGCATTCCCCTTCGCCTGAAACGTTTCAAATTTCTGGAAGAAAGCCGGCTCCGCCGCCGGAAGGCCCCCGGAAAATCCCGCGCCCGGTGCCGCCCGATGGCCTGAAACGTTTCAGATTTTGGGAATACCCTACTTTTCGGCCGCGTCCGGCGGTGAACCGCCCAAAACATTTTCTACCATTTGCCGATTCTAAACGTTTCAAAACCGTCTGTTCGTTGATTATAGCAAGTTTGTGTGCTATGATAATAGCACTAGATTGCACATTCATAGCACTAACAGGCGATTGCGCGGAGGCATTATGGCGGTACTGTTGGAACCCATGGACCCGGAGGAGCTTTTGACCGACCTGTCGCTGGCGACCGGGCTCGCCGCCTTCCTCGTCGACCGGGGCGCGCTGCGGCTGACCGGCGACCGGGCGCTGGCCCGGGCTCGGGAGGAGACGGCCTGTCCCGGCTGCGCCTACCCCTCGGCGGCGGCGTGCCTGGTCCGCTGGGCGGTTCCGGACGGGCGGGGCGTGGCGCGCTGCCCCGCGGGGCGGGCGTTCGCCTGCCTGCCGCTTCTCGCCGCGGGCGGGGCGCTGGGCGCGCTGGTGAGGGGCCCGCTGGAGGAGGACGCGGCCGAGGACGCCCGCCGCGTTCGGGCGCTTTTCACGGTTATGGAATCGGTGGCCGCGCGGCTTGCGCCGCCGGGCCTGGCCCGCCGCAGCGATCTTTTTGCGCGGATCGCCCGCCACGTCGCCGGTCACCTGACGGACGACCTGACGGCGGGCGCGCTGCACCGCGCGCTCTACGCCTCGGAAAGCGCCATCGCCCAGGCCGTCAAGCGGGAAACCGGACTGCCGCTGCGGCGCTACGTGCAGGCGCGGCGGCTGGAGGCCGCGCGGACGATGCTTCTGACCACATCCATGACCGTCATGCAGGTGGCGGAAAGGTGCGGCATCAACGACTTCAACTATTTTGCGCGCATCTTCAAAAGGCGCTACGGCATGTCGCCCAGCGCGCTGCGCGGGCGCGTCGGGTCCGTGCCCTGACGCCGGCGGGGGCGCAAATCGCGGCAAAAGCGAAAACGCGCTTGATTCCCATGGCTGCCGGGTGGTATATTGGGCGCGGAGCGGCGGGCGGCGCGCCCGGGGGCGGAGGAAAGCGCGTGACGGGGACGATCTTTGGCATTCAGCGGTTTTCGGTGGACGATGGGCCGGGCATCCGCACGGCGGTGTACCTGAAGGGCTGCGACATGCGCTGCGCGTGGTGCCACAACCCGGAGAGCTGGCGCCCCGGACCCGAGGAGTCCCTGGACGAGGGCCTTTGCGCGCGGTGCGGCCGGTGCGCGGGGGTGTGCCCGGCGCACCGGATCGGAGGCGGCCGGCACGACTTTGACCGGGAAAAGTGCGATTGCGGCGGGCGGGCGGCGCAGGTGTGCCCCACCGGCGCGCTGAAGCGCGTGGGCGAGACCGTGACGGCGGAATGGGTGCTGGAGCAGGTCGCGCGGGACAGGCGCTATTTTGAACGAAGCGGCGGCGGGCTCACGGTGACCGGCGGCGAGCCGACCCGGCAGCCGGACTTTCTGGCGGCGCTCTTGCGCGGCGCGAAGGCGGCGGGCATCGGCACCTGTCTCGAAACCAACGGCGCCGCGCCCGGGGCCGTCTATCGGGCGATCGCGCCCCATGCGGACCTGATGCTGATCGACTTCAAGCTGACGGACGACGCGGCCCACCGCCGCCTGACGGGCCGGTCCAACCGTCCGGTGCTGGAAAACATTGAGCGCCTCAGCCGATCGGGCGTTTGCGTCGTGCTCCGGTGCCCGATCATCCCGGGGGTCAACGATGTGCCGGAGCACTTTGAGATGATCGCGCGGCTGACCCGGGAGCTCCCGGTGCTGGGGTATGAAATCATGCCCTACCACCCGCTGGGCACGGGAAAGGCGGAGCGGGTGGGGCGTACAGTCCCGCGCTATCCGGTGCCGGACGGGGCGGAGGTGCGGCGGTGGAACGGCGCAATTGCGGATCTTGGCGGACGGGAATGGAGGCGGGGCTTATGAGCACGCGCATTGACGCGCTCCGGAAGCACATCGACGGGCTGAACGCCGCGGGCGTGCGGCGCACGCTGTTTTATCCGCTGGCGTATGAATCGCTGGCGGCCACCCGGGGCGAGCCGGTCGAGCTTCGCAGGGCCAAGGCGCAGGCGCACCTTCTGGAGCGCGCGCCGCTGGCGGTGCATCCCCACGAGCTGATCGCGGGCAGCGCGACGGCCTTTTTCCCGGTGTGCGAAACCACGCCCGGGCCCGAGGCGCGCCGGAACACGGCCGAACGGGTGCTGGAGGAATACATCGCCAACCGCGGGGTGCGAAACCGCGCGGGGGCGGTTTCCGGCGTCCGCACCTTTGAGCGCGACTTCACCACCAAGAAGAGCCGCTGGGCGCTGATGAGCCGCGTGTACCACGACGCCAGCATCACCTACGACCAGCTGCAGGAACTGATCCGCGACATGACCGCCCGCTACGACGGCGCGCTGGAGAAGTACGAGGTGGGGCGCGAGCTGGAGCGCGCCTTCAAGCTGGACTACGGCGCCGAGGTGCGGCGGGAGATCGACGCGCTGCCCTGGTTTGCCGCCAACCACCTGAGCCTTGACTACGGCGCGATGATCGCGGAGGGCTTTGCGGCGCGCATTGCCCGGATCGAGGCGCTCCGCGCGAAAAACCCCTGCGACTTTTACGAGGCCCAGGCGCTTGTGGCCCGCGCCGCCTCCGGGTTTATCGCGCGCTACGCGGCCTTCACCGCGGAAGAGGCCCTGCGGGCCGAGCCCGGCCGGGCGCGGGAGCTTTGGGAGATTTCCCAAATCCTCGAACGGCTCTCGTCCCGGCCCGCCGCCACCTTCCGGGAGGGGCTGCAGTTCGTCTGGATGCTGCACCTGATGATGTCCATCCTATGGGGTTCGGCGCTCTCCTTCGGCCGGCTGGATCAGTACCTCTTTCCGCTGTACCGGCGGGACATCGCCTCCGGCGCGCTCACCCGGGACGAGGCCCGGGAGCTGCTCTCCTGCCTGTGGCTCAAGGTCAACGAACCGCGGATGCGCACTGTGCAGAGCCTGACGCTGGGCGGCGTCACGCCCTCGGGCGAGAATGCCGCCAACGATCTGACGGCGGTGTGCCTCGAGGTCGTCCGGGACATGCGCCTGCCCTACCCCAACGTGGGCGCGCGCGTCAGCGGCAAAAACCCCGCCTGGTATCTGGACGCGGTGATCGACTCCGTGTCCGCCGGCGCGGGCCAGCCGATGATGATGGCCGACGACGTATGGATCGAAAACCTTAAAAAGCTGGGCTATGCGGACGAAATCGCGCGGGATTACTACAATATGGGCTGCGTGGAGATCATGATCCCCGGCCGGCAGCCCAACTGGGGCGTCACCGATCCCATCGCCTTTCCGATGCTCTTTGAGGATGTGCTCCGCCGCTTCGAGGGCCGCGAGGCGGCGCTGGACAGCTTTGAAGCCTTTTTCCGCGCCTATCTGGAGGCGCTTGACGAGCGGGTGGAGGCGGACCGGCGGGAGGCGCTGGAGAAGCAGGCGCTCCAGCCGGGGGTGTGCTACGACCCCTTCGCGTCGATGCTGGTGGACGGCTGCCTGGAGTCGGGCCGCGACATGTTCCAGGGCGGCGCGGCGCTGGGCACCCACTGGTCGTTCTACGCCTACGGCCTGGGCACCGCCGCGGACGCCATGACTGCCCTCAAGCGCGCGGTGTACGATGAGGGGCGCGTGACGCTGGCCGAACTGGCCGGGGCGCTGGCGCGCAACTTCGAGGGCGCCGGGGACCTCCGCGCGGTCCTCATGGGATACCCCCACTACGGCAACGATGAGGACGAGGTGGACGGAATCGCCCGGCGCATCCTCTCCGCCTTTGACGACCGCGTGCTCGCGCTGAACACCCCCGGAGGGCGCGACAAGTACGTGTCCACGCTGTTTGGCTACTTCTTTCACGTCTACCACGGGGAGATCACCGGCGCCACGGCCAACGGCCGGAAAAGGGGCGAGCCCTTCAGCGACAGCATGGGCCCCTCGCAGGGGCGGGACAGGTCCGGCCCCACCGCCATGCTCAATTCCGTGCTCAAGCTGGACCACGGCGGCGTGACCGGCGGCTACGCCCTCAACCTGAAGATCAACCCCTCCGTCGTCCGCGGCGACGCGGGCAGGGCCGCGCTGAAGGCGCTCATCGCCGCCTACCTTGAGGACGGCGGGCCCCAGGTGCAGGTGAACTTCGCCGACGCCGAAACGCTCCGCGCCGCCAAGCGGGAACCCGAAAAGTACGGAAATGTCATCGTCCGCATCGGTGGGTACTGCGAGTACTTTGTCAACCTGGACGGGGCGCTGCAAGATGAGATCATCACCCGCACCATCCACGGCCTGGCCTGACGGCCCCGGCCCCAAGCCGCCCCCGGCCCGCGCGGGCCGGGGACGGCTTTTGCGCCACACGGCGCAAATGTCGCAAAATTGAATCACAATCAAGGAAAATTGAAGGAATTACGCGCAAACAAACTGTTATAATATTACAGGAATCATTCGTTTTTATTAAGCATCCGGCGGGCCTTCGGGCGGCGGGCGACAGGAGGCGGCGCTCCGTGGAAGCACTTCTGAAAATGGAAAACATCTCCAAGAGCTTCGGGGCCGTGCGCGCCCTCAGCGGCGTCAGCATCGACCTGTACCCGGGCGAGGTGCTGGCGCTGATGGGCGAGAACGGCGCGGGCAAGTCCACGCTGATGAACGTGCTCTCCGGCGCGCTCCGGCACTACGAGGGAAAGATCTACGTAAACGGAGCGCACCGGGTGTTTGCAAACCCGCTGGCCGCCCGGGAGGCGGGCATCGCCAAGATCCACCAGGAGCTGCAGCTGGTCAAGGAGATGAGCGTGGCCGAGAACATGTTTCTCGGGCGCGAGGCGGTCAACCGGCTGGGCTTCGAGCAGATGCGGCGCATGGAGCAGATGGCCAAAAAATATTTGGACATGCTGGACCCGGACATCGACCCCGCCCGACCCATCAAGGCGCTGCGCGTGGGCGAGCAGCAGATGGTGGAGATCGCCAAGGCGCTGTCGCTCAACGCCCGCATCCTGATCATGGACGAGCCCACCTCCGCCATCTCCGAGCAGGAGTCCCAAAAGCTGTTTGACGTGATCCGCAGGCTCGCCGGGGAGGGCGTGGGAATCATCTACATCACCCACCGCATGCAGGAGGTGTTTGGCATTGCGGACCGGCTGACCGTGCTAAGGGACGGCCAGTTGATCGGCACGCTGAGCGCCCGGGAGACGACCCGGGACCAGATCATCTCCATGATGGTGGGCCGCGAGGTGCGGGACATGTACCCCAAGGCCGAATCGGTTCCCGGCGCCGAGGTGCTGCGGGTGGAGAAGCTGTGCCTGCGGGGGCAGGGGCTGCGCCGATCGCTGAAGGACATTTCCTTTACGCTGCACAAGGGCGAGGTGCTGGGCATCGCGGGGCTTCTGGGCTCCGGGCGCAGCGAGCTGTTTGAATCGATTTTCGGGCTGCATCCCCGGGACGTGACCGGCGACATCTACGTGGAGGGCCGGCGCGCCCAGATCCGCGGGCCCGGGGACGCCATCGCCATGGGCATCTCCTTTGCCACCGAAGACCGCAAGGGCAAGGGGCTGGTGCTGCCCCGGTCCATCGGCGAGAACATGTCGCTGCCGATGCTGAAGGCGTTTTCCAAGCTGGGCTTCATGAGGGCCCCGGCGGAGCGCAAAAGCTGGCTGGAGCAGATGCGCGGCCTGCGCATCAAGGCGCCCGGCTGGTTCACCCCCTGCGAGGCGCTGTCCGGCGGCAATCAGCAGAAGGTGGTGCTGGGGCGCTGGCTGATCACGCAGCCCCGGGTGCTGCTGCTGGACGAGCCCACCCGCGGCATTGACGTGGGCGCCAAGGTGGAAATCTACCAGCTCATCGGCGAACTGGCGGCCCAGGGGATGGGCATTGTGGTGATCTCCTCGGAGCTTCCGGAGATCATCGGCATCTCCGACCGGATCCTGACCTTCTGTGAGGGGCGGATCACCGGGGCGTTCCTGCGGGCGGATGCCACGCAGGAAAAACTTCTGAATGCGGCCACCATGCGGGAGGAGGACGTGGTATGACCAGCCGGCCAACCCTTCAGCCGGGGCTTCGCGGGAAGCCCCCGATGGACTGGAAGACGTTTCTCAAGCAATTTCAAAGCTACATCGCGCTGATCGCCATATTCGTCGTCGCGTCGGCGATCTGCGTCAACGCCAAGGGGCGCAACACCTTCCTGGACATCAACAACTTCATGAACGTGCTCCGGGCCGTATCGGAAAACGGCATCATCGCCATCGGCATGACCATGATCATCCTGCTGGGCGACATCGACCTTTCGGTGGGCTCGGTGGTGGGGCTGGTGTCCACCGGCAGCGCGGCGCTGATGGTGGTCAACGGCCTGGGCTTCATCCCCACGGTGGTGCTGAGCCTGGGCATCGGCGCGGTTTACGGCCTTTTCAACGGCGTGGTGACCACCAAAATGCGCATCCAGGCATTCATCGCGACGCTGGCGTCCATGAACATCGCCCGGGGTTTGGCCCGGTTCTGGTCCAACGGCATCGGCATCCCGCTGACCTACGGCATCGGTCCCGGACTGGCCGCGCCCGAGTTTGAGTTTTTGCAGGCCCGCATCGGCGGCGTGCTGCCGGTGCCCGCGCTGGTGTTCCTGGTGCTGATCGTCGCGTTCTGGGTGGTGCTCAAGTATACCCGCTTCGGGCGCCAGCTCTACGCCATCGGCGGCAACGCCCAGGCGGCGCACCTGTCCGGCATCAACGTGGACCGGATCAAGATCATCGCCTTCGTGCTGTGCGGCATGCTGTCGGCGGTGGCGGGCATGCTGCACTCCGCGCAGATCAGCCAGGGCGGCCCCAACGAGGGCATCGGCTACGAGCTCAACGCCGTGGCCGCGGTGGCCATCGGCGGCACCAGCCTGGCGGGCGGCCGCGGCCGCATATCCGGCACGCTGGTGGGCGCCCTGATCCTGGGGCTTCTCGACAACATGCTGGGCCTCAAGGGCGTCAACTCCAACCTGCAGCTGGTGGTCAAGGGCCTGCTCATCATCGTGGCGGTGTTCGCCCAGGCCGAGCGGAAAAAGGACTGACCCTTCGCTTCTTTTCGATGGAACGCCTCGCGCGCGGAGGCTTTCATAGGCGCAACCAATACCATCAACCAACATGGGAGGGGAAAAAATTGAAGAAGATTCTCTGCGTCCTCATGGTGCTCATCCTGGCGGTCGGCATGACCGCGGCGGCGTCCGCCGAGGCGGGCAAAAAGGACAAGTACATTATCGGCATGGCCCAGTGCAACCTGGGCGAACCCTGGCGCGTCGCCATGAACGACCAGATTGCCGCGGCCGCCAAGGATTACCCGATGTTTGAGATCATCTACTCCGACGCGGCCCAGGACAACTCCAAGCAGATTGCCGACATCGAAAACTTCATCCAGATGGGCGTGGACCTGATCATCACCTCGCCCAACGAGGCGCGCCCGCTGACCAACGTGGTCAAGAAGGCCTACGAAGCCGGAATCCCGGTGATCCTGCTGGACCGCAAGATTGAGGGCGACACCTACACCCAGTTCATCGGCGCGGACAACGTGCTCATCGGCCGCGAGTGCGGCAAGTACGTGGCCACCGTGCTGCTGCCCGACGGCGGCAAGATCTGCGAGATCAAGGGCCTGGAGGGCACCTCCGGCGGCATCGACCGCGATAACGGCTTCCGCGAGGGCATCGCGGAAAACCCCAAGTGCGAGATCATCGCCGCCAACAACGCCGACTGGCTGCGCGAGAAGGCCATCACCGTGGCCGAGGAAATGCTGCAGGCCCATGACGACATCGACCTGTTCTTCGCCCTCAACGACCCGATGGCCGAAGGCGCCTACATCGCCGCCAAGAACGCGGGCCGCGAAAAGGACATCCTGTTCGTCGGCGTGGACGGCCTGCCCACCCCGGACGGCGGCATCAAGTCCGTCATGGACGGCCGGCTGAGCCTGTCGATGGTCTACCCCACCGGCGGCAAGGAAGCCGTCGAGAGCGCCTACAAGCTGCTGGTCAAGGGTGAGGAACTGGAAAAGAACGTCACCCTGGGTACCGAGGCCATCACCCCCGAAACCGCGCCGGAAATCTACGCCCGCATGGGCGGCCAATAAGCCGCATGAGGCGGCGCGGGGCGCGTCCGATGCGCGGGCATTGGGCGCGCCTTGCGCGCCTTCGCGGCGTGTGCTATGATGCGGCTGGAGGGGATGGGCATGCAGTGGCGCGTCGGACACGGATGGAACAGGAGCCTGCGCGTTCAGCTGCTGGTGTACATGGTATTGCTGATCTCGATCCCGCTTCTGGTGATGACGATCTTCGGCAACTACTTCTACGCCCAGGCCATCGACGAGCAGGCCACCTCCTACGCCAGCCAGATGCTCTCCCAGGTCCAGACCAACATTGACGCCAGCGTGCGCGCGGTGGACCAGGTGATCGCCTACCTGTCCCAGGACGAGGACGTGCTGGACTTTCTGCGCGTCCGCAGCTTTTACGAGCCCGGCCGCGTGGACATCGAAACCCGCGCGCGCCTGACGATGCAGCGCTACGTGGACCTGAACCGCGACCTCTTTTCGGGCATCCTGGTCGCCAACCGGCACGATCTGTACGTATCCAACGAGATCTTCCGCATCGCCCGCTACGCCGTGGACGAGGACGCCTGGTACGGGGCCGCCGTGGCCGCCGGCGGCGACCGCGTGCTGATCGGGCGGCCCATTGGCCGCAACTTTCGCAACATCTTCAACCCCAGCGCCGACGACATCGTGACCGTGGCCCGCGCCGTGATGGACCCGGAGAGCGGCGAGCCGCTGGGCGTGATCATGGCCGACATGCGCCTGACGGTGATCGAGAACCACATCAAGGACCTGACCCTGGGCAAAAACGGCTACGTCTTCGTGATGGACGACGCCGGGCGGGTGGTGTACGCGCCGGTCAACCCCACGGTGTACCGCATCCAGCCCCAGTGGATCGCTGGCGGCGCGCCCGGCGGCAGCCTGCACACGGTGCAGGGCGGGCGCTACCAGCTGCTGAGCACCCACTCCAGGCTGGCCGATTGGAGCACGGTGGGCGTATTCAAAAGCGGCGAGGTGCTGGAGCCGGTGATGCAGCTCAGGCGCTACACGCTGATGCTGGCGCTGATCGCGGTAATCGTGGCCTCGGTGACGGCGATTACCTTTTCCACCTCCTTCACAAAGCCCATCTCCAAGCTGCGCATGCTGATGGCCGAGGCCGAGCACGGCAACCTCAACGTGCGCTTCGTCAGCCGCCGCGACCACGGCGAAATCGCGCAGCTGGGCGCCGGCTTCAACACCATGATGGAGAAGATCCGATCGCTTTTGCAGTTGGTGTACGTGGAGCAGCGCAACAAGCGCGAGGCCGAAATCAAGACCCTGCAGGCGCAGATTAAGCCCCACTTCCTGTACAACACCCTGGACACCATCCGCTGGATGGCCGAGGAGCGGGGCGCCATCGAAATCGTGCAGATGGTCAGCGCGCTGACGAAGCTCTTTCGCATCGGCCTCAGCCGCGGCCGCGAGGTCATCCCGCTGTCCGAGGAGATCGAGCACGTGAAGTGCTACCTGTTCATCCAGCAGGTGCGCTACGAGGATAAGCTGGACTACGCCATCGAGGCCGACGAGGGCTGCATGGGGGACCTGGTCAACAAGCTCGTGCTGCAGCCGCTGGTGGAAAACGCCATCTACCACGGCATCAAGCAGAAGCGGGGCACCGGCCACATCCGGGTCACCGCCCGGGAGGACGGGGAAAAGCTGGTGCTTCAGGTGATCGACGACGGCGCGGGCATGAGCCCCGAGCAATGCGAAAAGCTCAACGAGGCGCTCAAAACGCCGGGGGGCGGGACCTACGACCACGGATACGGCATCTTCAACGTCAACAACCGCATCCGCCTCAGCCACGGCGACGCCTACGGCCTCAGCTATGCCCTCAACGAGGCGGGGGGCGTGACGGTGACCATCCTGCACCCAATCATCCGGGAGAGCGCGTAGGGGAGGCGGCGGACATGTGGAAGCTGATGATCGCGGACGACGAGCCCAAGATCCGGCGCGGGCTGCGCGCGCAGATCGAGCACATGGGGCTGGACATCGAAATCGCCGCGGAGGCCGAGGACGGCGAGCGCGCGCTGGAGCTGGCCCAGGCCCTCCGGCCGGACATCCTGCTGGTGGACATCAACATGCCGTTTCTCAGCGGCCTGGACTTCATTGAGCGGCTCCGGCAGGCCCGCGGCGGCGCGCGGATTATCGTGATCACCGGGTATGAGGAATTTGAATACGCGCGGCGCGCGGTGGAGCTGGGCGTCAACGCCTATCTGCTCAAGCCCGTGGAGCTGTCCGCCCTTCGGGCGGCGCTGGACGCCGCCATTCAGCAGATGCTGGAGGAGCGCGAGCGGGAGAGGCACTTTGCCTGGGCGATGTCGCGGCTGGAAAAGCGCCGGGATTCGCTCAGGGAGGAATTCCTTTCGGAGCTGATCCGGGGGAACCTGACGCGGGAGGAGGGCCTGGACCACCGCCATCTGCTGGGCTTTCCGGAGCTTTCGCGCCCCGTGCTGCTGATGATCCGCGCCGTGCCGGACGCCGGGCAGCCCTGGCGCCCGAAGATCCTGCAGTTCGCCTTTGCCGACGCGCTCCGGGACGCGCTGTCCCGCTGCCGCTTTTCCTGCGTGTTCGGAGACGAGCGGGACCACGTCATGGTGCTCTACGACGCGGACCCGGCGATGGACGAATGGATCTTGCAGGCCGCGCGCCGCGCCGGCGTGCAGCTGATGGTGTCCGCCGCCGTCTCCCAGGCGGAGGCCGGCGATCTGGACCGCCTGGACGAGGTGTACGACGCGCTTCTCGAGGCCGTGGAGCGGGAGGCCGCCCGCCCCGCGGCGGTGGAGCAGGCGACGCGCTACATCCACGAAAACTACGTCCGATCCGATCTGGGGCTTCAGGACGTGGCCGACGCCGTGGGCGTCAACCCGTCCTATCTGAGCCGCCTGATGAAGCAGGAGCTGGGCATGCCCTTTTCAAAATATCTGACCGCCGTGCGGGTGGGCGCGGCGGTGGAGATCATGCACGGCGGCGGCGTCAAAATCCGCGAGGTCGCCCGGCGCGTGGGCTATTCGACGCCCCACTACTTCAGCACCGCCTTCAAAAAGGTGCTGGGCGCGCCGCCGGCGGAATACCGAGATGAGGAGACGGGCCGATGACGCGGCTGAAATGGGTGCGGGGCGCGGCGCTGGCCGCGGTGCTGCTGGCGGTGCTGACGGCGCTGGTGATCGCGCTCCGGGTGGGCCTTCCCGCCGGCGAGGAGGGGCCCGCGCAGGTGGAATACCTCATCGGCATGAGCCAGGCAAACCTCACCGAGCCCTGGCGGATCACCATGAACCAGGACATTGAGCGCGCCGCCGCGCCTCACGACAACCTCCGCGTGATCTTCACCAACGCCTCCCAGGACATCCAGCGCCAGGACAACGAGCAGAAGCGCCAGGAGGACACCCAGCGCCAGATCGCCGACATCCAAAGGCTCATGGGCTACGGCATTGACCTGCTCGTGGTCTCCCCCGTGGACGGCGAGGCGCTCCGGCCGGTGATCGGCGAGGTGTTTGAAAAGATCCCGGTGATCGTGCTGGACAGGGACGTGCGCGGCGAGGCGTATACGCTGTTCATCGGCCCGGACAATTACAAGATCGGCCAGATGGCCGGCCGGGCCGTGCTGCGGCTATTGGGCGCGGAGGGCGGGTGCGTGCTGGAGATCCTGGGCGTCAGCGGGTCGCCGCCGGTGGCCGAGCGCAGCGAGGGCTTCCGGGCCACCATCTCCGGCCGGGAGAACGTGGTGGTCTGCGGGCGGCTGGTGGCCAACTGGATGCAGGACCAGGCCGAGGACCGCACCAAGGAATACCTGGTGGAAAACCCCGGCGTGGTGGACGTGGTGTTTGCCCAGAACGACGCCATGGCCTACGGCGCCTACGTGGCGATGAACAAGCTCCGGGCGGAGGGCGTGCGCTACGTGGGGGTGGACGGGCTGGACGGGCGCGGCGGCGGAAGGGAAATGGTGCGGGAGGGCATCCTGGACGCCACGTTCTACTGCCCCACCGGCGGCGAACAGGCCATCGAGTACGCGCTGCGCATTCTTGGCGGTGAGGAGGGCCTGCCGCGCAAGCTGATCCTGGACCCGGTGGAGATCGCGGGGGCGGATCGATCCAAGGCACCCTGAGGCGCCGCAAAATGGAGGAATCCGGGGTTTTGCTCCGCCGGCCGCGGTGGTATAATTGAAGCGCCGCGGTTTGCGCGGCGCAGCGCCGGAACGAAGGGGAGGAATCGCCGTGGACAAGCGGGTTGCCATCGTCACAGGAGGCACGCGCGGCATGGGCCGCGCCATCAGCGTGGAACTTGCCAGGGCCGGGAACATCGTATGCGCCGTCTACCGCGCCAATGAGGCGGAGGCGGCCGCCATCGAGGCGGAAATCGCGCGCCTCTCGGAAGGGTCCTTTGCGCTCAAGGCGGATCTTTCCATCGAGGCGGAGGCCCGGCGCGCGGCGGACGAGGTGGTCGCGCGCTTTGGCCGCGTGGACATTCTGGTCAACAACGCCGGAATCTTTGACTTCTGCTTTTTTGAGGACATGACGGACGCCTACTTTGACCGCGTGATGGATGTGAACCTGAAAAGCGGTCTGCACATGATCCGCGCCTGCCTGCCCGCCATGAAGGCGCGGCGCTACGGGCGCATCGTCAACGCGTCGTCCATTTCGGGGCGCTTTGCCGATGTGGGGCTCATCGCCTACGCGGCCAGCAAGGCGGCCGTCGACATGCTTACGCGCATCGCCTCGGCGGAATTTGCGCCCTACGGGATCACGGTCAACGCCTACGCCCCCGGCATCATCGCCACGGATATGACCGCGAAGATGATCGAGGAGCGCGGCAGCATCCAGGTGAAGCAGATTTCCATGAACCGCTTCGGCGGCGGCGAGGATGTGGCGCACCTGGTGAAGTACCTGACTTCGCCTGAGGCGGGCTACATCACCGGGGAGGTCATCGGCATCGACGGCGGCTTTTTCAAGGTGCAGAACTGCGAGCGCGCCCACGAGTACGTCCGCGCCCGCGAGGGAAAATGAAGGGGCGTTCCCCAAGGCGCCCGGCTTTCCGGCGTCCGCTGCGGCGGGCGCCGGAAATTTTTGCCCGCCGCCGCCCGGGGGATGGCCCCTATGCGCCCCGCCCCCCAAAATGCTATAATGGCCGAGACAGCCCTTTTTCGGATTTCGCGCGCAGGGGGGATGACCGGAATGCACCGTTTTCTCGTTTGCATCCTGCTGTTGGCAGCCATGGCGCCGGCGGCGCTCGCCGCGCCGGGGGCGGACATCGCCATCTCCATGTCCGATCTGGACACCGCGCGGTCGGTGGCCATCGCGTCGGATCTGATGGACCGGGCGGAGCAGGCCGGCCATCGCGTCACGATGCTCAGCGCCGACCACCGGCTCTCCCGGCAGATTTCCGACATCCATCGGCTGATCGAGGACCGGCCGGACTACCTGGTCGTGGCGGCGGTCAAGGCGGTAGGGCTGGGCGGGGCCATCCGCGCCGCGGCGGAGGCGGGGATCGGGGTGATCCTGGTGGACAGGCTGTCCACCGACGCCCGGGCGGAGGACGTGCTCGCGGCCGTCGGCGTGGACGCCGAGTGGGCGGGCGGCGCGTGCGCGGCGGCGCTGGCGGAGCGCCTGGGCGATCGCGCGGCAAAAATTCTGGAGATCCAGGGGGAGGCGGGCGCCTCCACCACCAACGGCTTTGCCAAGGGCTTCCGGGACGCGCTGTGCGGGTACGAGAACCTGCAGATTGCGGGCGTGGTGTCCGGCTCGTTCAGCCGCGAGGCCGCGCAGCAGGAGCTGCTCCGGTTCTATGAGCAAAACGGCGCGGGGTTTGACGCCGTCTTCGGCCACAGCGACGAGGAGGGCCTCGGCGCGGTGGGCGCGCTGTTTTCGCTGGAGGGGGCGCGGTCCATCCCGGTGGTGTCCATCGGCGGCTCGGACGATGCCATGCGCGCCCTCGCCGCCGGGCGGCTGGCGGCCTGCGTTCAGGTGACGCCCTATTTTGCCGACGCCGTGCTGGAAGCGATCGAGGCGGACAGGGCGGGCGAGCCGGTGCAGGCGCTGCGCCTGGTGCGGGGCTCGGTCGCCCGCGCGGCGGACCCCTACCGGCGGGGGTACTGACGATGGGCAAGCGCCGCCTTCTGATCCGGGAACGCCTGCGCAACTACCTGTCGGCGTTTTCGCTGATTCCGGTGATCCTCTTTTGCTCCATCCTGACCGCCTACATCGCCACCAGCGCCTGGAGCGCCAGCCGGGAGGAGCTGGACGCCACCCTGAGCCACGCCCGGGACGCGCTGGACCAGGTGCTGGAGGAGGCCTACCAGATCGGCAAGTCCGCCAGTGAGGACGAGGAGGTCATCGGCGCGCTGAGCCGCGGCGCGGCGGCCCCGTCGGAGCGGTACCTTCGGGAGCTGATGCTGGACAACGAGCTGACCTACATCTCCCGGTATTTTGACCGGCGCATCCAGATGTACGTGGTGGCGGAAAACGGCGCGCTGTTCAAAAGCGGCCCCTTCTCCTTTCTGCGGGAGGACTACCGGGACGAGGACTGGTACGAGGCCATTCTGCGGGCGGACGACGCGCTGTGGTTTGCGCTGGGCGGCCGGTCCCGCGTGGTGCGCAGCGTCCGGGGCGAATACGTGGCCCTGGGCGTGCCGATCCGCGCCAAGTCCACCGGGCGGGCGCTGGGCGCCGTGCTGGTGGAGATCCAGGTGAGCGACGCGCTCGAGGACGCGCGCTCCGACGACCGGCAGTTCTACATCATCGACCCGAGCCTGGAGATGACCATCGTCGGCGAGCGCGTGGAGCAGTTTGAAAACGACGTGGCGATGGTGATGGAGCCGGAGGGCGTGCGGGTGCTGGCCGCGTCCGACGAGAAGCCCGGCTACGTGCGGGACACCATGGGCGCCGTCACCTACTGGAGGGACGACTTCAAGGGCGACGGCTTTCTGCGCGCCGGCGGCTACGCGCTCGCCTACAAGACCGTCGCCGCCAACAACTGGATTCTGGTCTCCGCGGTGCCCTACCTTCAGCTCTTCCGCGCGCCGATCGTGGTCATGTGCGCGCTGATCGTGGGCATTCTGGCGCTGTCCGTAATGGCGATGCTGGCGGCGGGGGCCGCCGCCGGCACCATCACCCGTCCGATCCTTACCCTCAATGAGTCCGTGCACCAGGTGCGGGAGGACAACTTCGACGTGGTGTTTCCCAAAGCCCGGAACGACGAGATCGGCGACCTTTCCGACCAGTTCAACAAAATGGTGCGCCACATCAAGGAGCTGATGGCGCGCATCATCACGGAGCAGACCGCCCGCAGAAAGTACGAGCTGCTGCTTTTGCAGGCGCAGATCAACCCGCACTTTCTCTACAACGCGCTGGACTCCATCCTGTGGCTGGTGCGCATGAAGAAAAACGACGACGCCGTGACCATGCTGACCGCGCTGACCACCTTTTTCAAGACCGGGCTCAACAAGGGCCGGGACACCATCTCCCTCGCGCAGGAGGTGGCGAACGTCGAAAGCTACATGACCATCCAGACCTTCCGCTACAAGACGCGCCTTTCCTGCGAGGCCACGGTGGACCCGTCGCTCAGCGGCATGGAGGTGCCCAAGCTGATTTTGCAGCCGCTGATCGAAAACGCCATCTACCACGGCATCAAGGCCAAGGACGGGCCGGGGCGGATTGAGCTGGTCTGCGAGCGGACGGACACGGGCGCGCGCATCCGGGTGACCGACGACGGCCTGGGCATGCCGCCGGAGCAGCTCGGCCGGCTCCGGGCGCAGATGGCGGCGAACGACGTCGCCAGCCGCGACAGCTACGGGCTGATCAACGTCCTTGAGCGGCTCAGGCTGTTCTTCCGGGACAGGTGCCGCATGGAGATCGACAGCGCGCCCGGCGAGGGCACGCGGGTGACCATCACCATCGACGGGGAGGGGGCGGACGATGTTTAGCCTGGTGATCGCGGATGACGACGAGGTGCTGCTGGAAGGGCTCGCCACCGCCTTTGACTGGCGTGCGCTGGGCGTTTGCGTGGCCGCGGCGGTCACCGACGGCGCCGCCGCGCTGGAAGCCATGCGCCGCGCCCCCGCCGATATCCTGCTGACCGACATCAAGATGGGCCGCATGGACGGGCTGGAGCTGACGCGGCGCGCGCGCGCCGAATTCCCCGGAACGCGGCTCGTGATCATGAGCGCCTACGAGGAGTTCGGCTTTGCGCAGCACGCGGTGCGCATGGGCGTGGAGGACTACCTGGTCAAGCCCATCGACCTTGACCAGCTTTCGGAGGTCTTTCGCCGGGTGACCGCCGCGCTGGACCGGGAGAGGTCCCGGGAGGCGGACCTCATGGGCATCCGCCGCCGCATGGACGAGCTGGGCGCGCGCTCGGTGGAGGACTACTACCGGGCCAGCGGCGCGCTGAATCCGGGCGTCATTGAACACCTGGCGCGGGTGACGCTCCTGGGCAGTCCCCAGGAGATTGCCGGGGATGTGGCGCGGCTGAAGGCCAACCTGGAGGCGGTCAGCGGCGGTTCCTTCGTATTCCTGGTGTCGGCGCTGGGCATGCTGGCGGGCCGCCTGGCCGACAGCGGCGAACTGTCGCCGGCGCAGCGGGAAGCGCTGGTCGCGCTGCAGAAAGACGCGATGCAATGCCGGCGGATGGAGGACGCGCTGGCGCTCGTCCAGGCCCGGCTGGAGTCCGTCGCGGAGGAGGCGGCCGAGCGGTCGCGGGACGTGAGGGGGCTGGTCCAGTCCGCCTGCCGCTTTATCGAGGCCCACTACGGCCGCGCGTCGCTGCGCCTGAAGGACGCGGCGGCGCACGCGGGGCTCAGCCCCAGCTATTTCAGCGCGGTGTTCGTCAAGTACACCGGCGACAGCTTCAGCGATTATCTGCTCAAGGTGCGGATGGAGCAGGCGCAGCTGCTTTTGACCAACACCGACATGAAGACCTATGAGATCGCCTACAAGGTGGGCTACGACAACCCCACCTACTTTTCCACGCTCTTCAAGCGCTTTGCGGGCATGACGGTGTCGCAGTACCGCGAGGCGTTCGGCCCGAAGCCCTGAAAGGTGCGGTTCGTATCAAAATGAAAGACCATCATATGAAAGTTGATTGAGCGCGTCCGCGCTCCATTTTATACTGTTGAAGGACAGAAAAACCGGCAGGAGGTCAATTTTATGAAGAAACTGGTATCGCTGGCGTTGGTGCTGTGCCTGTCGCTGGGGCTCGCCGCCGCGGCGCAGGGCCTGACCGTGGGCTACACCGTGCAGAGCATGGAAAACGCCTATTTCGTTTCCATCGTCGAGGGCATGAAGGCGGCAGCCAAGGACCGCGGCGTGGACCTGATCGTGTCCGACGCGGCGGCGGACGCCTCCAAGCACGTCAGCCACATTGAAGACTTCATCGCCCAGGGCGTGGACGCCATCATCATCAGCCCCGTCGACCAGGAAGCCCCGGTGGACGCGGTGAAGGCCGCCAAGGAGGCGGGCATCGTGGTGGTCAGCCTGGACCAGGAAGTGCGCGGCAGCGATGCCTTCTACGGCATCGACGAATTTGAGTACGGCCACATGGGCGGCGTGATCGCCGGCGAATGGCTCAATTCCAAGGACGCCGACGGCACCATTGACGAGGTGCTGGACGCCGATGGCAAGATCGAGGTCGTGGTCGCCCGGTACGACATGATCAAGTCGGTCATCGACCGCGCCGAGGGCCTCAAGGCCGGCATCGTCGACGCCTACACCGGCGACCACGAAATCGTGTTCGTCTACGAGCAGAACGCCGCCAACGCCGACGAGGGCTTCAACCTGGCCGAAACCGCGCTGACCGCCAACCCGGAGATCTCCGTGTTCATCTGCATCAACGACTCCGGCGCGCTGGGCGTGTACGAAGCCTGCCTGCAGCACAAGGAGCACACCCCGGCCAACACCTGCATCGTGGGCCTCGACGCGCTGGAGGAGCCCCTGAAGCTGATCTCCGAGGACACCATGTACAAGGGCACCGTGGACATCCAGCCGGCCCAGAAGGGCGGCGAGGTGCTGGACATCGTGGAAAAGGTCATCGCCAGCGGCCCCATCGCCGACAAGATCCCCTACAGCATGAAGGCCGTCACCAAGGCCAACATCTCCGAGTACGTGACTGACTGACCGGGAAGGGCCGGCCAAGGGCGGGGGTCGATGGAACATCGGCCCCCGAATAGTTTCACCGCATGAGGAAGTGAATCGCATGGACAGGCCGATTCTGGAACTGAAGGGCATCACCAAAATCTACCCGGGCGTGGTGGCGCTTGACGACGTGTCGCTGGGCTTCCGCCGGGGTACGGTGCACGCCATCGTCGGCGAAAACGGCGCGGGCAAGTCCACCTTCATCAAAATCATCACCGGCGCGGTCGCGCCCAGCCGGGGCGAAATCTGGTTTGAGGGCCAAAAGGTGGAGGGCATGAACCCCGAAAAGGCGCTGGAGATGGGCATCTCCGCGATCTATCAGGAGCTGAATCTGCTCAAGCACCTGAGCGTGGCGGAGAATATCTTCTACAACCGCTACCCCAAAAAGCACGGCATGATCGACTTTTCGGCCATCGAGCGGGGCTCCCGCGCGGTGCTCGACAGGCTGGGCGTCAAAATAGACCCCAAGACGCTGGTGAAGGACCTGACGGTGGGCTACCAGCAGCTGGTGGAGATCGCAAAGTCGCTCTCCCGCACGGTCAAGGTGCTGATTCTGGACGAGCCCAGCGCGCCGCTGACCGCAAACGAGCTCAAGTATCTTTTTGACATCGTGCGGACGATGAAGCGGGAAAACCTGGCCATCCTCTACATTTCCCACCGGCTGGAGGAGGTCTTTGAGCTGTGCGACGAGGTTTCGGTGTTCCGCGACGGGCGGCTGGTCCAATCGATGCGGGTGTGCGACACCTGCAAAAATGACCTGATCCGCCACATGGTCAACCGGGAACTGACCGAATCCTACCCCGAAACCCGCGCGCGGCGGGGCGAGGCCGCGCTGACGGTGAAAAACCTCAATACCGCCATGCTCAAGGACGTGTCCTTCACCGCCTACCGGGGCGAGCGGCTGGGCTTTGCGGGCCTGGTGGGCGCGGGACGCACCGAAACGGCGCGGGCGGTGTTCGGCGCGGACCGGGTGCTGTCCGGCGAGATCCTGCTGGGCGGAAAGCCGGTGAAGATCACTTCGCCCACCGACGCGATCAAAAACGGCATCGTCTACCTCTCCGAGGACCGGAAGCAGCTGGGCCTCTTTCTCAACATGACCATTCAGGACAACATCCTCTTTTCGTTTTATCCCCGCCTCGTCAACCGGCTGGGGCTGATCAAAAAGGGCGAGGGCGCGGCGCTGTGCGACGCGCAGATCCGAAAGCTCGCCATCAAGACGCCGTCGGCGCAGCAGCTGGTGCGCAACCTGTCTGGCGGCAACCAGCAAAAGGTGATCCTGGCCAAGTGGCTCCTGATGAAATGCGACGTGATCTTCTTTGACGAGCCCACCCGTGGCATCGACGTGGGCGCCAAGCAGGAGATCTACCGGCTGATGAACGACCTGGCCGACGAGGGCAAGGCGGTGGTGATGATCTCCTCGGAAATGCCGGAGCTTCTGGGCATGTCCGACCGGGTGATCGTCATGCACGAGGGCCGCGTCGCCGGGGAGCTGACCCGGGAGGAAGCCACGCAGGAAGCCGTTCTCAAGTTCGCTTCGGGAGTGTGATCGATTGTGACCGGTATTGAGGCAAGACCCGTCCGGAAGAGCCGGATCAACTGGAACGACATGGGCATCATCCTGACGCTGATCGCCATGATCGTGTTCTTTTCCCTGTCCACCAAGTCCTTTCTGAGCGCCCGGAACTTTACCAACATCGTGCGCCAGATTTCCGTGGTGGGCATCTGCGCCGTGGGCATGACCATGGTCATCCTGACCGGTGGCATCGATCTTTCCATCGGCTCGGTGATCGGGCTCACCTCGGCCATCGCCGCCGTCATGATGAGCGGCGGCCTGCCCATATGGCTTTCCGCGCTGACGGCGCTGGCGCTGGGCGTGGCGATCGGCTTTGCCAACGCCACCTGCATCAACTATCTGAAGATTCCGCCGATGATCACCACGCTGGCGATGATGATCTCGCTGCGCGGCGCGGTGTATCTGATCACCGGCGGCATGCCGGTCTACGGCATTCCGGAAGCGTTCAAGGTGCTGGGGCAGGGCACGATCGGAATCTTCCCGATCTCCTCGCTGATCATGATCGCGGTGTTCGCCTTCGGCTACGTGCTGCTGGGCCGGACGCCCTTTGGCCGCAGGATCTATGGCATCGGCGGCAACGTGGAAACGGCCCGGCTGTCGGGCGTCAACGTGAAGAAGGAACTGTACAAGATGTATATGCTGGTGGGCCTTCTGGGGGCGCTGGCGGGGCTGATCCTGACCTCGCGCATCAACAGCGGCCAGCCCAGCTCCGGCGACGGCTACGAGATGGACATCATCACCGCGGTGGTGCTGGGCGGCGTGTCGGTGTCCGGCGGCGAGGGCAAGCTGGGCAAGGTGATCATCGGCGTGGTGTTCATGGGTGTGCTGGCCAACGGCATGATGATGATGAACGTGAGCGAGTACTGGCAGCGGGTGGTCAAGGGGCTCGTGCTGCTGGTGGCGGTGGCGGTGGACATCAAGGCCAAGTCGAAGGGCCGCGCGGCCGCGTGAGAAGGGAGGAAGCATGGCGACATTTTTTGATCCCGGGCTGGAAAAAAAGCCCGACTTTGTCCGGTGCATGGAGCGCATCTACGCTTGGTACGACCACAAGGTGCTGGACCGCGTGCCGGTGCGCTTCTCCGCCCACAACGCGGAGTTTGACCTGGCGGACGACGCCGCCCGCTGGCCCACCCTCAAGGACCGGTGGTACGACGCCGGATACCAGGTGGAACGCTGTCTGAAGACCGTCGAAAAGGGCAGCTATCTGGGCGAAACGTTCCCGCTGTTCTGGCCCAACCTGGGGCCCAACGTGTTTGCCGGAATGCTGGGTGCCAGGCTGGAATTCGGCGACGTCACCTCCTGGGCCAAGCCCTGCCTTTCCGGGCCGGAGGATCTCGAAACCCTCGCCTTCGACCCGGAGAGCGAGTACCTGAAAAAGCTGAATGAGCTGACGGACGCAGCCCTTTCCGCCTGCCGGGGCAAGTTTTTGGTGGGCTACACGGACGTCCATCCCAGCTTTGACTGCGCGGACGCGCTGATGGGCACGGAGGAGCTGTTCTTTCAGATCGCGGACGACCCCGACTACGTGAAGTCCGTCACGCAGAAGTGCTTTGACCCCTTCTTCCCGCTGATGGACGAGTTCCACCAGGTGCTGAAGGCCAACGGGCAGCTCTCTGTCACCTGGATGCAGATTCCCTCCTACGAGGGCATGCACATCCCCAGCTGCGACCTGGGCGCGATGATCTCCCCGGCGATGTTTGAGGAATTCGCGCTGCCCTTCATCCTCCGGGAGGTCCGGCACTTCCGCCACAACATCTTCCACGTGGACGGAAAGGGCGTGGCGCGCCACCTGGACAGGCTGCTGGAGATCCCTGAAATCCAGGCCTACCAGTGGGTGCAGGGCGTGGGCGAGGACCGGCCGATCCTGCAGTGGGTGCCGCTGATCAAGCGCATCCAGGCGGCGGGCAAGAGCGCGGTGGTGGACCTGCACCTTTCGGAGCTGGAGGCGTTCATGGACGCGGTCGCGCCGGAGGGCATCCTGCTTTGCATCGACGAATCCGACCCGGAAACCCAGCGCGCGGTGCTCAAGCGGCTGGACAAGTGGCGCAGACCCTGACGAGGGGGCGGAATCATGCCCAAGGTCCGATATGAGGAGATGCGGCCCGCGGAATTTCTGGAGGCGGTGGCGCGCATGAAGGCGCTGCGGGACGTGCCCCTGCCCCAGAAGCGCTATGAAAACGCGCCCAACGACTACTGCCGGGAGAGCGCCCTCTGGCAGTGAGCCAACAACGTGCGGGATGCCGACGCGGGCCGTTTTCTGCGCGGAGCGCCCGGCTACGGAAAGGGCCTGTGGCTCCACCGCTGCGGCGAGGCGCGGAATTCCACCGGGCTCAGGCCGTGGGTCTTTTTGAACATGCGGGAAAAGTAGCCCTGCTCCTCGTAGCCCACCATTTCGCCGATCTGGCGGATGGAGAGGTCGCCGCGGTACATCAGGCAGTAGCGGGCCTTGGCCATCCGCACCCGCGTCAGGTACTTGATGGGCGACATGTAGTAGCGCTTCTGGAACACCTTCGTCAGGTGGCTCGGGCTGTAACCCAGGGCGGAGGCGATCAGGTTCAGGTTCACATCCTCGCCGAAGTGCTCGTCCAGCCAGGCGCGCAGCGCGGCGGCCACCTGCTCCGGACTCTCCGGGGCCGCCTGGGGGCTGAAGGCGGCGCCGTAGGCCTGGCGGTTCAGCATCAGATCGGAATACACCCCCGTCAGCGCGTCGCGCAGCTCCTCCGGCGCCACGGGCTTGAGCAGGTACGCGGCCACCTTGAGGGCGATGGCCTTTTTTGCGTACTCGAATTCGGAGTACCCGCTGATGATGATGAACTTCGAGCCGGGCAGCCGGCCGCGCAGCGCCTCGATCAGCTCAATCCCGCTCATCTGCGGCATCTGGATGTCGGTGATCACCAGGTCGAGCATGTGCCGCTCGGCCTTTTCCAGCGCCTGGAGGCCAGTCTGCGCCAGCGCCACCACCTCGAAATCCTCGGAAACCCGATTGATCAGGGCGGCGAGGCTATTCAGCTGCAGGGCCTCGTCCTCCGCCACCAGCACCTTGAACGAGGGCGTGTTCACGCGGGGCGCCTCCTCTCCCGGCCGATCATGGCATAGCCGCCGGTGGATTTTGTGCCGACATCAAAGAGCGCCTCGTCGCCCGCGAACAGTTTCCACCGGGCGTACACGTTCAGGAGGCCCAGCCCGTCGATGTGGGCCTCGGGCATGGCGACGGACTGGTCCACCGCGCGCATGCGCGCGCGGAGCTCGGAAACCGCCCGTTCGGTAAAGCCCGGTCCGCTGTCCAGCACGATGACGCGCCAGGCGTCCGGGGCGTCCCCGCCGACGATCGTGAGCGTCCAGGGCGGCGGACAGTCGATGCCGTACTTCAGCGCGTTTTCCACGAAGGGCTGGATGATCAGCCGGGGCACCGGCTCGTCCATCATTCCCTCCGGCACGCGGATCTCGTAGCGGAAGCTGTCCTGGTAGCGCATCTTCATGCAGTAGAGGTACCGGTCCACGTACTTCAGCTCCTCGCGCAGCGTGGCGGAGGACTCCGGCCCGGTGACGTAGCGCATCATGCCGGTGAGCGACCGACACATGGCCACCACGTCGTCCGGACGGCCAATGTCGGTCAGCGCGATGATCGAGGACAGCGTGTTGTAGTAAAAGTGCGGGTTGATCTGCGCCTGCATGGCCAGGTTGCGGGACCTGAGCGCCTGTTGCTCGGCGGCGATGCGCTGGTTCATCGAGGCGTTCAGCTGGCGGCGCATCTGGTCGAAGCTGTCGCTGAGGCGCGCCACCTCGCGGTATTCGGCGCGAAGGGGCGGCTGGTCGTGGGTCAGCGAATGGGCGTCCACCAGGAGCATCCGCTCGCCCAGCGCGATCAGCGGCCGCGTCATGCGCCGGGCGGTGAAAAAGGCGAACAGCGCGATCAGGAGCATCAGCACCAGCGCGATGCCCAGAATCAGCCGCAAAAGCGTGTAGGCCGGCTGCAGCACCGCGGCCAGCGGCCGCGCCACGATGTAGGTCCAGCCCGTGTAGGCGCTGGTTTCCGGGCTGGCGATAAAGTCCCCGTCGCCGCCGGTCACCAGCTGGGCGGCGCGCGCCCGGTCCGCCTCGGCGGCGGGGTAGGGGTAGACGAGGCCGCCCTGCGCGTCCAGAATGTAGGCCTGTTCCTCGGAGCGGTCGAGGGCCAGCGCGCTGCGGAACACCACCGAGCAGTTCTGGATCGCCTCGATGAATCCCGCGGGTTCGCGGTCCTCGCCGAAGTAGGCGCGCACGAGGGCGATGTAGTACTGCGCCCGGGTGCTCCCGGCGCTCAGGGTGGAGGACAGAAAGGGCGCCGTGATGTACTTGTAGCCGTCCGCCGCGAGGGCCGGCGCGTACCAGGACTCGCGCGCAAGGTCCAGGCCGGAACGCACCTGGCTGACGCTGCCGATGCCCACACAGTTGCCCGCCGTGTCGTACAGGTTCAGGTGGTGCACCGGCAGGCTGGCGCCGTTGACCGCCACAAAGAGGTTCGCCATCTCGGAAAGCGCCCGGTGCCGGTTCCACTGGGTCGGGCCGTCCTGGCCGCCGGCGGCGCGGGCCAGATCCAGCGTCTCCTCCAGCGCCCGCCGCGCGCGGTTGATGTACACCAGGTCCACCGACACGCCGTCCATGGCGTCCAGCGCGGCATCGGTCTGCTCCAGCAGCGACCGGGTCAGCGTATTCAGCCGGTCCGCCTCCCGGGCGGACAGGATGCGCGACGTGTACAGGTAGAACGCGGCCGAAAACAGTACGACAATGCCCAGCGAAATCGCCAGGTACGTCATGTACAGCCGCATTCGCATCGAGGCTTTTGCCATGGCCGCGCCCCTTTCCTCCGCGTGGCGGAGCGTTCTCCTCAAAAGTATAGCACGGCGTGAAAAACCCCGCAAGGGACGGGGTTTTGTAAGAAATCCGCCAAAACGGAAATTTAGTACAAATTCAGGAAGGATTTGTGCATGGACTGACGGATTTTTTTGACGTACGATTAAGAAAAACATCTAGGAGGTTGATCCGGATGAAGAAACTGACGGCCCTGTTGCTCGCCCTCGCGCTTTTTATGTCGCTGGGTACCGCCCTGGCGGAGCAGAAGGACTTCAGCGGTGAAACGCTGTCCATCCTCGTCTCCGCGGGCTGGATGGACACCCGGTATGACACGACCATCGCCCGGTTTGAGGAAACCTACGGCGTGACCGTGGACGTGCAGACCGTGCCCGCCGACCAGTACAGCGACCTTCTGCAGAGCAAGCTGACCACCGGCACCTGCTCGGACATCTTCTGGATTCAGTCCAACCCCTTCGCCATTAAGTCGGTGATCGTGGAGCCCGAAAAATACTTAATCGACTTCACCGGCGAGGCGTGGCAGAGCGTAATGCCCGAGACCCGCCAGGCCAGCTGCGTCGCGGACGGCAAGCTCTACGGCCTGCAAATCTGGCACAACAGCCCCGAATACGTGCTGGTGTATAACAAGACCCTCTTTGACGAGATAGGCCTGGCCGCCCCCGCCACCTATGACGAGCTGCTCGCGGTCTGCGAGGCGCTCTCGGCCCAGGGCATCACCCCCTGGTTCGTGCCCGGCGCGGACGGCTGGCAGCACCAGCTCTCGTTTTTCCAGATCGGCGGCGTGTACGAGGCGGCCGCTCCGGGTCTGTACGACGCGCTGAACGCCAACACCGCCACCTTCGCCGGCAACGAAACCATGCTGAAGGTTCTGGCCCAGTTCAAGGAGCTCAGCGACAAGGGCTACTTCGGCAAGGACTGGATCGGCACCAACTCCACCAACATGGCCAATGACTTCGCCGACCGCAAGGTCGCCATGGCGATGGCCAATTCCAGCTACATCAAGCAGATCAAGGACGACACCGGCACCCAGGACGCCTTTGGCCTGACGCTGATCCCGCTGGCGGACAACAGCTACTACCCCACCAACCCGGCCGGTCCGACGATGTTCGGCTACTCCGGCGCAAAGAACCCCGAGCTGGTAAAGGAATTCTTCCGCTTCGTCTGTACGGCCGAGAGCCTGCAGGAGATCCTGGACAATTCCCCGGCCTACACCAACCTGGACGTGACAGTGGAGATCGACCAGCACTGGCTGCCGGAGGAGGAAACCTTCGTCGGCGCCATCCCCAAGGAAAAGATGGCCTACAGCGTGCTGCAGACCGGCACCAAGTACACCAACGACTACTGGATGCAGTTTGGCAGCGACATGGTGGCCATGTGCACCGGCCAGATGACCGCGGAGCAGGTTCTGGAGAACATGGACGTCAACCGCGCGGAATCCGCCAAGCTGGCCGCCGATCCCGCCTGGGCCCAATAGGCCCATCGCCCGAGCCCGGCCGCGCCGGCGCCCATCGCGCCGGCGCGGCCATCCATGAGCGCTCATCCCGCGCCAATCAGCCCCCGGGAGGAATGCCCCTTGAATACGCGGAAAATCTACCCCCAGTGGTTTCTCATCGCGCCGATTCTGCTGTACCTGCTGTTTTTTTTGCTGCCGGGGCTGCTCGGCGTGCTGTTCGCCTTTACGGACTGGAACGTGCGCAGCCTGGACGGCGTGCACTTTGTGGGCCTGCAGAATTTCATCGACATCTTTTCCGGCGGCAGCGTGCGGTATTCCCAGGGCATTGCCAACACGCTGTGGTTCACGGTGGTGTCCAACATCGTCAAGCTGGTTCCCGCGCTGTTTCTCGCCATTTTGCTCAGCGGTGAACTGCCGGGCCGGAACGCCTACCGGACGGTCTTGTACATGCCCTCCATCCTGCCCTTTCTCATCATCGGGCTGGTGTTCAGCTCCATCCTGAACTTCAACGGCCTGGCGAATAACTTCCTGGCCTCCATCGGCCTTGAGGCGTGGCAGCAGAAGTGGCTGAGCGACCCGGGTGTGGTGTGGGGCTCCATCTTCGGCGTGGACGCCTGGCGCGGCATCGGCTACGTGATGACCATCTTCCTCGCCGGCATCAACGCCATCCCCAAAAGCTACTACGAGGCGGCCCAGATCGACGGCGCCAACTACTGGCAGCGGCTGTGGAACGTGACGCTGCCCATGCTGGGCGGCTCGATCACCATCAATCTGGTGTTTGGCATCACCTACGGCCTCAAGGTGTTTGACGTGATCTACGTGCTCACCAACGGCGGCCCCGGCCGCTACACCGAGGTCATGACCACCTACGCCTACCAGCTCTACGCCCAGGGCAAGTACGGCATGTCCACGGCGATGAACACCGTGCTGCTGGTGCTTTCGCTGGCGGCGGGGCTGATCGTCGTGCGGGCGATGGCCAAGGGGGAGGTGCAGCAATGAACCGATTGGTCCGCGCGCCGCGCCGCAAATGGGGGGCGGCGGTTTTCAAGCAGGCGCTGTGCATCCTTCTGTGCGTCATCGTGCTGGTGCCCTTCTACGTGGTGGTCATCAACGCCTTCAAGACAAAGGGCGAGGCCGCCCGCATGAACATCAGCCTGCCCAAGGTGTGGGTGTTTTCCAATTTTGCCGAGGTCATCGACAAGGGCAAGCTGCTGCAGGGCTTTCTCAACAGCCTCCTCTACGCGGGGCTCAGCTCCGCCCTGGGCGTGACGCTCAGCGCGATGGCGGCCTTCATCATCTGCCGCAAGCGCACCCGCCTCAATTCGCTGCTCTTTTACGGCATCCTGTGCGGCCTCTTCTTTCCGGTCAACTACGTGACGCTGATCCAGGTGCTCAACTTCTTTCGCGTAAACGACACCCGGCTGGGCGTGGTGCTGGTGTACACCTCCGCCATGATCCCCTTCTGCGTGTTCGTGGTGCGCAACTTTGTGCTGACCGTCCCGGTGGAGATGGACGAGGCGGCGGTGATTGACGGCGCGGGCCCGGTGCGGCTGTTCTTCCAAATCGCGGTGCCGCTGCTCAGGCCGGTCCTCATCACCTGCTTCCTTTTGCAGTTCATGGGCATTTGGAGCGACTTTCTGACGCCGCTGTACATCGTGTCCTCCTCAAAGCTGTGGCCGATGAACCTGGCGGTGTACAACTTCTTTGGCAAGTACGGTTCCTACTGGAACCTGGTGTTCGCGGACATCCTGCTCACCGCGCTGCCGGTGGTGCTTTTGTACCTGGCGGGGCAGCGCTACATCGTGGGCGGCATGACCGCCGGCGCCGTGAAGGAGTGACCCATGCAAATCACCCATCCCTACCCCTGGGCGGCGAAGGTGGCCTTCAGCGCGGGCGAGCGAGGCCCCGTCGGCCCGACGGCGCTCTTTCCGGACGGCGCCCATCCCCGGCTGATCGCCGCGGCCTTCGAGGAGAAAATGCTCTACAAGACCGTCACCGACGGCGAGCCGGTCTACGAAAAGCGGATGACCGCCAACGGCGAGGTGACGGAGATCGTCAACGCCCGGAAGGCGCCCGACCGCCCGGTCTCCCGGGTGCGGCTCACCTTTTCCTGCGGCGCGGGCGAGCTTCTGACGGGCCTGGGCCAGCACGATTCCGGCGTGTATGACTATCACGGGCAAAAGGAGTACCTGTACCAGAACAACATGATCATCGCCTACCCGTTCCTCCTGTCCGACGCCGGCTACGGCGTTCTGATCGAGGCCGAGTGCGCGATGCGCTTTGAGGGCGGCGAGGCGGACTTTACGTTCATCCTGGAAGCGGCGGAGGATTTTTCCTTTGTGGTGCTGCGGGGCGAAAACGCGCGCCAGGTGCTGCGCCGTCTGGCGGCCTGGACGGGCAAAACGCGCCTTCTGCCCCGGTGGGCCTACGGTTACGTGCAGTCAAAGGAGCGGTATGATTCCGGGCGCGAGCTGATGGACACCGCCCGGCGCTTCCGGGACGAGGGCCTGGGGCTGGACTGCCTGGTGCAGGACTGGTACACCTGGGAAAACGGGCTCTGGGGCGACAAGACGCCCGACGCGGCCCGGTATCCGGACATCTCCGCGCTGACCAGGGCCCTCCATGATATGAACGTACACCTTCTGGTTTCCATCTGGCCCAACATGGCCAAGGGCGGCGGGGACTGCGCGGAATTTGAACGGGCGGGGCTGATGCTGCCCAACAGCACCACCTACGACGCCTTTTCGGCCGAAGGGCGCGCGCTCTACGGCGCCCAGTGCGAGCGGCATTGGGGCGCGGGCGGCGTGGACGGCTACTGGTGCGACAACGCCGAGCCCTTCTCCGACGCCGACTGGAACGGCGAGGCCAAGCGCCCCGAGGCGCTGCGCTACCGGGCGGTGCTGGACCTGAGCGCAAATTCCATGGACGAAACGCGCCTCAACAGCTACGCCCTCTACCATGCCCGGGGCATGTACGAAACCTGGCGCGCCCACCACCCGGAAAAGCGGCTGGTCAACCTGACGCGCTCGGGCTACCCCGGCGTGCAGCAGTACGGCGCGGTGCTGTGGAGCGGAGACATATCGGCCCGCTGGGACGTGATGCGCCAGCAGATCGCCGAGGGACTGAAGGCCGCCATGAGCGGCATTTCCCACTGGACGCTGGATGTCGGCGGCTTCTTCGTGGTCAAGGACGCCTACGAAAAGCGCGGCTGCGAGTGCCACACGGTGTTAAAGCCGCTGTGGTTCTGGAACGGCGATTTCAACGACGGCGTAAAAGACCCGGCCTACCGGGAGCTGTACGTGCGCTGGCTGCAGATGGGCTGCTTTCTGCCGATGTTCAGGTCCCACGGCACCGATACGCCCCGGGAGCCCTGGCAGTTCGGCGCGCCCGGTGGCCCGGAGTACGACGCCATCCGCGATTTCATCCAGCTGCGCTACCGGCTTTTGCCCTACGTGTATTCCGCCGCGGCCCAGGCGTTTTTTGAGGGCGATTCCATGCTGCGCAGCCTGCTTGTGATGTTCCCGGAGGATGGCCGCGCCCGGTCGGTCTGCGACCAGTTCATGCTGGGCGACGCGCTTCTCGTGACGCCGGTCACGCGGCCCATTTCGGAGGGCGGCGGCCGCACGGCGGCGTACCTGCCCGCCTGCGCGGGCTGGTACGACTTCTTCACCGGCGCTTTCTTTGCGGGCGGGCGGACGGTGGAGGTAGAAACGCCTCTTTCGACCTTGCCGGTGTTCGTCCGGGCGGGCGCCATTTTGCCCCTCGCCGCGGGCGGGCAAAGCGCGGCCGACGCGCCGCCCCTCTGCGACGAGGTGAGGGTGTATGCCGGCGCGGACGGCGAGGCCTGGCTCTACGGCGACGCGGGCGACGGCTACGCCTACGAGGCGGGCGAATACACCCGGGTGCGCCTCACCTGGGACGACCGCGCGGGCGCGCTGACGTTCCACGCGGCGGAGGGCGCGGCGGGCCTTGCCGCGCGCGTCCTGGTGCGGCTTGTCGGACCGGACGGGCCCGGGCGCGAACAGGCGGCGGATTACCGGGGCCGGGATCTGACCGTGTATCTGGGCGGCCGCTGATTTTTCCGGCGGGCCGATGGGCGCGCAAACAGGGAGCCGCAGCATAAATGCGGCTCCCTTTCTTACTCAGGCCGTGGGCGGCGCGGGCGCGTCAGGGGTGGGGATGGGTGTGGTGGAGGTCCGGCGTGTGGCTGTGGGTATGCTCCACCGGCTCGTGGGTGTGAAAATGGCTGTGAGCGCCGGCGACCGGGGCGCCGTGAGCGTGGGTGTGGTGGCCGTCCGCGTGGCTGTGGCGGTGTTCGTGGGCCAGTGCCTCGTGGACGTGGGCGTGCCGGTGGCGCTCCGAGGCGGCAAAATACGCCCCAACGATCATCACCGCCAGCGCCAGCAGAAACGGAGGCTCGAACCGCTGGCCGAAGATGGCCGCCGAGAGCGCCACGCCCACAAAGGGCGCGACCGCGTAGCAGGCGCTGGTCCGCGCCGCGCCCAGCGTCCGCTGGGCCAGCACGTACAGGGCGATGCTGAGGCCGTAGCACACAAACCCCAGCGCCATTGCCGCCAGGGCGTACCCGAGGGGCGCGCCGCCCTGCCCCAGAAGGTGCGCCAGCCCCAGCGAGACGGCGCCCGAGCCCAGCCCCTTGATGGCGACGATCTGCGTCGGGTCCTTCAACGACAGCATGCGGGTGCAGTTGTTTTCCAGCCCCCACGCCACCGCCGCCATGAGCACGAGCGCCGAGCCCGCGCCAAAGGAGAGGCTGGCCGCGCCCTCGAAGGACAGGATCATGCTGGAAGCGGTGATCAGCGCGACGGCGGCCCACATCTTCCGCCCGACGTGCTCACGAAAGAGCAGAAAGGCGATCAGCGATGTGGCGACGATTTCAAAGTTGCCCATGAGCGCCGCGTTTGCCGGCGAGGTCCCCGCCAACCCCATCATCAGCAGGATCGGGGCCGCTGCGTCCAGCAGCACCATTCCCGCCACAAAGGGCAGGTCTGCCCGGGCGATGCGGGCGTCCGCGCCGGCGCGCCCCATCGCGCGCCGGGCAAGGCGCACGGCGAGCATGCCAAACCCCGCGCCCAAATAGAGGAGCGCCGCCATCAGCGCCGCCGGCACCTTCTCCAGCAGCAGCTTGGACAGCGGGACGTTCAGCCCGTAGAGCGCGGCCGCCGCCAGCGCGGCCAGCATCGCGCCCGTTCTTTCGTCTTTCATGGCGGGCCCCCTTTCGGGCCGGGTGTCCCGTCCGGAGGGCGGGCGCGTCCATTGTACCGCGGCCGGCGCGGGGGCGCAAGTCACCTTCGGGGCGTTTTTAGGCCCAGGATGTAGCGCCGCATGTCCTCGATCCGCGTCGGGGCGCGCTCCGCGGCGGCCTCGGGGAAGGCATCGCAAAGCAGCCGATAGGTTTCGTAGAGCAGCGGCCGCTTGAGCCCGGCCCCCGCCAGCACGGCCTCGGAGGAGAACACATCCTCCGGGCTGCCGTCCGCGGCGATCTCCCCGTCGGCAAACACGATCACCCGCGCCGCAAAGCGGTAGGCAAAGTCCGCGTCATGGGTGGAGACCACCAGGGTCATGCCCTCCCGGTGCAACTGCGCCAGGGCCGCCTCCAGCCGGTCGGTGTTCCGCGGATCGAGGGACGCCGTGGGCTCGTCCAGCAGGATGACGTCGGGCCGCATCGCCAGGATGTCCGCGATGCTCACGCGCTTTTTTTCGCCCCCGCTCAGGTACTGGGGCGCGCGCCGCTCGTAGCCCTTGAGATCCATCCGCATCACGGCCTCGTCCACCCGCCGCCGCACCTCGTCCGCCGCAAGGCCCAGATTCATCGGCCCGAAGCTGATTTCGTCCTCCACGGTGCCGGCGATCATCTGGCTGTCGGGGTCCTGAAACACCACGCCCACCGCCTGGCGGAGGGCCAGAATGTCCTTTTTCGCGTCCGTGATTTCGCGCCCCCGGAGGAATATGCGGCCCTGCTGCGGGCGCAGGATGCGGTTGCAGCACAGAAAAAAGGTGCTCTTGCCCGCGCCGTTGTTGCCCAGCACGGCCACGCGCTCCCCCCTGCCCACGCGGACGGATACGTCCTTCAGCGCGGGAATCCGGTGATCGTACGAATAGCGGATGTTCTCCAGGCGGAGCACTTCTTCCATGGGCGCACCTCAGCGAAACGCGCAATACAGCGCAATGGTCAGGGCCGCGACGGCAAGCGTGGCGGCCAGATGGGCGCGGGGGATCCCGCGCTTTTTTTCCAGAAAGCGGATTCCCGCGTCGTAGCACCGGCTCTCCATCGCGTCAAAATTGCGGTTGACCACCCGGTAGCTGCGGGACAGCAGGTTTGCGTAAATGCGCCCGGTGGTACGGTAGGCCGCGCGAAAGTCCGCGTAGCCGAGCCGACCCGCGGCGGCGTTTTTCATCGCGCCGTGCATCGCAAACAGGATGAAGATGTACCGGTAGACGAGGTACATGAGGTCAACCACCACGTCCGGACAGCGCGCGCGCCGCAATACGCCGATCAGCTCCGGCATCGGGGTGGTGAGGCAGATCAGGTACAGGCAGCTGACCGCGCCAAAGGCGCGGGCAATGACCAGCGCCGTCTGCGCCTGCGCTTCTGCGCGCACCGTCAGCCACGCGCCGAAGGCGGGGATGTTCACCGCGCCCGCCGGCCCGTCCGCCACCGAAAAGAGCAGCACCAGCGCGCCCATCATCAGAAACGAAACGGGAAGCGACAGAAAGCGCAGGTAGGCGCCGAGCCGGAGCCCGCCCGCCCAGACCGTCAGCACGAGGGCCGCCCCGGCAAGAAAAAGCCCCGGAACGGGGCTTCCGGAGGCGACGCACAGGCACATCAGCGCCAGCGCGGACCAGAACTTCAGGCCCGGATTGACCGTGTTCAGCCGGGAGGCCTGCGCCAGCGCGTCCACGGACAAAACGCTTTCATGCCCGTGCCGTGCGGCCGCGCCGAAGGCGGCGCCCGCCGCCGCGCTGAGCGGCACAAGAAGCGGCGGCGGCACCCGTCCGGAAAACAGGCACCAGACGACGGCCGCCGTCATGAGCGCGGTGATCATCCTTCACCTCATCCCGGGGCCGCACGGGTGGCCGCGCGGCCCCGGTTCATGCGTTTCTTACGGCGCGGCCGAGCCCCTGGGCGCGGCGGAGAACCTCTTCCGCGCCACCAGATACCCGAAGAAGTAGGCGATGATGCCCACGCCGATGCCCGTCTGCACGCAGAAAAAGAGGCTTTCGATTTCGCCGGGCAGTTCGCCGCCGATCATGTTCTCAAGCACGGGCGTGAACCAGGGGGTGTACGCCGCGCCGGTGACCTCCTCCACCATCTGGCTGCCCGCATCGTCGCTGCCGCCAAACTCCGCGCCCTTCAGAAACAGAGGCGGCAACAGGACGATCGCCAGGACCACGAGAATCAGGACGATGACCGTTTTCTTGCTGCTGTTCATCGCTCACGCGCCCTCCACAAACGAAATATCCCGGAGCTCCTCGGTGGCAAAGCTCTCAAGGCCCATCACGATCAGCACCGTCAGAATGCCCTCCACAATGGCCAGGGGGACCTGCGTGGGCGCAAACACGCCCAAGAACTTTGCGGCGCTGGCCGCCACGCCGCCCTCCGCGCTGGGATAGGCCAGCGCAAGCTGCACGCTGGTGACGCAGTAGGTGAAAAGATCGCCCAATGCCGCGGCCAGAAACACGTTGACCTTGCGGTTGACGCTCAGCTTCTTCCCCGCCTTGTACAAAAGCACGGTGAAGAGCGGGCCCGCGATGGCCATGCTGAAGGTGTTCGCGCCCAGCGTGGTCAGCCCGCCGTGGGCCAGCAACAGCGCCTGGAAGATCAGCACGATGATGCCCAGGACGCTCGTCGCCGACGCGCCGAAGAGGATTGCCGAAAGCCCGGTGCCCGTCATGTGGCTGCAGCTGCCCGTGACGGACGGAATCTTCAGCGAGGACAGCACGAATACGTACGCGCCGGACATCGCCAGCAGCATCAGCGTGCGCCGGCTCTTCTGGACCGTGTGCCGGATGCGGATGACGCCCGCCACCAGAAACGGCAGGCTCACCGCGCCCCAGGCCACACAGTGGCCCAGCGGCAGGTATCCCTCCATGATGTGCATCGCCCCGGCCGTCCACGAGAGGGAAAAGACGACCGCGAACGCAACCGCGAGACTCAGCGTCCACCGTTCCGATCTTGAATACCGCATTGCCCATCCGCCTCTTTTCAACGTCGGTATGATCCCCGAAACGGCGGCCGCGCCGCGGGCGCCGTTTCCCCGCACCAATGCATCACGCGCATAATATACTGTCAAGTATTAGTTTATACGATTCAGTATCAAATATCCGGCGCGGGCGACCCTGCGTTGACACGCGGCGGGGGTTTGGGTATATTGGTAGCGAGGAGCGTGGTTCGATGCATCGGGAGGACGTCGATTTCTGGAACGCGGCGGCGGATGGGCTGGCCTCGGAGCGGGCGGAGGCGCTGTCCGGCGCGGGCGCGGCGCGGTGGCGGGCGTTTCTGGGCGCGCTGCTGCCGCCGGAAAAGCCGCTGCGGGTGCTGGATATGGGCACCGGAAGCGGCTTTGCGGCAATTCTGTTGGCGGGGCTGGGTCATGCCGTCATTGGCGTCGACAGCGCCCCCGCGATGATTCAATGCGCCTACGAGGCGTCGCTGTCCTGAAAGCAGCGCATCGACTTCCGCGTCATGAACTGCCGGAGGATGGATTTTGAAGATGAGTCCTTCGACGCGGTGGTGGCCTGCGAGCTGTTCGGGCATTTGGACGAGCCGGAGCGGGCGCTGGCGGAGGGCAGGCGGCTTCTGAAAAAGGGCGGCCTGCTGGTTTCGCTGGACGCGGAGGACGGTCTGGACGAAAGGGCGAGGGGACTGGGCTTTCTGCACATCCTGTCGCGGGAGGCGCGGGGGCTTGCCGCGCTGGGGGGCGGTGCGGCGCTGGTGTGCCTGACGGCGCGCAGGCCCGCCGCCGACGAGCAGGCCGCGATCCCGCAGGTCGCGCTCTTTGGCCGCCACATCCGGTTTTCCAGGCGGCAGGCGCAGCTGTACCAAAACTGGTTTCAGGCGCGGCCGCTCTCCTTTACGGAATACTCGGTGATGCACATGGTTTCACACCACGCGCGGGGCGTGCGCCCTTCGGACATCGCCGCGGCCCTCGTGATGCCGCCGCAGACGCTGACGGGCGTGCTCGCGCGGCTGGAGCGGGAGGGCCTCATCCGGCGGCAGACCAGCCGGGAGGACCACCGCAGCGCGCTCATCTTCCGCACCGAGCGCGGCGAGGCGCTGTTCCAGCCGCTGCACCGCCGGCTGCGCGACATCGAGGAAAGGGCGCTGTGCGCCTTTTCCCAGGAGGAGCTGTCCGCCCTCGCGCGGCTGGACGATCGGCTGCTGGAGGCGCTCCGGGCCGCCTTTGACGCGGAGGGCTGACCTTTTGCTCCGCGGTTGACATCCGGCGCTTTCTTTTGTAGAATAATAATCGTAGAAACTGGATCAGGTGCCCGCGCGTCACGCGCGGGAGAATAGGGAAGCCGGGTGAAAAACCCGCGCGGGATCGCCGCTGTAACGGCCCAATGCCCCTTGCCATTGCCACTGCGCGCTGCGCGGGAAGGCGCGAGGGAGAGGCCGAAGCCAGAAGACCTGCCCGATCCACATAGCCGCGGTTTCGCGGCAGATCACACCGTTAACGGGCTCTTATCGATGTGACATGGCGCAAGGCGGTTCCCGCCTTTTTTGCCGTGCCACGCCCTCCCCGTAACCGGGGAGGGCGTTTCTTTTGAGCGCGCGGCGGCATGGACGGAGCGGCGTACATGATGATTGCAATGGCGGGCGTGGACCACGAAACGGCCGGGATAGAGATTCGGGAGCGCTTTGCGCTCACAGACCAGGCGCGCGCCTCGGCGCTGGACGCCCTCAAGGCATCGGGCGGGGCGGAGGGCTACGCGCTGGTCAATACCTGCAACCGGACGGAGCTCTATCTCAGCCTGCGGGAAGGCGCGGAGGCGGACGCGGCCGCGCTGCTCCTGGGCGCGCTGGGGCTTTCCGGCGAGGAGAACCGCGGCCCCGTGCGGGTGCGCCGGGGGCGGGACGCGGCGCTGCACCTGATGCAGGTGGCGGCGGGGCTGTGCTCGCAGGTGCTGGGGGAGGACCAGATCCTCGCCCAGATCCGGTCGGCCGCCGAAGCCGCCCAGGCGTGCGGCGCGATGGACGCCGCCCTCAGCACGCTCTTCCGGCTGGCGCAGACCTGCGGGAAGCGGATCCGGTCGGAGCTCCGCTTCGTGCGGGCGGACGCCTCCGTCGCGGAGCGCGCCATCCGGGAGGCCGAGGCGCGCCTGGGCGGCCTGGCGGGAAGGCAGGCGCTGGTCATCGGCGGCGGCGCCATGGGCATGCTCACGACGGCCGCGCTCCTCGCCCGCGGGTGCCGCGTGACGGTGGCGCGCCGCACCCACCGGCCCAGGGACGGCGCCGAGGGAGAAGGCGCGCAGTTCGTACCCTTTGACGCGTGGCCCGCCTGCGCGGCCCGGACGCCGCTCATCGTCAGCGCCACATCCAGCGCGCAGACCGTGGTGCGGGCGGCGCAGGTGGCGTGCCTCCCGGCGGCCGACCGGCTGTTTGTCGATCTTGCGATGCCGCGGGACATCGAGCTCGCGGTGGGCGCGCTGCCCGGCGCGACGCTGATCAACCTGGACGATCTGAAGCCCGACGGGCTGCGCGATCTGAACGTCTCCCAGATTCTGTCGGCGCGCCGCATCGCGGAGGAATACCTGGAGCGGTTTGAACGGTGGCACCTGGCGCGCAGCGCGGCCGGGGCGCCGCCCCGGTTCCCGATCTTCATCGACCTGTCGGGCCGGGACGTGGTGGTGGTGGGCGGCGGCCGGATCGCCGCCCGCAGGGTCAACGCCCTCCTCCCCTTCGGCGCCCGGATCACCGTCGTGGCCCCCCGGCTGGCGCCGGGGCTTCACCCGCTGGCGGAGCGGGGCGATATTTCGTGGATCTCCAGGGAATACCTGAAAAGCGACCTTGCGGGCGCGGCGATGGCCGTCGCGGTCACCTCCTCGCGCGAGGTGAACCGGCAGGTGGGCGAGGACGCGCGGGCGCTGGGCGTTCCGGTGAGCGTCGCCGACCGGCGGGACGAGTGCACCTTCTGGTTCCCGGCGGTGGTCCGCAGCGGGGATCTGGTGGCGGGGTTGGTGTCCGCCGGCGGCGACCATGCGCTGGTGAAGCGCGCGGCGCAGATGCTTCGGGATGGGGAGGTGCTGAAAGATGCGCAAAATTCGGATTGGCAGCCGTGACAGCGCGCTGGCCGTCCGCCAGTCCCGCATTGTGATGGACATGATCTCGGCCCGGTATCCGGACCTGTCGCTGGAGCTTATCACCATGAAGACCAGCGGCGACCGCATGCCGGAGGCGCCGCTGGACGGCATGGTCGGAAAGGGCCTTTTTACCCGGGAACTGGACGCCGCGCTGCGGGCCGGGCGGGTGGACATTTGCGTGCACTCCTTGAAGGATCTTCCGCTGGAGGACGACCCGGATCTGCCCCTGGCGGCGGTCTCCCCCCGGGCGGACCCCAGGGACGTACTGATCCTGCCGGCCGGCGCGCGGGAAGGCGGCGATGTGCGGGGGGATGTGGGCTGTTCCAGCCTCCGCCGGCGCGCGCAGCTTCAGGCGCTCTTTCCGGACTGGTCCGTCCGGCCGGTGCGCGGCAACATCCTGACCCGGCTCAGCAAGCTGGATTCGGGCGAATACGGCGCGCTGGTGCTGGCGGCGGCGGGCATTTTGCGGCTGGAGTTGTGGGCGCGGGTGAGCCGCGCGTTTTCGACGGAGGAGATGCTGCCCGCGGCCTGTCAGGGCATATTGGCGGTACAGGGCCGCGCGGGCGACGATCTGGCCTTTCTCGACGCGGTGCACGATGAGGACACCTGGCGCGCCGCGCGGGCCGAGCGCGCTTTTCTCCGGGCGACGGGCGGCGGCTGCTCCTCGCCCAACGCCGCCTATGCGCGATTTGAGGGCGGGCGCCTGGTGCTCGCGGGGTTCTACGTGCCGCCGGAGGGCCCGCCGGCGCGGGGCGAGGTCCAGGGCGCGCCCGGGGAGGCCGAGGCGCTGGGGCTATGCCTGGCGCGGGCGCTGAAGGGGGGCGGCGCGGTTGGCTGACGGGGGCTTTGTGACGCTGGTGGGCGCGGGCCCCGGCGATCCCGCGCTGATGACCCTGGGTGGCCGGGCGGCGCTCCAGGAAGCCGACGTGGTGCTCTACGACCACCTGGTGGGCGATGAGGTGCTGGCGATGATCCCGCCGGGCGCGGCGCGCGTCCCGGTGGGCAAGCGCAGCGGCCGGCACACCATGCCCCAGTCCGGGATCAACGGGCTGATCCTGGAATACGCCCTCGCCGGCAAGCGGGTGGTGCGGCTCAAGGGCGGGGACCCGTACCTCTTTGGCCGGGGCGCGGAGGAGCTGGAGGCGCTCGCCGCCCGGGGCATTCCCTTCCGCGTCGTGCCGGGGGTCACCTCGGCCCTCGCGGCGCCCGCCTACGCGGGCATTCCGGTGACCCACCGGGACTATGCGTCCTCGCTGCACATCCTGACCGGGCACGCCCGGGCGGGCCGCGCGCCGGACATCGATTACGGCGCGCTTTCGCGCCTGGGCGGCACGCTGGTCTTTTTGATGGGCGTGTCGGCGCTTCAGGAAATTTCGGCGGGCCTGATGGCGGCGGGCATGCCGGGGGAAACCCCCGCCGCGCTGATCCATCGGGGCACCTGCCCGGAGCAGCGGGCGCTGACGGCCCCGCTCGGGGACATCGCGGCCCGGGCGCGGGCGGAGGGGATGGAGGCCCCCGCCGCGCTGGTGGTGGGGCGCGTGTGCGCCCTCGGCGACCGGTTTGACTTCACGCGCCATTTGCCGCTGTGGGGCAGGCGCTTCGTGGTGGCCAGCGCGGGGGCCGGAGGCCGCCTCGCGGCGCGGCTGCGGGCAGCGGGCGCGGCGGTGGACGAATGTGCGCTGATCGGAACGCGGCCGCTGCCCATGGACGCCGGGCGGCTTTGCGCCTACCAGTGGATCGCGCTGACCAGCGCCCGGGGCGCGGAGGCGCTCTTTGACGCGATGCGGACCCAGCGGGTGGATGTGCGCGCCCTCGCGGGCGTCCGGTTTGCCGCCGTGGGGCCGGAGACCGCCCGGGCCGTCGAGGCCCGCGGCGTCCTGGTGGACTACGTGCCGGCGGTGTATGACGGCGCGCACCTGGGCGAGGGATTGGCTCTGCGCATGCGGCCCGGCGAGCGCGCGCTGGTCGCCCGGGCGAGGGAGGGCGCGCCGGAGCTTTCCGAGGCGATGCGGCGGCGGGGCGCAGACTTGGACGAGTGGGCCGCCTACGAGGCGCTGGACGCGGAGGCGGACGTGGAGCGCGTGCGCGAGGCGCTGAAAGCGGGGCGCTATCAGGCGGCGGCCTTCACAAGCGGCGCCTCCGTGGACGCCTTTGCCCGGCGCATGGCGGGCGCGGATCTTTCGGGGCTTCGGGCGGTATGCATCGGCGAAACCACCGCGGCGCGGGCCCGGGCCCACGGCATGGACGCGCTGGTCAGCCCGGTGTGCAATATCGAGGGCATGGCAAAGCTGATGGAATCGGAGGGAAGGACATGGACATGATCATCCGGCCCAGGCGGCTGCGGCGGGACGACGCGATGCGCCGCCTGGTGCGCGAAACCCGCCTCTCGGCCCATAGCCTGATCTACCCGCTGTTTGTGCGGGAGGGCCGGGGCGTGCGAGAGGCGATCGAGAGCCTGCCGGGGCAGATTCGCTTCAGCCCCGACACCGTGGCCGAGGGCGTCGAATCGGCGATGGAGGCGGGCGTCGGGCACTTTCTGCTCTTTGGCATACCGGACCGGAAGGACGCCGAGGGCAGCGGCGCCTGGGCGGAGGACGGCGTGGTGCAGCGGGCGCTTCGCGCGGTGAAGGCGCGCTGCCCCGGGGCGCGGCTGATCGCGGACGTCTGCCTTTGCGAGTACACCGACCACGGCCATTGCGGCGTGATCCGGGGCGGCGCGGTGGACAACGACGCCACGCTGCCGCTTCTCGCGCGGGCGGCGCTCTCCCACGCGCGGGCGGGGGCGGACGTCGTGGCGCCGTCGGACATGATGGACGGGCGCGTGGCGGCGATCCGCGCCGCGCTGGACGGCGCGGGGTATCCGGATACGCCGGTGATGAGCTACGCCGTCAAGTACGCCTCGGCCTTCTACGGGCCCTTCCGCGAGGCGGCGGGCTCCGCGCCCGCCTTCGGCGACCGGCGCGGCTATCAGATGGACCCGCACAACGTCCGCGAGGCGCGAAAGGAGGCCGCGCTGGACGAGGCCGAGGGCGCCGACATGCTGATTGTCAAACCCGCGCTGGCGTACCTGGACGTGGTGGCCCGGGTAGCGGAGCGCACCAACCTGCCCGTCGCGGCCTACAGCGTCAGCGGCGAGTACGCGATGGTCAAGGCGGCGGCCTCGATGGGGCTGATCGACGAATACCGCGTGATGTGCGAAAGCGCGGTGGCGGTCTACCGCGCCGGCGCCGGGATGCTCATCAGCTACTTTGCGCCGGAGATCGCCCGCGCGATCCGAAAGGGGGATATCGGATGAACCGGTCGGAAACGCTCTTTGAGCGCGCGGAGCGCGTGCTGCCCGGCGGGGTCAACAGCCCCGTCCGCGCCTTCCGCGCGGTGGGCGGGTCGCCCCGCTTCATCGCCTCCGCCGACGGCGCGGTGCTCCGCGACGCCGACGGGCGCGCCTATATCGACTACGTGGGCTCCTGGGGGCCGATGATCCTGGGGCACAATCACCCGGCCGTCCGCGAGGCGGTGGCCGCCGCGATCCCCAGGGGACTGAGCTTCGGCGCGCCCTGCGAGGACGAGGTGAACCTGGCCGAGCAGATCTGCCGCATGACGGGGGTGGAGATGGTGCGCATGGTGTCCTCGGGCACCGAGGCCGTGATGAGCGCGCTGCGCCTCGCCCGGGGCTTTACGGGAAGGGACAAGGTCATCAAATTTGAGGGCTGCTACCACGGGCACTGCGACGCCATGCTGGTCCGGGCCGGCTCCGGCGCGCTGACAGGCGGCGCCCCCGACAGCGCGGGCGTGCCCGAGGGCGCGGCACAAGATACGCTGACCGCCCAGTACAACGACCTTGACGGCGTAGGGCGGCTCTTTGCGGCGCACCGGGATGGCGTCGCCGCCGTCATCGTGGAGCCGGTGGCCGCCAACATGGGCGTGGTGCCGCCGGCGGCGGGGTTTCTCGCCGGGCTTCGCGCGCTGTGCGACCGGCATCGTGCGCTATTGATCTTTGACGAGGTGATCACCGGCTTCCGGCTGGCGCCAGGCGGCGCGCAGCAGGCTTACGGCGTCAGGGCGGACCTGGTGACCTATGGCAAGATCATCGGCGGCGGCATGCCGGTGGGCGCCTACGCCGGGCGGCGCGGGATCATGGAGCATGTCGCGCCGCTGGGGCGCGTGTACCAGGCGGGCACGCTGTCCGGAAACCCCGTGGCCATGGCGGCGGGGCTGGCGCAATTGAGGGCGCTGGAGGCCGACCCCGGGCTCTACGCGCGCATCGACGCGCTGGGCGCGCGCCTGGCCGCGGGGCTGAACCGGGTCGCGGCGGCGGCGGGGCGCCCGGCGGCCGTCACGCGGGTCGGGTCGCTGGTGTGCGCCTTCATGACCCCGGGCCCGGTGACGGGCTTCCGGGCGGCGAAGGCCTCCGACACGGGGGCCTACGCCCGCTACTTCCGCGCGATGCTGGACGCGGGCGTCTATTTGGCCCCCGCCCAGTTCGAGGCCATGTTCGTAAGCGCCGCCCACACCGAGGCCATGATCGACGAAACCGTCGAGGCCGCCTACCGCGCCTTCACGAGCACGGTGGTAAAGTAGCTCTGCTTTCCTTCGGGTTCAAAGGCGTCCGCGGGCGCGATCCGCTCCTCGGCCATGCCTAGGTTCTGGACCACCCAGCCCGGGCGGCCATGCCGGGCCAATTCGTCCCGCAGCGGCCCCAGGGCGCGCCCGGCCTTCATGACCACCACGTTGCCCTCCGGCAGCGGCGCGCCCGGCTCGTAACCGGGCAGCACCGTCAGCGCCTCCCGGCTCTCCGCCAGCGGCACTTGAAGGCGCGCCGCCATCGCGCACAGCGCCGGCACGCCGGGGATGACCTCGCATTCGTACCGGGGCCGGATCAGCGCCAGCAGGTAGCCGCTGGTGGCGTAGAGCAGCGGATCGCCCAGCACCGGGTAGGCGATGCGCGCCCCCTCGCGAAGGCGCGCCATCAGCGCCTCGGCGGCCTGCCGGTGGGCGGCGCGCCAGTCGCCCCGCTCCCCGCACATGGGCATGGGCAGGCGCAGCTTCTCCTTGCCGCGAATCCACGCCTCCGCGATTTTTTCCGCCGCGCCCTCGCCCGCGCCGGAATCTGGCAGCGCGATCAGATCGGCCGCCTCCAGCGCGCGCACGGCCTTCAGGGTCACCAGTTCCGGATCGCCGGGGCCGACGCCGACAAACGACAACATGCCTTTCCCTCCGTCGGCGGCCATTTTGGCCGCCCGAATCATGCCCGTCCCGCGCCGGAAAGCGCGTCCCGGATGTGGCGGACGAAGTGATCGCGCACGCCGCGGTACTCGCCCAGCCCCCGGAGCACGCACTCCACCGCGCAGCCCGCCCGCTCGAAGGCCGCCTTCCAGCTGTCCTGCCCGTCGCCGGCCATGTCGTTTTCGGCGTGGTCCCCGGCGACGATCATCAGCGGCATCAGCGTCACCCGGTTCGCACCGAAGTCCGTCACGTGCCGGAGCGCGGTGTCAAGGTCCGGATAGCCCTCGACGGTGCCGATGAATACGTCCGCCCGGCCCATGTCCTTGAACACATAGTCCAGCGCGGCGTAGGCGGCGTCGGCAAAGTGGTCGCTGCCATGGCCCATCATGACGACGGCCGCGCCCGGCTCCGGGGGAGGCAGCTCCGGCGAAAGCTCCGAAACCAGCTGCTTCAGGTCCGCCGCTCGGCTGAGCAGCGGCGCGCCCACCCGAAAGGCGTTAAACCGCGCCCGGTAGGGCGCCAGGGCGGCCATCATCTTGTCGTACTCCCGACCGTTCATCACGTGGGTGGGCTGCACCGTGAGATCGCTGACGCCGTCGGCCAGAAGCCGTTCCATCGCCTGCGGCACGTTGTCAAGGAGGGTGCCGTCGCGTCGGCGGAGCTTTTCCAGCACCATCTGGCTGGTGAAGGCGCGGCGCACGTCGCGGTCCGGGAAGGCGTCCCGGACCGCGGCCTCAATGGCGCCGATGCCCGCCTCAAGGCGGTCCGGGTAGGTGGTGCCGAAGCTGACGACCAAAATGGCGGGCCGGCCCGCCTTCGTATCCGTCATGGGTTTTGCCCCTTTCAGCGGAAGGATCCGGCGCCGCGGACCCCCGCGCGCCGGCGTGCCGCCCCGGGGAGCGGCCCCTTCAGTGTACCATAAACCGCCCGGGCGCGCCACCGGATTTTGCCCCGCAGCCCACCCCGAAGCGCCGCGGGGAGCGTTTGCGCCGGCGTCCAAAAGCATGTATAATGACGGAGGATTGACCGCGAAACGCCGCGCGGGGGCCTGAAGCCTGCCCCGGGATCGCGTCGCAGGAGGATCGCCCGTGGACAGAGCATTGCACCCAGGGCTCAAACTGCTCCTTTCCGTCGTCTTCGGCGCGGGAATGATCATCCTCATCGCGTCGCTGATCCGGGGCGCGCTGCCGGACAGGCACTTCGCCTTCCCGGGGGCGCAGGCGGTTCGCGCGCTGACCGGCGCGGCCTACGAGATCCAGGACGGGCGAAGCGGCGCGCTTCCGCTGCCCGGGAACCTGGCGGAATTGCCGCCGCGATCGGCCGTGACGCTCACCGCCGAAATTGACGCGGACGACGCGGACTGCCTTCTGATCAAGACCGTGTATACGCAGCTTCGGCTCTACGAGAACGGGCAGCTGATTTACGCCTGCGGCCAGGCGGGGAGTTACCCGGATTTTCTGCTGGACCCCCCGACGGTTCTGGCCATCGTGCCGCTCATGGCGGTGGACGGCGTGCGGCAGCTGCGCTTTGAATACATATCCCCGACGCAGCGCGATGTGATGGCCCTGCCGGCGGTCTTTGTGGGCGACCGGTCCGCGCTGGTGATGAAGGTCTTTGACGCCAACGTGCCGTCGCTCGTGTTCGCGCTGCTCTTTTTGCTGATGGGCGCAATGCTGGCGCTGATGGGGCCGGTGTGCCGCCTGCCCAACCCGGCCGCGTTTTTCTGGCTGGGGATCTTCTCCCTCGCCACGGGCATATGGGTCTTTGCCGAGTGCGATCTGACGGCCCTGATGCTGCCCTATCCGTCGCTTTTGTACGTGCTGGCCTTTGGCAGCCTGTTCACGCTGGCGATTCCGCTCATGCGGTACGGGCGGGCGATTCTGGGCCCGCGCGGCGGCGCGCCGCTCGCGGCAGCGTCGCGGGTGCTCGCCCTGGCGGCGGCGGTGGCCTTTGCGCTGCAGCGCATGGGGCTTGTGGGGCTGTCCCGCAGCATGTACGTCTTTCACATCATCGAGCCACTGTCCGTCATCGTGTTCACCGCCTGTCTCATCCGGGAGGCGGTCCAATATCAAAGCAGGGTGGCGCGGCGCTTTGTGGTGCCCATCCTGGTGCTGACGGTGTCGGCGGTGCTGGAAGTGATCAACTATTCCGTCCGCTTCACCGATACGCTGTCCATCTTCTTTCAGACGGGCATGCTGGTCTTCATCCTGTCGCTGGGGGTGATCGGCGGCTGCTACGCGCGGGACGCGGTGCGCGCGGAAAAGGAGAAGGCCCGGCTTGAAATGGAGGTGACCGCATCCGGTCGGCTTTTGCAGATGCAGCGGGAGCAGTACGACCGCCTGGCGGAGGCGATTGAGGAGAACCGAAAGGCGCGGCACGATCTGCGGCACCGGCTCATGGCGCTCAGCGGCTATGCCGACGACGGGAACCTGGCGGGCGTCAGGCGGTACCTGGCCGGGATGATCGGCGCGCTGCCGCCCGGAACGGAGGCCCCGCTGTGCGAAAACCGCGCCGTGGACACCGTGGCCCGCCACCATAAGGCGCAGGCCGGGCAGCGGGACGTGCGGCTGGAGACGGCGCTGGCGATCCCGGAGGACACGGGCACCGTGCCCGCCACGGATCTTTGCGTCGTGGCGGGAAACCTGCTGGAGAACGCCATCGAAGCTTGCGAAGGGCTGGAGCGCGGCAGGCGGCTGATCCGCTTTGGAGCGGAGGTGCGGGGGGACTATCTCGTCATGAACATGGAAAACGGCTTTGACGGAAAGTGCGTTGAAAAGGGCGGCGTGTTCTTTTCCCGGAAGCGCGGCTTCGATTCGGAGGGCGTGGGCATCGCGTCGATCCGCGCGGTGGTGGAGCGGTACGGCGGGTACGCGGAGTTTGTCCCCAAGGGGGTCACGTTCGAATCGGCGGTGGTGGTGCGGCTGCACCGCCAGGCGCGCGCTGAAAAAACTGTTGACACAAGCGCGTAAATGTGCGATTCTATTATAATTGGCTTTAGGAGAACGGAGGGGTGGCGTTGGATCAACCGATCAGGATTGCGGTCTGTGAGGATCAGGCGGAGGACATGAACTGCCTGACAGACCTGATTGACGGCAGCCTGACGGCCGCCCTGCGCGCCCATTCCATCGAGCGGTTCGAGTCCGGCGAGGCGCTGACGGCGGCGTTCCGGCCGGGCCTGTTCGATGTGGTGTTTCTCGACATGTACCTGGGCGGCATGACCGGCCTCGACGCCGCGCGGGTGATCCGGCGGGCGGACGCCGCCTGCCAGATCGTGTTTATCACGTTCAGCGGGGATTTCGCGCTGGAGAGCTACCAGGTGTGCGCGGCGCACTACCTGATCAAGCCCGTTTCGGAGGCGGACCTTTCGGAGGTGTGGGCCCGGTGTGCGCGGGACGGCCAGTGCCCCGCGCGGCAGATCACGCTGGTGGTGGACCGGAAGCGGCGGGACATTCCGCTGAAGGACATTCTCTACGTCGAGGTGGACAACAAGCTGTGCCGCGTCCACACGCCGGAGGGGGTGCTGACCGCGCGCCTGCCCATCGATCAGCTGACGATTCTGCTGCCGGAGGACGTCTTTTGCCGCTGTCACCGCGGCTACATCGTCAACTTTGACCAGGTGGACCATGTGGACGGCGATTTTGTCATGAAAAACGGGGACACCGTGTACATTCGCAGAAACGAGCTGGCGCGCATCCGGGAACGGTACTTTCAACACATCGCTTGGCGGGCCCGGGGCCCGGGCGGGGGCGCCGAAAGCCGCTGAAGCCGCCGAAGCCCGACGCGCCCCCGGCCTGCCGGGGGCGCGTGGCGTTCGGGGCATCCTTTCAGGGGTGGTAGAACACCTTCTCCAGCTGGTAGGCGGTGCCGGTGGCCGGGTCGATTTCCATCACCATGACGTCCTTCATGTGCTCGTTCCAGCGGTCCACCACGGGGCTTTCGGCCTGGGCTTTGGCGGCAAAGGGCACGCCCTTTTCGGCCTCGTAGTAGCCGAAAAGCTCGTCGCCCACGCACCAGATGGTGTAGTTGTGGATGCCCGCCTCGTCCAGCAGTCGGGTCATCTCCGGCCAGATCTCGTCGTGCCGGCGGACGTACTCCGCCTTCATGCCCGGCAGAAGCCGGGCCTTCCACGCAAATCGTTCCATGATGGGGGTCCTCCTTACAGCGTTCTGGCGATGGCCAGCATGGCCTCCACCGTTTCCGGGGCCACGTCGGCCTGAAGGATGTGGGCCGGGGCCATCAGGTATCCGCCGGCGGCACCCAGCGCCCCGGCGTAGAAGCGCATGGTCTTTTCGATCTTGGCCGCGTCGCCCTCGGGCAGCAGCGCCTGCTGGTCGATGCCGCCGAAGAAGCGAATGCGCCCGCCGTACTTTTGCATCAGCTCTCCCGGGTCGGAGCCGGGCACCCCCGGCTGCACCGGGTTGTACACGTCGATGCCGATTTCGATGAAGTCGTCAATCAGCGGCGCGACGGCGCCGTCGCTGTGCATGATGATGATCAGCTCCGGGTTGATGGCGCGCAGCTTTTGGATCAGGCGGGCGTGGCGCGGCTTGAACATGTGCCGCCAGGCGTCCGGCGCGATCAGCGTGGACACCTGGCTGCCCAGGTCCTCGCCCAGCCAGATGGCGTCGACGCCCGCGCGCACCAGGTTTTCGGCCAGGCCCGTGGTGAAGGCCTCCACCTTGTCGTTGAGGGCGTCCACCCACTCCTCCTCGTCGGCCATGCCGTAGAGGTAGTCCTCGAGCCCCGTCAGGTGCCAGGCCATTTCAAACATGGAGATCTCGCAGTCGCCGATCACGAAGTAGTCCTTTTTGAAGCGCGCGATGTCCCGGACGGCATTTTTGATGCGCCCGGGCGCGTTGGGATCGGGCATCTGATAGCGCTCGACCTCCGCAACCGACGACACCCCCGCCAGCGGGCACTTGACCACCTCCACGTAAAGGGGCGTGGGCTTCATGTGCATGCCGAATTCGTTGGTGGTGATGTTGTCCCGCACGGTCTGGGGCGCAAAGCCCTCGGCCACCTGGCCGCCCACCACCACGCAGTCGCTGCCGAGGCGCGTGCGCAGCTCGTTGGCGGAGACGCGGTAGCTCAGGTCCTCGTAGTAGGACCAGGTGTAGTCGGGCGCGATGCCCAGCTTTTTAAAAAAGTGGTCGGTCAGGCTGCGGCACATGTCAAACTGGAAGGGTACGCGGTCGGGGACCCCGGGGAGCTTGCCAAAGGCCGTCAGCACTCGTTCTCTGGAATTCATAAAAACCTCCTATGGTGATATTTTGCCCCGGTATTCCGAGGGGGTTACGCCCACGGCGTTTTTGAACACGCGGCTGAAATAGAACTGGTTGGAAAACCCCGTCAGCGACGCGATGGTGCTGATCAGAAGGTCCTGCCGCTGCAAAAGCAGCCGCTTGGCCTGGCGATGCGCACCGAGGCCAGAAATTCGTTGTAGGAGCAGTCCTTGTGCTGCCGGAAGATGCGGCTCAGGCGGGGCTGCGAGATGGAGAAGGCGCTGCAGATCTCGTGGATGGAGTTGTCCTCGGCGATGTGCTCGTCCACGTAGGCCTCAATGGCGCGCACCAGCCGCTCGGAGGGCGGAAGCGCGTGGTCCGGGTCGCTGCCCCCGTCCCGCTCGAGCCCGCCGTCGGAGCGCACCGCGCCGTCGTTTTCCAGCTTGGTGGCCAGCCTGTCCAGAAAGGGCAGGAAGGTGGACGGCGAAACGGGCTTGAGCAGGTAGTCCTCCACGCCGTAGACGAAGGAATCGCGGACGTACTTGAAGTCGTCATAGCCGCTGATCACCACCATCGTGCAGTGGGGCAGCGTTTCCGACACGTACTTGATCAGATCCAGCCCGCTGCCGCCGGGCATTTTGATGTCGGAAAACAGCACGTCCGGCCGGCAGTCCCCGATCAGCTGCTTGGCTTCCGAAACCAGGTAGGCCCGGCATACCACCTTGAAGGCGGGATTTTTGTCGATCATCCGGCTGGTGGAGTCGAGGATCGACGGCTCGTCGTCCACGAGCATGACCCGGTACAAATCACAACACCTTCCCATCGGGTAGAATTCGGAATTCGATGACGGAGCCGCCCTCGGGCCGGTTAAAGATGGCGTACTGAAAGCGTTCCTCGCCGTTGAGCAGGTATAGCCGCACCATCGTGCTGGCCAACCCCAGCCCGCGCATCCGCGCAAACTGGTCCACCGGAAACTCGGTGGGGGCGGCGAGACACCGGTCCACGGTTTCGCGCACGGTGCGGATCACCGCCTCGTCAAAGCCCGGGCCGTTGTCCGAAATGCGGACCACCGTGTCCCCGTCCTCAAAAGTCACCCTGACGTCCACCCGCACCTGCTCCCGCTCACCCAGGCCGTACTTGATGGCGTTTTCCACCAGCGGCTGGATGGTCAATTTGGGCATGCGCGTCTGAAGGCATTCCTTTTCCGCAAAAACCTCAAATTCGAGGCGGTGGCGGTAGCGCCCCTTCATCAGCGAAAGGTAGTCGCGCAGGTGGTCGATCTCATCCCGCATGCTCACGAGAATCGAGAAGTTGTTGGACGAGTAGCGCAGAAGATCGGACAGGCTGAAGCACGCGCCCGCCGCGCCCTCGGCGTCGCCGGATTCGCACATGTTGGCGATGGCGCCCAGCGTGTTGTTCAGAAAGTGCGGCCCGATGCGGGACTGCAATTCCTCCAGCAGCACCTTGCTCTGCACGCGCTCGATGGCCTTTTCCTTTTTGAAGGCGTCGGCCAGCCGGGATTTCATGGTGTTGAAGGCCTCGCTGAGCACCTCGGCCTCGTAGCTGCCCGACACGTATTCGAAGGGCGCGCCGAGGCTGTCCAGGCTGATCTTTTGCACCTGCCGCACCACGCGCTCCATGGGCCGCGTGATGTGCGCCACCACGAAGCGGAACGCCAGCGCCACGCCCACGCCCATCAAAAGCGCCAGCGCCAGCGCGATGGGCAGAATGCCCCGGAGCTGCTGGTAGACCACCGCCTTGGGCAGGATCAGCGCGGTCTTCCAGTCCGTATAGTTGGAGGCGGACACGCTCAAAAGCTCGTCCTCGGTTTCGATGCTGTCCGTCGGGTACCAGGCGGCGTTTTGCAGGATGGCGCTCAGGTAGGCATCCCGCTGTTCGGGTTCAAAGTTGGAGAGGAACAGGTGGCCGTCGCCGCTGACGATGGCGTAGCCGAGCCGGCCCGACCAGCTGTTGCGGTAGACGTTTCTCAGGTTCCGGGTGAGCATCTGCACCTCGACGTAGCCCAGCACCCGGTCGCCGTCGTGCACCGCCCGGAGCAGCGAAAAGAGCTGCTGCGGCTGGTTTTTGACCCACGGGTCGGCGAAGGGCCCCACCAGCACCTTGGAAGTGCCGCGGCGGTCGGCGTCGTGCCAGTAGCCGTCCGCCACCATGGCGCGGACCGCCGGGGTGGCCAGTTCGTTTCTGCCCACCACCACCGCGTTGCCGTTTTCCGCCAGCACCGCCACCCGGTAGACGCTGACGCGGTTGGCGTAGGCCCGGATCATGATGCTCCGCAGCGCGTCCCGCCAGAGGGCGGGGTCGGCGTCCTCGGCAATAAAGCGCATGGCGTCCCCAAAGCCGTCGGACAGCGTGACCGAGAGGGACAATTCGTCCATCGAGTGCACCATCGCGTCGATCTGGGCCGTGGTGCTCTCGCACAGCGAGGCCAGCCGCGCCTTTTCGGAGTTCATCAGCGTCACCACATTGTAGGCGTAGAAGACCACCGCGAAGGCGAGACAGAGCAGTTCCACCGCCACCATCAGCGCCAGAAACAGCCTGCGGGACATCATCAGCCGCTTTTTCACGACGCCCTCCTGTTTCCGGGTATTTCGAGGGGATTGTACCATACCCGAAGGCATGGCACAATCCCCTGGCGCTGACAGGCGGTGATCCGGGATCAGTAGTTGAAGTCGTCCACGTTGTCCTTGTCAAACACCAGCGCGGGCCCGAGGATGACCATCTTGTCCGCGATCTCGCGGTCGCCGAGGCGGCCGGCGGTGACGGTGGCGGAATCATCGGTGAGGGTGCCGGCGGCCATCTGGTAGCCGCACTGAACCGCCAGGTAGCCCAGATCCATGCAGTTCCACAGCACGCCGGCGTCCAGCGGGTTGGCGTCGTCCTTGATGTAGGACTTGAGGGCGTTGGGGGTGGCCAGGCCCGTCAGGGTGACGACGGCCGGATCGGGCTTGACGGAGGCCGCGTTGTACTGGGAGCCCAGGGCCGGGGTGGCCATGGAGGTCAGCGCGATGGCGGCCTGGAGCTGGTCGGCGTCGGGGCCCATGCGGCTGATCAGGATGCCGGCCTGGGTCTGGGTGGCGGTCTCGTCGGGGCCGGGGTAGTAGACGTCGGTGTCCTCGTTGTTCAGGACCATCCACTTAAAGTCGTCGGTGGCCAGCAGCGTCTTGATGTTCTCCAGCCAGGCCTGCTGGTTGGCGTCGGTCTTGGCGGAGGAGATGATGCCGATGTTGGCCGGCTTCTCCGGGCCGTAGCCCTTGACCATCAGCTTCGCGGCGGTGCCTTCCACAAGGCCCTTGGCGACGCCGTCGGAGGCAACCTGGTTGACGAAGAGCTGACGGGCGTCCGCCTGGGCGTCTGCGTCAAAGGTCAGCACCTTGATACCCTTCTCCATGGCCTTCTTGAGGGTCGGCGCGATGGCGACGGGGTCGTTGGGAGACACGATGATCACGTTGACCTGCTGGGCGATCCAGCCTTCCAGGATGTCCACCTGCTTCTGGTTGGTGGCCTGGTCCTGAGAGGGGCCGTCGTAGAGGAATTCCACGACCTTGGCGTCCTTGTTCAGCTCGTCGATGGCCTCCTGGGCGCCCACCTTGCAGGCGTCAAAGTAGTTCTCGCCCTTGAACTTGGGCAGCATGGCGATCTTGACCGTGCCCTCAGCCAGCGCGCTGACGCCCGTCATGGCCAGCATACTCAGAAGGAGCGTGAACACCAGGATCCGGGACAGGGTTTTCTTCATGGATTTGTTCCCCTTTCGATATTCTTTCCGACGGTCTTCGCCGCCGAAAAATCATGCGTCCGCCGGCGCGCCGCCCTCGTGCTCCACCGGCACCTTGAGGATGCTGCTTTTGCGGGCCCGGACGTCGAAGATCGAGTAGCACACCAGGCTGATCACCAGAATCGTGCCCTGTACGATGGTCTGGGCGTCGATGGGGATCGACAGCACGTTGAGCCCGCTGTTGAGCACCGCGATGATCAGCGTCGCCAGAATCGTGCCCAGCATGTCGCCCCGGCCGCCCAGGATGCTGGTGCCGCCAAGCACCACCACCGTGACCACCTTGAGGCCCAGGCTGGTGCCGGCGTCGTACTTGATGGAGGTGAACCGCCCCAGCCAGATCAGCCCCGCGAGGGCGCACATGAGGCCGCTGAACAGGTAGATGCGCATCTTGATCCGGTCGGTATCGATGCCGCAGAAGCGGGTGGCGTTTTCGTTGAGGCCGATGCCGTAGAGCGCGCGCCCCAGCGCCGTGCGGTGCAGAAGGAACCAGAACACCAGGGCCAGCACCGCGAAGAACAGAATCTGCAGCGGCACGCCCGCCACGTCCGTGGTGCCCATCCACTGGCTCAGGTCGTAGGTGTAGACGCTGTCCCCGTGGGAAAGGCTCCGCGCCACGCCCATGTACAGGTACATCGTGGCCAGCGTGGTGACCAGCGGCGAGATCTTCACCTTCGCGATCAGAAGGCCGTTGAACAGGCCGCAGGCCGCGCCCACCAGCATCGTCACCAGCGCGCCGGCCGCGCCGCCGAACTTCAGCGCCGCCATGCCGCCCAGCATCGAGGCGAGCACCATCGTGGAGCCCACGGACAGGTCAATGCCGCCGGTGATGACGATCATGGTCATGGTCAGCGCCATCATGCCGATCTCCACGATGTTGCGCAGCATGACGCCGATCAGGTAGTCAAAGGACAGAAACACCGGGTTGAGAAGCGCGATGCCGAAAAACAGCGCCACCAGGATCAGAAACAGCGCGACGTTGAAATTGAACCGGAATTTGCGCTTCATGCCGCGCTCCTTTCCGCGATGCGCCCGGGGCCCTTGGCGCCGCCCATCTGCAGTTCCGAAACCACCACGGCGATGATGATGATGGCACCCATGATGGCGTCGGACCAGTCGGAGGAAATGCCCATGTAGTTGATGGCCGGCGCGATGACCGACAAGACCGCGCAGCCGATGACGGTGCCCAGCACCGTGCCGCTGCCGCCGCTGGTGGAGGTGCCGCCCAGAACCACCGCGGCGATGAAGGTCATCTCAAGTCCGGTGCCCATGGTGGTGGTCACCCGCTGGCCGGCGGTGGCGATGATGGTGGCCGTGATGCCGAACAGGCACCCCGCGATGGCGTAGCAGGCGATGACCACCCGGTTGACGTCAATGCCCGCCAGCCGCGCGGTGCCGGGGTTGTTGCCCACCGCGTAGACCTTTTTGGCGAAGCGGGAGTACTTCATGTAGAGAAGGGCCGATACCGCCACGATCAGCATCATCAGAGCGCTGGCGGGCACCAGGCCGAAGATCTTGGCCTTGAAGGCCAGCCAGGTGAAGGTGTCCGGCAGATCGTAGATGGAGCCTTCCACCACCAGCGGCAGCGCGCCGGAAAAGAGCTGCGCGGTGGCCAGCGTGGCCACGATGGCGGGGATGCGGAATTTTGTGATGAACAGCGCGTTCAAAAGGCTCAAAATGGCGCCGACGGCCATGGCCGCGGGCAGCAGCGCCCAGAGGCTCAGCCCCTTTTTGCCCAGGGCCGCAATGGTGAGGCACACCACCGAAATCAGCGAACCCGTGGATACGTCGATGTTGCCGGTGAGGATGATCAGGTTCATGCCGATGGCCGCGATCAGCACGTAGCTGAAGCGGCCCAGCATGTTCATGAGGTTGTTGAGGTCAAAAAACCCCTGGGCGAAGGATGCCAGCACGATCAGCATCAGCGCCAGGAACAGGGACAGGTACACTTCCGGCGTCATGCGAAGCCGCTTCATCAGGCGCTCACCTCCGTCTTGCAGGGCTTGTCCACCGGGGCCAGCGCGACGCTGAGGATTCTCTCCTGGGAGAATTCATCCCGGTTCAGGCAGCCCTCCACCGTGCCGTCCCGCATGATGTAGATGCGGTCGCACATGCCGATCAGCTCCGGCAGTTCGCTGGAGATCATGAGAATGGTCAGGCCCGAGGCCGCCATGCCGCTGATGATCTTGTGGATCTCCGCCTTGGCGCCCACGTCCACGCCGCGGGTGGGCTCGTCCAAAATCAGCAGCTTCGGCCCCAGCGCCAGCGCCTTGCTGACCGACACCTTCTGCTGGTTGCCGCCGGAAAGGTTGTTTACCAGAAAGTCGGTGTCCGGCGCCTTGATGCCCACGCGCTCGCGCATTTCCTCCGCCAGCGCGCACTCCTTGGCCCGGTCCATCACACCCAGGTGTGCGTTTTTCTCCAACTGGGGCATTACGATGTTGTCCTTGATGCTCATGTTGAGGATCACGCCGTACTTGCCGCGGTCCTCCGACACGTACACAAGGCCGCTGCCCATCGCCTCATGGTAGCTGGAAAACCGGACGGCTTTGCCCTCCAGCGTGACCGTGCCCTGGGAGAGCGGCGCAAAGCCGCACAGCGCCAGCGCCAGCTCCGTGCGGCCCGAGCCCGCGATGCCCGCGAAGCCCAGAATCTCGCCCTTCTTGATGAAAAAGTCGATGCCGTGCAGCAGCGTGCGGTCGCCCAGGCCCCGGGCGGAGAGGAGCGTTTCGCCGATCTCCACCTGCGCCTTGGGGTAGTAGCTGGTCATGCTGCGGCCCACCATGTCGGTCACCAGCTGGTCCTTGCAGGTATCTTCCACCGCGCGGGTGGAGATGTAGCGGCCGTCCCGGATGACGGTCACCCGGTCGCAGAGCTGGAAGATCTCCTCCAGCCGGTGGCTGATGTAGACGATGCTGACGCCCTCGGCCTTGAGCTCCCGGATGATGCCAAACAGCGCGTCCACCTCCTGCTGGGTCAGCGAGGCGGTGGGCTCGTCCAGAATCAGGATGCGGGAATGGAAGGTCAGTGCCTTGGCGATTTCCACCATCTGCTTCTGGGCCATGCCCAGGTTTTTGATCTTTTCGTTGCGGGGGATGTTCAGTCGGAGCCGGCGGAAGATGCCGTCCATTTCGCGGGCCATGGCGCGGTAGTCCAGCACCGTCATCGGGCCCAGCTTTTTGGTCTTTTCGCGCCCCAGGAACAGGTTTTCCAGCACCGTCATTTCCTCAAACAGGCTGGTCTCCTGGTAGATGATGGCAATCCCCTTTTCAAAGGCGTCCATGGGGCCGCTGATCCGGGCCTCCTGGCCGAAGAGCTCGATGGCCCCCTCGTCGGGCGCGTGCACGCCGGTGACGACCTTCATCAGCGTGGACTTGCCGGCGCCGTTTTCGCCGCAAATCGCATGAATTTCTCCCTGAAGGAGTTCGAAGTTCATATCGCTGAGCGCCACCACGCCGGGGAATGTTTTGACGATGCCCTTCAGGCGCAACGCCACTTGGCTCATGCAATCCCTCCCGCACGCGAAGAACGCCCTGTGCGGACGCCTTCACCATTTATGATTTAATTGTATGCAAAAAGGACGGAAGATCAATGCAAAATTGAGACGGATTTATTCATTTTTCAAATTGGATGTAAATGGCGGGCGCGCGGTCAGCGGGCGGCGCGGCCAAGGCGCATCCCGATTTTGAGCATCCGGAAGGTGCGCTCCAGCGCGTCGAGAAACAGCGCCTCCGCATGGTTCAGGGCGTCCTCTAGGGTCATCACGCCGTTTACCGCGGGTACGACGCCGGTCAGCCCTTCCGCATAAAAGCCTTCCGCGCCGGGCCCCATGCTCCCGACAACGGCGATCACCGGCACGGACGCGGCCCGGCAGCGCCGGGCGATGCCCACGGGCGCCTTGCCGTAGCGGACGGACTGGGCGTCCATGCGTCCCTCGCCGGTGAGCACCAGGTCGCAGCCGTCCAGCAGGCGGTCAAAATGGACGGCTTCCAGCACCGCGTCGATGCCCTTTCGCATCTGCGCGCCCAGCACCGCGCCCAGCGCCGCGCCCGCGCCGCCCGCCGCGCCCGCGCCGGGAAAGTTCAGCGCGCCGCGCCCGAAGTGCGCCTCCAGCAGCCGCTCGTAGCGCGCCATACCCGCCTCCAGCGCGGGAAAGAGCGCCGGGGTGACGCCCTTTTGGGGGCCGTACACCGCCGTCGCGCCGTCCGGACCGCACAGCGGGTTCGTCACGTCGCAGATCACGGTGATTTGGGCCTGGCCAAGCCGCGGGTCCAGCGACGAAAAATCCGCCCGCGCCGCGCGCACAAGGTCCCGTCCGCCGCCCTCGAGCGGCTCCCCGTCCATGGCGTAAAACCGCGCGCCCAGCGCCGACAGCATGCCCATGCCGCCGTCGTTGGTGGCGCTGCCGCCAATGCCCACGACAATGCCGCGCGCGCCCAAATCCAGCGCGCGGAGGATGAGCTCACCGGTCCCCCGCGAGGTGGCGGTCAGCGGGTCCGGCCTTCCGCCCATCAGCGGCAGGCCGGAGGCCTGGGCCATCTCCACGACGGCGGTTTCCCCGTCGTCAATCAGTCCGAACCGGGCATTCACGGGGTTTCCGTCCGGCCCGGTAACCCGCGCGAATTCCACGCGCCCGGGGCACGCGGCCAAAAGCGCGTCCACCGTACCCTCGCCGCCGTCCGCCATCGGCAAAAGCACCGTCTGCGCTTCAGGGAAGTGAAGCCGGCATACGCGGTCCATCATGCGCGCCATCGCAAGCGCGTCCAGCGATCCTTTGAACGAGTCCGGCGCAAAGAGAAACTTCATACGGTTGCTCCTTTCGGGCGCGGCGCGCCCGGGCACATCTTACCACGCGGCGCGCCCGGGGTAAAGAGGGGCGCAAAAAAACCCGCCGCGCGAGGCGGCGGGCTGTGAAGCGTATTCAGTTTTCGGGTTCCGTCCACTGACGGGTCTGGTTGCAGCTTCGCCCGGAAACAATCAACATCCCCCGCGAGGGGATGAACCGTCTGGGTCGCACGAATCGTGGTTAACCGGTTCTCCAGGGTCGGTCCTACGGGAATGACACTACTTCGCGTACCAGAAGGTGGGTTCGGTTGTCAACTGTTATCTATTTGCGAAACGGGCGAAGCAGACAACAACGGGTGTCACAAAATCCTCGGTGTTCAGTGAATCGCCCCTCCTTTTGAGCCTTATTTGTTCGTAACCCCTCGGCTCGTCTTTATTATAAGGCAAGCTGGCGGGTTTGTCAACCGCGATTTTGCCAGAGCGCGAAAAATGTAAAAATTTTGTCATTTTCATTGAAAAGGTAGAAATAACCGGGTGGCACGTCGAATTATTACATATGACAATCATGGCGGGGCCACCGTGGAGCGCCCCGCCGTAGAGAGCGAGCGACGCGATGAATCCTCCGATGGTCTTTTCCGCGGTCTATCTGGTCCTGACCGGGCTGGGCCCCGTGCTGGGATACTACGCCCTCCGGCCCGGTCCGAAGGATGCGGCCGGCCGCGTCCTGTGCGCGGCCGCGATCGGCCTGACGCTCTGGACGCTGGGCCTTTCGGTGGCTGTGGCCGCGCCCGGCGGACAGGCTGCGCCGTGGCTGCGGCTTGCCGGTTTCGGGCGCGTGGGTGCCTACGCCCTGACGGCGCATTTTGCGCTGATTTCAACCGGCGCCGGCCGCCGGTCGGAAAGATGGGCCCTGACCTTCATATACCTGTGCGCCGCCGCGCTGGCGTGCGCGCTCATGCTCCCGCCGGGCGCGGGAGCGTTTGGGGCTGCCGCGGACGCCCTGCTCCAGGCGTTCAAGCTGCTGACGGTGGGCTGGAGCGTGGCGCGGCTGATGCGGCGGGGGCGCGAGGGCGACCGGCCGGAGACCTGCCGCGAAGCCCGGGTGCTCGCCCTTTTCACAGCCGCCGTCTTGCCGGGGGCCGCCTTTGACGCGCTCAACGGGGCGCGCTTTCACCTGCCGCTTCCGCCGCTGGAGCCGCTCCTGTTCCTGCTCCCGGCGGCGGGTGTGCTGCTGCGCGCCCGGAAGATTCCCCTGCGCGAGCCGTCCCTGCCTGGGCGCGGCGAGGCCATTCCGGACGACAGCCTGCGCCGCACGGCCTCCCGGGTCGCCGCCGCCGGTCTGATTTCCGGGGGCACCCTGCTGGTGGCGTTGGAGTGCCTGTGGAGGGCGGGCGAAACCTCCGCGCTGATCGTCCTGTCCGGCGCCGTTTTGGCGGCGCTCGGGGCCGCGCTGCTGGCCGCGGAGCGGCGCGGGAGCGGCTATGGACGCCTGGAGATGTTTCTGATCGCCGCGTCGCTGGCGGTGACGCCGCTCATCACCGTCGGCCGGGTTTCCCTGGGCGGGATGACGATCTGGGCGTTTCCGCTGATGCTGGTGGTCTGTGCGCTGGCGTTCAATTTCAACGGCCTTCTGGTGGCGGCGGCGGCGTCGCTCCTGTTCGGGCAGGCGTACCTCTGGGGCGTCGCTCCGGCGGTGGGCGTGCTGGTGGACGGCCGGACCTACGCGGGCCGGAGCATTGTGGCGCTGACGGTGCTGGCGGCGGCGGAGTTCGCCCGCCGGATGTACCGGCGCCAGATCCGGGACAGCGCCGTCCAGGCGGAGATCCACGGGCTGATCAGCGCCATTGCCGGCAGCTTTTCGCAGGCGGACAGGCAGAACGCGCCGGAAAAGGTGCGCCAGCTGGTGGACCAGCTTTCGGAGTTCTACCAGACCCCGAACGCGCTGGTCTGCGCGGTGGAGGAGGACTTTGCCGAGCTGACCGGCATCCGCGTGGCCGGCGCCGGCCGGACGGATCCGCCGCCGGAATGCGTGGCGCGGTGCATCAGGCGCTGGGAGGCCTTCCGGCGGGAGCGCCTGCCCGAGGGCTCCGCCGAGGCGGCCGCGCGCCTGAACGGCCCCGGAGACCGGACGCGGATCAGAACCGACGGCTGGCTGATCGTGCCGTTTTTCATGGGCCTGAAGCCCGTGGCCTTCCTGTACGTCGAGGCAGGCCCCGGGGCGGACCCCTGGCGCGACGACCAGCTGGTGCCGCTGCCCTTCATCGCCCGGGTGCTGTCCGGCGCGATGGAGAAGCTGGGCAACGAGGCGCGCATCCAGTTTATGGCCTATTACGACGCGCTGACCCGGCTGCCCAACCGCCAGCTCTTCAGCGATCGCGCCGATCAGGCCATCCACCTGGCGCGGCGCAACAGCACCGCGCTGGCCGTGATGTTTCTGGACCTGGACTACTTCAAGTCCATCAACGACGCCATCGGCCACGAGGGCGGGGACAGCCTGATCCTGGAGGTCAGCCAGGCGCTGCGGGAAACCCTGCGCAAGACCGACACCATCGCCCGGTTCGGCGGGGACGAGTTTGTGATCCTCATCACCAACATCGCCGACGCGGACCACATTGCGCGGGTGGCGGACAAGGTGATGGAGATCTTCCACCGCCCCGTCCAGATTCGGGGCCAGGAGGTATTCATCACCGCCAGCGCCGGCGTTTCGGTATTCCCCGCCGACGGCGAGGATGCGCAGACCCTGATCAAGCACGCCGACATCGCCATGTACACCGCCAAGGAAAAGGGCAAAAACCAGTATGCCTTCTGCTCCGCCAACATGAAGGAGCGGGTGGAGTACCGGGTGAATTTGGCCAACAGCCTTTACCGCGCGCTGGAGCGGGGCGAATTGCGCGTGTACTACCAGCCGCAGGTCAACCTGTCCACCGGAAGGATCAGCGGTGTCGAGGCGCTTTTGCGCTGGGTCCACCCGAAGCTGGGCATGATTCCGCCGTCGGAGTTTATCCCGCTGGCGGAGCAGACCGGCCTCATCAATTCCATCGGCGCCTGGGTGCTTGAAACCGCCGCGCGGCAGGCGGCGGTGTGGAAGGCGCAGGGGCTGGGCGATCTTCGCGTGGCGGTGAACCTTTCGGTGGCGCAGATGCGGGCGCCCGGCCTCGTCCGGCAGGTGGCCGGCATCCTCAAAAGCGCGGGCGTTGACCCGGCGCAGGTGGAGCTGGAGATCACCGAGAGCACCAGCATGCGCGAGCCGGACTACATCATCGGCGTGCTCGGCGATCTGAAGGCGCTGGGCGTCACCCTGTCCATCGACGACTTCGGCACCGAGTATTCTTCGCTGAACCGGCTGAAGATTCTGCCGGTGGACCGGCTCAAAATGGACGTCCAGTTTGTGCGCGGCATTGACAAAAGCCCCAAGGACCGGGCCATCGCGGTGGTCATCATGGACCTGGCCAAGAGCCTGAACCTCAAGCTGGTGGCGGAGGGCGTGGAGACCCGGTCCCAGCTGGACTTCCTGAAAGAGCGGATGTGCGACGAGGTGCAGGGGTTTTACTACTACCGCCCCATGCCCGCCGACGAAGTGGAAAAGGTGCTGCGGGGCGCGCCGGCCGCGGAGGATTGAGCCGCCATGGCCGGCGAAAATGTTAATTTCCGCCGCCGGCGCTTGACAGGGCCGCGGCGGATGGTATAATCAAACCGTAAACCTGCGACGCGGGAGAGTACGCGCGATCATCCGATTTCCAGAGAGCCGCCGGCGGTGCGAGCGCGGCATGAGGATGCGGGCGGAATGGGCCGCGGAGGGCGGAGCGAGCGGCATGGCCGTGAGTATCCGACGGGAGCTTCACCCGTTATCCGCGAAGCGCATATGCTGGTATGCGAAACGAGCGGCCGATAAAAAGGCAACACGGGTGGCACCGCAGACGTCAAGTCTGTCCCATGAAAACTGGGACAGACTGTTTTTATTGCCCGCAACCGGCAAATATTATGGAGGAGGACGCCATCATGAAGCATGTGCCCTATCGCTACTATCTGCCGGAGGAAAAGGTGCCCCGGGCCTGGTACAACCTGCGCGCGGACATGCCGGTCAAGCCCGAGCCGCTGGTGAACCCCGGGACCGGGAAGCCCGTCGCCTTTGAAGACCTCACCCCGGTATTCTGCGACGAGCTGGTGCGCCAGGAGCTGGACGACGATACGGCGGAATTTCCGATCCCCCAGCCGATTTTGGACATGTACCGCATCTACCGGCCTTCGCCGATCGTCCGCGCCTACCGGCTGGAGGAGGCGCTGCAAACCCCCGCCCGCATCTACTACAAGTTTGAGGGCAACAACACCTCCGGCAGCCACAAGCTCAATTCCGCGCTGGCCCAGGCCTATTACGCCAAGGCCCAGGGCATGAAAGCCCTCACCACCGAAACCGGCGCGGGCCAGTGGGGCACGGCGCTGGCCGAAGCCTGCGCCGCCTTTGGGCTGGACCTGACGGTGTATATGGTGAAGGGTTCCTATAACCAGAAGCCCTACCGGAAAGACGTGATGCGCACCTTCGGGGCGAAGGTCATCGCCAGCCCCAGCGACACCACCAACGCCGGGCGCGCCATCCTGGAAAAAAACCCGGACACCACCGGCAGCCTGGGCTGCGCGATTTCGGAGGCGGTGGAAAAGGCCGTCACCACGCCGGACTGCCGCTACGTGCTGGGTTCGGTGCTGAACCAGGTGCTTTTGCACCAGTCGGTGATCGGGCTTGAAAGCTACGAGGCGCTGAAGGAATTTGGCGAATATCCGGACGTGGTCATCGGCTGCGCCGGCGGCGGCAGCAACCTGGGCGGGCTGATCGCGCCGTTCATGCGGGATACCCTCCGGGGCGACCGCAAGGGCACCCGCTTTGTGGCGGTGGAGCCCGCCTCCTGCCCATCCCTCACCCGGGGCCGGTTTGAGTACGATTTTTGCGATACCGGTAAGATCACGCCCATGGCCAAGATGTACACGCTGGGCGCGGAGTTCATCCCCTCGCCCAACCACGCCGGCGGCCTCCGCTACCACGGCATGTCGCCCATGATCTCCAAGCTCTACCACGACGGCTACATGGAAGCGGTCGCCTACGAGCAGACCCAGGTGTTCGACTCGGCGGTGGAGTTCGCGCGGCTCGAGACGATCCTGCCCGCGCCGGAGTCCGCCCACGCCATCCGCTGCGCGATGGACGAGGCCGTCCGCTGCCGCGAATCGGGAGAGGAGAAAGTCATCCTCTTCGGCCTGACCGGCACCGGCTACTTCGACATGACCGCCTATGCCAGCTACTTCGACGGCGTGATGACCGACCACGTGCCGGGAGATGAAGAGATCGCGTCGCGGTAACTCCGGATTCAATGCCAAAGGCCCTGTTCCCAAGCGGGAACAGGGCCTTGTACGTACAATGATGTCATGGGATTAACCCGCGCTGCTCCGCCCTACGCGACGCCGGCCTCGGGGGCGGT